>NZ_PHOA01000039.1 GCF_003687455.1 Kocuria tytonicola | reverse complement strand
CGCACGCCGTGCGGGTCCGGAGGGAGCGCGGCGAGGATCAGGAGCGCGAACTGGCCGAAGACGGGGAGCAGGATCAGCAGGTACCACCAGCCGGAGAGGTTGCTGTCGTGCAGGCGCCGGACGGACAGGGCGATGGAGAAGACCACCACCAGCGCGGTCACGAGCAGCGAGAGCAGCACGAGCACGAGCACCACGATCCCGGCGGCGCCGGTGGCGTTCGGCCACTCCAGCAGATCGTTCTCGCTCGCGTAGTAGAGAGGCCCCGCGATGAGGGTCGTGACCAGCGCGACCCACCAGTACTCGGACCGGGAGGCCCGCCCGGAGAACGTGTTCCCCTTCCGGACGAAGTTGCCGATGGCCCTGAGCGGTCCCACGGGCTCACCGGGCTGCGTGGCCACGAGGGCGGGGTGGTAGAGCGTGGGCATAGGGGGTGTCCTCCTGGGTCGGTCGTGGCCCCGTCCGCGTGCAGCCCCGGAGGTCCGGGCACCGCGCGGCCGGAAGCGGGTGAACCATCCACCGTACCGAAGCGGCGCCCACGGGTCATCGGCCGAACGGCCAGAGTTCCGTGCGGCGTGAGCCGCTCGGGCGTTCGTGAGATTCTGGGGGCATGGCTTCCAGAATCGAGGACTACGCCCTGCTGTCCAACATGCGCAGCGGCCCGCTGGTCTCCCGGCACGGTTCGGTGGACTGGTGGTGCGTCCCCCGCTTCGACTCGCCCGCACTGTTCGGCGCGCTCCTGGGCACCCCGGACCACGGCCGCTGGCTGCTCGCCCCGTACTGCGCGGTGGACGACGACGCCGCGGTGGACATGTCCCTGCCCGGCGTCATCGCGGTGGAACGCTTCTACGCCGAGAACACCTTCGTGCTGCACACGGTGTGGTCCACGGACACCGGCACGGTGCGCGTCACGGACTTCATGCCCCTGAACTCCCGCTCCGAGCTGATCCGCCGGGTGGAGGGCCTCACGGGGGAGGTGGAAATGTTCCAGGACATCCGGCTGCGCTTCAACTACGGGTCCTCGGTGCCGTGGCTGAGCCGCTTCGAGGTGCTGGAGGACGAGTCGGAGGAGGCCGCCACGGAGAACGTGCTGGTGGGCATGGCCGGGCCGGACTCCGTGGTCTTCCACGGCGACCCGCTGCCGGAGGCGGACCCGGACCGGTCCAAGCGCCGCCACGCCGGGTCCTTCACGGTGGCCGCTGGCCAGACCCGTGACTTCACGCTCACGTGGTTCCCGTCCCACGGCGTGCCCCCGGAGGCCGTGGACGTGAACGAGACCCTGACCACCACGGTGAACCTGTGGCAGGAGTGGACGGAGCGCTACGAGCCCTACGACCCGCTCACCGATCCCACGGCCCTGAACCACACGGACCCCGCGGAGCAGCCCCCGGCGCAGACGGGCACCCTTCCCGTCGTGAACGGGCACGGCGCGGGGGAGACGGCCGCGCGCCCGTCGGCCCGGGACGTGGGACGCCACGGCGACCGCCCCCGCCAGGAGGGCACCGCCCTGGGCGGCTTCACCCTCACCACCACGGACGACGACCCCGCGGACCTCGTGCGCCGCAGCCTGCTGGTGGTGCGTGGGCTCATGCACCAGGCCACGGGTGGGCTGGTGGGTGCTCCCACCACGTCCCTGCCGGAGGTCGTGGGGGCGGCCCGCAACTGGGACCACCGCCTCGCGTGGCCCCGTGACGCGGCGTCGGCCCTGGAGGTCATGCTGGACCACGGCCACGACCGTGAGGCCGCGCAGCTGCGCAACTGGCTGCTGAGGGCGGTGGCCGGGGACGTGGACAACCCCTCCAACATCTACACGCTGGACGGCTCCCCCCAGATCCGTGAGCGCCTCGTGGACATGCCGGGCTACGAGCGCTCGCGGCCCGTGCGTGACGGGAACTCCTCCGGCAGTCACTACCAGTCGGACGTGGCCGGTCACGTGCTGCGGGTCTTCGAGATGCTGCGCCGGCGCGGCGTGCAGGAGGACCACCTCTCGTGGCCGCTGCAGCAGGCGCTGCTGCGCGCCGTGGTGGCCAACTACGAGGAGAAGGACCAGGGCATCTGGGAGATGCGCGGCGAGCCCCAGTACTACACGCACTCCCGCGTGATGATGTGGGCCGCCATGCAGGCGGGTGTGGACGCGGTGCGCATCCACGGCCTGCCCGGGGACGTGGAGACCTGGGAGGAGCACCGGGACCAGCTCGCGCACGAGATCTGGACCAGCGGCTACGACCCCCAGGTGGGCTCGTTCGTGCAGTACTACGGCTCCACGGACGTGGACGCCTCCCTGCTGCAGCTGCCCACGGTGGGCTTCGTGGCCTACGACGACGAGCGCATGCTCGGCACCGTGGCCCGCATCCGCCAGGAGCTCACGGACAGCTCCGGGCTGCTGCACCGCTACCGCAACCTGCCGCAGCTCACCGACCTGGACGACGTCGAGGCGTTCGCCTCCTCGATCGGCCAGGACGGGTTCGCGGGCCAGTCCGCGCCGTCGGTCTCCGCGACCCTCCAGCTCGCGGAGCAGCTCGCGCTGTGCGGGCAGGTGGAGGACGCCGTGCGGGTCACGGACGTGGCGCTCGGCACCGCCAACGAGCTGGGCCTGCTGCCCTCCACCTACTCGCCCGCCCAGCAGCGGGCCACCGGCAACTTCCCCCAGGTGGAGGCGCACCTGCACCTCATCCGCGTGCTGGACATCCTGCAGGCGGAGACCGCCCCGGACGCCTCCTGACCCACCGGAGCACGACGCCGCTGTGCCCGGACCCCCCGTGTGCCGCGTTCGGATCCGGAGCACTCCGCCAGGGCCCGTTCGGCGGCCCCGGACAGTGCAGGGGCGGCTGCTCCGGTGGCGGCCCCCCACCCGGGCGCGGGCCGCGCGGGAGGTGGCCGTGCGGCGTCGTCGTGGTCCCTCCCAGGAGCGGGGGCCACCGCGGCGCGTCATGTTGGGCGCGGAACGTGACCGCGATTACGGGCACCCCGCAGGCGCACGGTAGCGTGATGCCACCAGCCATGCCGGGCCCGGTGAGACTCGGCTGGTGGCCGAGGGAGTGCCTCGGCACCTTCCCCGGGCCGAGACTTTTGGAGGCGCTGCAATGGCACGCACCGTCAATGCCGGAACTGATCCCCACGCCCTCGCCGATCCCGCCGTGGACCTCGTGCGCACCTGGCTGCAACGGGCGCAGCAGAACCAGCTGAAGGGCAAGCAGAAGAACCCCGCGGAGGACCGTCTGGCCGCCGTGCTCCAGGACCCGAACGGGCTGGAGTTCACGGTGGGCTTCGTGGACCGCGTAATCCGCACCGAGGACACGAAAGCTGCGGCGAAGGCGCTGCAGGACATCGCGAAACTGGCCCCCCAGTCCATGCCGGTGGCGGACCGTGCGCAGATCCAGGCGGGCACCGTGCTCTCCGGCGCGCTGCCCTCCGTGGTGGTCCCCGCGGCCCGCACGCGGCTGCGCCAGATGGTGGGCCACATGGTGGTGGACGCCCGGCCCGGCCCGTTCGGCAAGTCCGTGAAGAACCTCAAGCTGCACGGCCACCGCCTGAACATCAACCTGCTGGGCGAGGAGGTGCTGGGCGAGGACGAGGCCAAGAAGCACCTCGCGGACGCCGAGGGCCTGCTGCGCCGCGAGGACGTGGACTACGTCTCGCTGAAGGTCTCCTCCGTGGTGCCGCAGCTGTCCCACTGGGGCTTCGAGCGCACCGCCGAGCGCGTGGTGGAGCGGCTGCTGCCGCTGTACGAGACCGCCGCCACCAAGGGCACGGGCACCATGTTCATCAACCTGGACATGGAGGTCTACTCGGACCTGGAGCTGACCATCGAGGTCTTCAAGCGGCTACTCGACAAGCCGCAGCTGAAGAACCTCGAGGCCGGCATCGTGGTGCAGGCCTACCTCCCGGACGCCCTGAGCGCCATCGAACGGCTCTCCGAGTGGTCCGCGCAGCGCGTCGCGGACGGCGGCGCCCAGATCAAGGTCCGCCTGGTCAAGGGCGCCAACCTCGCCATGGAGAACGTGGACGCGGAGATGCACGGCTGGCCGCTGGCCACCATGGAGTCCAAGCAGGCCACGGACACCAACTACAAGCGCGTGCTGTCCTGGCTGTTCCACCCCGAGCGCATGACGGGCATGCGCCTGGGCGTGGCCGGGCACAACCTGTTCGACATCGCCTTCGCCCACCTGCTCGCGGGGGAGCGCGGGGTCACGGACCGCATCGAGTTCGAAATGCTCCAGGGCATGGCCACCAACCAGAGCGAGGCCGTGTCCACGGACGTGGGCCAGCTGCTGCTCTACGTGCCGGCCGTGAAGCCCGCGGAGTTCGACGTCGCCGTGTCCTACCTGGTGCGCCGGCTCGAGGAGAACTCCGCGAGCGAGAACTTCATGTCCGGGATCTTCGACCTGGGCCCGGACAACTGGGTGTTCCAGCGCGAGGAGGGCCGCTTCCGGGCCGCGCTCGCGGCGCTGGAGGCTGAGCCGGAGGCACTCGCCCCGCGGCGCAACCAGGACCGCAGCGCGGAGACCGTGGGGGAGAACCCCACCCTCCCGCTGGACGAGCCGTTCCGCAACGAGGCGGACACGGACGTCTCCGTGCCCGCGAACCAGCGCTGGGCGGAGACCCTGGCGGGGAAGATCGCCAGCGCCGAGTGGTACGAGTCCGTGGCCGTCCCCGAGCTGCTCAAGGGCATGGACCAGGACTCGGACGAGGCCGTGCAGGCCGTGAACGACGTCGTGGCCACCGCCAAGGCCTCCGGGAAGCGCTGGGCGGACACCCCCGCCCGTGAGCGCGCGGAGATCCTCAACCGCGCCGCGGACATCCTCGCCGCGCGCCGCGGCCACCTCATGGCCGTGGCGGGTGCGGAGACCGGCAAGGTGCTGGAGCAGAGCGATCCCGAGGTCTCCGAGGCCGTGGACTTCTGCCGCTACTACGCCCGCCGGGCCCTCGAGCTGGAGTTCGTGGACGGCGGCGAGTTCGTGCCGCACGCCGTGACCGTGGTGACCCCGCCGTGGAACTTCCCGCTGGCCATCCCCACGGGCACCACCGTGGCGCCCCTGGCCACCGGTTCCGCCGTGATCCACAAGCCGTCCCCCGAGTCCCGCCGCTGCTCCACCGCGGTGTGCGAGGCGCTGTGGGAGGCAGGTGTGCCGCGCGACGTGCTGCAGCTCGTGGACGCCGTGGAGGGTGAGGCCGGCAGGACGCTGATCTCCCACCCGGACGTGGAGCGCGTGGTGCTCACCGGCGCGTACGAGACCGCGCAGCTGTTCGCGTCCTGGGATCCGCAGCGCCCGCTCACCGCGGAGACCTCCGGCAAGAACTCCCTGGTGATCACCCCCAGCGCGGACCGCGACCAGGCCGTGTGGGACCTCGTCTCCAGCGCCTTCGGTCACGCGGGGCAGAAGTGCTCCGCGGCGTCGCTCGGCATCCTGGTGGGTTCCGTGGCCACGTCCGAGCGGTTCCGCCGTCAGCTCGTGGATGCCGCCTCCTCCATGGTGGTCGACTGGCCCGTGAACCTGCAGGCCACCGTGGGCCCCACCGTGGAGCAGCCCTCCGACAAGCTCCGCCGCGCCCTCACCCAGCTGGAGCCGGGTGAGCAGTGGCTGATCGAGCCGAAGCAGCTGGACGACTCCGGGCGGCTGTGGCGTCCCGGCATCCGCACCGGCGTGAAGCCCGGCTCGTTCTTCCACCTCACGGAGTGCTTCGGCCCCGTGCTCGGCCTCATGGCCGCGGACAGCCTGGAGCAGGCCGTGGAGCTGCAGAACGCCACGGACTACGGGCTCACCGCGGGCATCCACTCGCTGGACGCGGACGAAATCCTGCGCTGGGTGGACTCCGTCCAGGCCGGGAACCTCTACGTGAACCGTGGCATCACGGGTGCGATCGTGCAGCGTCAGCCGTTCGGCGGCTGGAAGCGCTCCTCCGTGGGCCTCGGCGCCAAGGCCGGTGGCCCCAACTACCTGGCTTCCCTGGGTCGCTGGAAGCGCTCGGGCTTCTCGTCCTCCAGCACGGACCGCGGTGCGTCCGGCGCGTGGGTCCTGGACCCGCGCGTGCACCGCGCCCTGGACGCCGTGACCCCGCTGGTCTCGGACGAGGACCTCGTGTGGCTGCGCCGCGCCGCGCAGTCGGACCAGTCCGAGTGGCAGCGCGAGTTCGGCCAGGTCAAGGACCCCACGGCCCTGCGCAGCGAGGCCAACCTGTTCCGCTACCGCCCCCGCACCGTGGTGGTCCGCGCCCAGGAGGGCGCCTCCCTCACGGACGTCCTGCGCGTGGGCCTCGCGGCCGTGCGCTCGGGCTCGCAGGTGGTGCTCAGCGCCGCCTCGGAGGTGCCGGCCGCCGTGAACGGCCTGTTCGCCACCGTGCTGAACCCGGCCACGGACGAGGAGTTCGCGCACGCCCTGGGCACGGGCTCGCTGGGCCCGCTGGGTCAGCTCTCGGACCTGCGCTCCCTGGACGACGCCGCCCTGGACGTCCGCCACGGAGCGCGCGTCCGCGTGATCACCCCCTGGGACGGTTCCGAGGAGGACCTCAAGGACCTCTACGCGGTGCGCGCCGAGCACCCGGACATCGCCCTGATCACCGAGGACGTGGTGGGCACCGGGCGTGTGGAGATGATGTACATGCTGGCCGAGCAGGCCGTGTCCATCACCATGCACCGCTTCGGCAACCACAGCCAGTCCATGCAGCGGGTGGTGGACGAGCTGGTGCGCTGATCCACGGACCGCACACGTGCAGCGGGCCGCGCCCCCGGGAGACCGGGGCCGCGGCCCGTTGCACGTCATCCCCCAGAGGTCCGGCCCCGGCGGAGCGGGCTGCCCAAAGCACTCTGAGGTGCAGTTCTGACACCCGGAGCGCGGGTTGTGCTGTCAGAACTGCACCCCAGGATGAACCGGTTACGGGTGCCGGAGCCCGTTGCGGCCTACTGGCTCTCGGAACTCACCCTCTGTCGCTGCCACTGGGCGCCGCCCGTGAGAGTCAGCCCCAGGGCCACCAGCAGCAGGGCCCACCCGAGGATGCCGCGCCACGCCAGGTCCGTGAACGTGATGAGACACGCCGCGAGCACCATAAGGATGGCGCCGGTGAAGTACAGCCAGGGAGTCCGGGGTGAAGTGGTGGTAGCCATCCCACCACGGTAGAAGTGCCCGGAGGGGCGGCACCATGGCCGAGCGGCCAGTCTTTGACGACTGGCACTATGGATCCATGACGGGATTTCATCATGTCGAGGTGTGGGTCGCGGATCTTGTGCAGGCGCGGTCTGAATGGGGTTGGCTCCTCAACGAACTGGGGTTCAGCAAGTCGGGTGAGTGGGTTGAGGGTGAGTCCTGGTCAGCAGGAGGCGCTTACCTCACGCTGACCACCTCGCCAAACCTCTCCGGTACTGTTCACGACCGGCGCGCTCCGGGAGTGAACCATCTCGCGTTCGTGGCGGGCCAACCCGAACGCGTGGATGAGATCATGAGGGTTGCTCCCCAGAACGGCTGGAGACCGCTGTACCAGGAACGCTATCCCCACGCAGGTGGTTCTGGGCACTATGCCGGATGGCTGGAGAACTCCGCAGGATTCAAAGCCGAACTTGTGGCCGTGCAGGCGTAATTGGGTCCTGCCCCCACACACCGATCACCGCACGTCGGATGTGGTGTAGGTGACTTCCTCCACATTTCGCCCATCCGTGCTCAGGGAGTGGGCAGTGAGCGTCATTCCCACCCGCTCGCACAACAGGCGGGAGGTCCGGTTGTCAACATCGGTTCGCGCACTCACCTGAGCAAACCCCCACGCGCCAAGGGCGGCAGAGATGACGCCGGAGACAGCCTCGGTGGCCAGGCCTCGTCCCCCGTATGCCGGGTTGAACACGTACCCGATTTCGGCGGCGTCGTGCGAATCGGCCCATGTCAGTCCGACCTCACCCACGATTCCCCGTGTGGTACGGAGCTCGGCCAGGAGCACCAACTCGTCGCCGGGTCCATTCAGCTGGGCAGTGGCATAGGCGCGGAGTTCCTCGTCAGTTTTTTGCTGGCTCCATGTTCCTGCGCTCAGGTAACGGGCGACATCTGCCCGGGACCGGTATGCATGGACGGCATCAACATCAGCGGGGCGGGGTCGGCGAAGTAGGAGACGAGGGGTCTCTATCATGCCCGCATGCTAGTCCGTGGAGGCAGGACCGAAGTGCTCATCAGGTGCGATTCCATAAACTGTTGCCCCAGGTCGTGGCCGTGCGAACGTACAAATTGTACGTTTCGAGTATGACCTCGGTAACGCCCTCCCAGTTCCGCGATCAGCAACGCACCTATATCGCGGCTGCTCAGCGCGAGCCCGTCGAGATCACCTCGCGGGGCGCGGGGCGGCGTGCCGTCGTCGTGTCGCCCGAGTTCTACGACCGTGCGGTGGCGGCTCTTGAGGATCTGGCCGATGCTCTGGCGGCGGCAGAAGCGCGTGCCGAGCAGGAGCTACGGGTCTCCCACGAGGATCTGCGGCGAGAACTCGGCATCTGAGACCCTCGCGACTCTGCACGTCGGATAGACGGGAGGGCGTTTCAGGAGGCCAGGGGGTGGAAAAAGGTTACTGACGGACCGCTCGTAACCAAAACCTCTTGCGCGTGAGCCGCACCGGTCCGCCAGCGGTCTCTCGGTGGAGCGCCAGAAGTTGGTCTGCGTAGCGGTCCACGGTGAAGTCATCCGGTGTCTCCCACGGCACCAGTTGCAGGTACGCCACGAGCGCGGCAACGTCCCGGAACTCGTAGGCCCCTTCGTGCTCAGCTCCCTCGACCACCTGGAATCCAGCAGTCTCAAGTTCCCGCCGCATGGTCGCGAGGTTGACATGCGGCAATTCACGGTGGTGTCCGAGCCACGCCTCCAGCTCATGCGCCTCGTCGCCACCGACTTGCTGTGTGATGAATTGCCCTCTTTCGGCCAGCACCCGTGCGAGTTCACGAGGGGAGAACGACTCGTGTCGGTTGAGAACAAGGTCAAAGCGATTGCTCGAAAACGGCATGTCGACTGAGTCGACGTCTTCGTCTGGCGCTGTGTACTCAAAGACTTCTATGGCCAGAGGCCCAAGAGCTTCTCGGGCGGCTGCCAGGTTGGGGGACCACCCCTCCGTTGCCGTCGTGTCGGGTGGCAGGGCGTCCCCAAAAGACCTCAAGAACTCGCCTCCGCCGGTTCCCATGTCGAGAACGCTCGTCGCGTCGGCCAGTGATGCCCGGTAAATCGCCGTAAGGTTCCAGGGCACCTGCGACTCCGTCATCCGATCGGCTAAATCGGAGAAATCCCACCCCTCTGGTTGCGGACGCTCCTCAGCGCGCCAAGATGCAACCAGCTGCTCCTCAGTCTTTCTCATCCACCTAATGTAGGTGATGTCCTTGCCGAGGCCCTCTGACGGAATGATGTGACGGGTGCGGTCACTTCAGCAGGAACCCTGGCCAGCACCACCGTGATCCACAGCGGGCTCCGCCCCTGCCCCTCACGCCCCCGTCAGCGCGTCCACGAACACCTTCTGGATGTCCTCCGGGGCGCGGGCGATGTGCGAGGTGCCGCCCGTGGTCTCCGCGATCTGCTTCAGGACCTTCGCGTCCGCGTCTTGGGAGATGCCCACGGTGATGATGCGCACGGGGTCCTCCGGGTCCTGCTCCTCCTTGAGGGTGGCGAGCAGCTCCTCCAGCCCCACGGAGCCGGGGTCGTGGTTCATGCCGTCGGTCAGGACGATCACCGTGCGCAGGTGACCGGGGGCGTCGTCGTGGAGCATCTGGCGGTAGGCGGCCAGCGTAGTGTCGTACAGGCCCGTGTAGCCGTCCGGGGAGAAGGTCAGAGACTGTGCCTCCTGCGTGAGCCGGCCCCGCTGGGTGCCGCCGTCCACCGGGGCGGAGAGCTCGCGCACCGGGGTCAGGGACCGGTAGTCCTTGGCCCCGTCCAGGTGCCGCTCGAACGTCCACAGCCCGAGTGCGTCGTGCTCGGGGAACAGCCCCACGGCGGTGGCGGCCGCGGCCTTCGTGAGGTCCATCCGCGTGGCGCCGTCCGGGGAGGCCTGCTCGCCCATGGAACCGGAGGTGTCGATGGCCACGAGCGCGTGGAACGGCTCCGCGAGGTGCTGCCACTCGCCCAGGGCCTGGGTCAGGGCGGCGTCGTCCGCGGTGGGGGCCTCCGACGCCGGGCGGTCGCCCGGGGTGCTCGCCACCAGCGCCGTGTTCGCGTGCTTCCCGCGGTAGTCCTCCCACTCGGCGCGCGTGACCACGGTGGCCGTGGGGTGCTCGGCGCCCGCGGCGTAGGCGGGAGCGCTCGGGTCCGCGGCGGGTGCGGTGCTCGGGGCGGGATCCGCGGCCACCTGATCCAGGCGCTGCGACGCACTGCGGATGGGTGCGGCATCCCCCTCCGTGCGGGCGCGCCGTTTCATGGCCTGCTCGGTGGCCGCGCGGTCCGCCCGCCCGGCCTGCGCCTCGCCCAGTGCGCGGGAGATCAGCTCGCGGGTCCCGGTGTCCTCGCCCGGCCGCCCCAGTTCCACCGCCGGGTCCTGCAGCACGGCGGCCCACGTTCCGGCCCCGGTCTTGGCCGCTCCGACGACGACGGGCTCGTCCCCTCCCGCGCTCGCCGCACCGGAGGCGCCGCTCGCCCCGGAGCTGTCGGCGGCGTCGTCGTCCGGGCTCAGGCGGGAGAGCGTGAAGACCGTGGACAGGGCCAGCACCAGCGCTGCCGCGGCGAGGGCGATCCACAGGGGCACCCTGCTCCGTCCCCCGCGCTCGGCTCGGTGGGTGGCGCGGTGCTTGCCTGGTTCGGTCATCTCGGAGTTCCCCCGTCCCGCGCGAGCCACCCGGGTGGACGACCTCGAACGGTCACTCCCGGCGCGCCCCCGCACGCGGCAGCCGTGTCAGGACCCCCGTGCCGAGGTGCTGCCACGCCCCGACGTCCCTGGTGGGAACCACCCTACGGTGTGGGGCGCCTCACACGGTGGAGCGTGGCCCAGCAGCGACGCGGTCGGACCAGGACCGGCAACCCCAGTGGCGGGCCGAGTCTGCCGGTGTCAGCCCACCTCGCCCCGCAGGTACGGTGCGGTGGCGCTGTCCGGGTGTGCGGCGACGTCGTGCGGGGTGCCCGCCGCCACCACCTGCCCGCCGTCCACCCCGGCGCCCGGGCCCAGGTCCACCACGTGGTCCGCCTGGGCGACCACGCGCATGTCCAGCTCCGCCATGATGACCGTGTTCCCGGCGTCCGCCAGGCCCTGCAGGTGGCTCAGCAGCCGGTCGCTGTCCGCGGGGTGCAGCCCGGCGGTGGGCTCGTCCAGCACGTAGAGGGTGTCCCCGCGGGAGGCGCGCTGCAGCTCGGACGCGAGCTTGACGCGCTGCGCCTCACCGCCGGAGAGCTCCGTGGCGGGCTGACCCAGGCGGAGGTAGCCCAGCCCCACGTCCCGCAGCACGGCGAGGCTGTGGTGCACGGAGTCCTCGCCCTCGAAGAACGCATGCGCCTCGTCCACGCTCATGGCCAGCACGTCCGCCACGGAGCGGTCCCGCCACAGCACCTCCAGGGTGCTGTCCTTGTACCGGGTGCCCTGGCAGTCCGGGCACGGCGCGTACACGCTGGGCAGGAACAGCAGCTCCACCATCACGCTACCCTCCCCCTCGCACGTGGGGCAGCGCCCGCCCACCACGTTGAACGAGAACCGCCCGGCCCGGTACCCGCGCCGCTGCGCCTCGTCCGTGGCGGCGTAGAGCCGGCGCACGTGGTCGAACAGCCCCGTGTAGGTGGCCACGTTCGAGCGCGGCGTGCGGCCGATCGGCTTCTGGTCGATCACGACGACGCGGCGCACCCCGTCCGGCACGGAGGTCACCTCGCCGCGCACGTCGTCCGCGGCGTCGTCGGCGGCCAGCAGGTCCGACTCCGGGTCCCCCGTGAGCTCGGTGCTTTCACCAGTGCGCTGACCCAGCCGGTCGCGCACGAGCACCGGCAGGGCCTGACTGACCAGACTGGACTTGCCGGACCCCGAGATGCCCGTGACGGCGGTGAGGCATCCGGCGGGGAAGCTCACGTCCAGCCCCCGGAGGGTGTTGCGCGTGACCCCCTCCAGCGTGAGCCACCCCTGCGGTGTGCGGCGCTCCCGGGGCGCACGGGCCACGGCGTGCTCCGCGAAGAGGTAGCGGCGTGTGGCGGACTCGGAGACCTCCGCCAACCCGTCCGGCGAGCCGCTGTAGAGCACCCGCCCGCCGCGCTCGCCGGCCTCGGGTCCGATGTCCACGAGCCAGTCCGCCTCGTGGATCACCGCGAGGGAGTGCTCCACCACGAACACGCTGTTGCCGCGCTCCTTGAGCCCGTGCAGGATGCGGATGAGGGCGTCCAGGTCACGGGGGTGTAGCCCGGCGGAGGGCTCGTCCAGCACGTAGACCACCCCGAAGAGCTGCGAGGACAGCTGCGTGGCCAGGCGCAGCCGCTGCCGCTCCCCGCCGGAGAGCGTGGGGGTGGTGCGGTCCAGGGAGAGGTAGCCGAGCCCCAGGTCGCTCATGGGCTGCAGTCGCGCCACGAGGTCCGCCGCGAGGCGCTGGGCGGCGGCACGCTTCTCCACGGAGAGGTTCGGGGTGCGGCGGACGTCCGGGGCGGCGTCGTGCGAGGCACCGCCCTCCGCGACCCGTGCCGCGGTGGAGGCGGCGCGCGACTCGGCGTCCAGCACGTGGTCCGGGAGGTGCTCCGCCTCGCTGGGCCGCCAGTCCTCGGCGGTCACGGAACGCGCGATCTCCGCGAGCCGGGCCAGCGGCAGGTGCGAGAACTCGGCGATGTCCAGGCCCTCGAACGTGACCGACAGCGCCTCCGCCTTGATCTTCCTGCCGTGGCACGCGGGGCACGGCTCGCTCGTGAGGTACTGGGACACGCGCTTCTTGGTGCTCGGGCTCTTGGCGTTGGCGAACGTGTCCAGCACGTAGCGGCGGGCTCCGACGAACGTTCCCTGGTACGTGGCCGGCACGCCGTCCTTCTGCGCCCGGCGCGTCTCGTTCGGGCTCAGCCCCCGGTACACGCCCACCGTGGGGCGGTCCTCGGTGTAGAGGATCCAGTCCCGGTCCTGCCGCGGCAGGTCCTTCCAGGGGGTGTCCACGTCGTAGCCCAGGGAGACCAGGATGTCCCGCTGGTTCTGTCCCGCCCAGGCCACGGGCCAGGAGGCGACGGCGCGCTCACGGATGGTCAGGGACGGGTCCGGGACCATGCTGCGCTCGGTGACCTCGTACACCCGCCCGATGCCGTGGCACTCGGGGCACGCACCCTGCACGGTGTTCGCGGAGAAGTCCTCGGCGTAGAGCATGGGCTGGCCCTGCGGGTACCAGCCCGCACGGGAGTACAGCATGCGCACCAGGCTGGACAGCGTGGTCATGGTGGCCACGTCCGAGCGCGCCCCACCCCCGCCGCGCTGCTGCTGCAGGGCCACGGCGGGCGGCAGCCCCTCCACCGCGTCCACGTCCGGGACGCCCGCCTGGTCGATCAGCCGCCGCGCGTACGGTGCCACGGACTCCAGGTAGCGCCGCTGCGACTCCGCGAACAGCGTGCCGAACGCCAGGGACGACTTCCCGGACCCCGAGACCCCCGTGAACACCACGATGGCGTCCCGCGGCAGGTCCAGCGCCACGTCCTTGAGGTTGTTCTGCCGCGCGCCGCGCACCACCACGCCGTGCTGCCAGGATCCGGTCTCCGTCTGCTCGGTAGTCACCCGAGCCACGCTACCCGCGGGGGACGACGCCGCGGGGTCGGGCCTCAGAGCACCATCACCAGCACCACGATGATCGCCACGATCACCGCGAACACGATCGCCAGGTTGCGCCCCGCGTGGCGGTCCTCCGCGCGGGACTCCTCGCTGTTCGGATCCCGGTCCGCCCAGCGCTCGCTGCCCGCCCCGTAGTAGAGGTCGTTCGTCGACGGCTGCCGGGGCGGACCGCCCGGGCCGTAGGAGTCGGGGCCCGGGCGGTCCCCGCCGCCCCACCCGCCGCCGGGCGCGGTGCCGGGGCGGGCGGCGTCGTCGTCCGCGGCGCGGGGGTCGCTGTCCGGCTGCGGGAAGCGGGGCGTGTCGTAGGTGCCGATCCCGCCGGGGCCCGCGATGGAGTCGCGCACGGGCACGCCCTCACCGGGATAGCGGGAGCCGGTGGCCGGGGCGTCGCGTTCGTCGTCGTCCAGCAGCTCCGCGGCCGGGATGCCCGTGGTGGTCACGGCGGGGCCGCTTGCGAACGTGGGCTCCTGCGCGGCGGGCCTGGCGGACGACGACGCCGCGTCGCCCGGTACCGCGCCCTCCGGTTCCGCGTCCGCGGCCTGGCGCAGCACCTCCGAGAAGCGCACGAGCGGGCCACGGTGGGCGCCCGAGGTGTCCTGGCGGGCCACCTGGTCCGCGCGGTCGGCCACGGAACGCAGCACCGCGGCGTCGTCGAGCCCCAGATCACGGGCGGCCATGGCGAGTTCGAGGGGAGGTCGCGCGGGGTCCGCCGTGGTGGCCCACTCCAGCAGACCCGTGCGCACCGGTGAGGACAGCGTCTGCCGCAGGGCGGGGCGCAACGCGGGGACGTCCGCGAGGTCGAGCAGCTCGGTCGGAGGTGTGCCGCCGTAGCCGTGGGCGGCCTGGTCCAGCGGGCCGCGGTGGTTGAAAAGAGCGGCGAGCATGGCCGCCGCGGCGTACCGGTCCTCCACGGAGGCGGCGTCCGAGGCGCGGCGCATCAGTTCCGCCTGGGCAGGGGTGCCGGCACGGCGCACGGCCTCCAGCTGCCCGGGATCGGCGCGCACCATCCGCGCGGGTTCCTGCAGGGCGTGTGCGAGCCCCGGATCCAGTGAGTCGCTCATGACGGCCGCCTTCCGTAGTCCTGGGGAAAGCCTACGGGAGGGGCGGTGCCTCGTGTCGTGGCGGGGCACCATCTCACGGTAAGGAGAGACCGCGCGAGGTGACGCTGTCCACGTGGGAAGGAGTGGGGTCATACTGGGCTGATGAGCGCAGAACAGCGGCAGGGCATCCGTCAGATGCTGGCCCGTACCCCGACCGGGAGCGAGCCGAAAAACATCGAGGAGCAGCGCGAGGGCTTCGCCACCATGATGTCCGCGTTCCAGGTGCCTGCGGGCGTGACCCGCACGGACATCGAACTCGCCGGACGCCGGGCCGTGCTCGTGGAACCGGTGCGGGACGCGCGCCCGGGCACCATGCTCTACTTCCACGGCGGCTCCTTCGCGCTGGGCTCCCCGGAGACCGCCATGAGCCTCACCGCTCACCTGGTGCTGCGCACCGGGATGCGCGCCATCTCCTTCGACTACCGGCTGGCACCCGAGGATCCCTTCCCCGCGGGTGTGAAGGACTGCTTCGCGGCGTACCGGGAGCTGCTGGAACAGGGGAACACTGCGGAGTCCATTGCGGTGGTGGGGGACTCTGCTGGCGGCGCGATGAGCGTGACCACCGCGCTCAGCGCCCGGAACCAGGGCGTGCCCGTCCCCGCGTGCGTGGTGTGCTTCTCCCCGGGCGGTGACCCGATGCGCTCGGGCGGCAGTCTCGTGAGCCGCCGGGACAGGGATCCCTTCTTCACCCCGGAGGCGCTGCAGGCGTCGGGTGAGCGCTACCTGGCGGGTGCAAACCCGGACACCGAGATGGCCTCACCCATCTCGCGTGCCGACATGTCCGGCTTCCCGCCCCTGCTGGTCCAGGTGGGAGGGGACGAGATCCTCCTGGACGACTCCGTGCACCTCACCGAGCGGGCCCGAGAGGCGGACGTGGACGTGGTCCTGGACGTCACCGCAGGGGTCCCGCACGTGTTCCAGGCGTTCGTGGACCACCTGGACGAGGCCGGTCTGGCACTCGACCGTGCGGCCCTGTTCATCACGCAGCACGTGGCTCGGGGCTGAACCGGGGCACGAAACTCATGTCCATCCTCTACGAGCGTGCTTCCCGTGGCTGAGACGTCGCGCAGGGCCCCGGGCATCCTGCTCGCGGTGCTCATGGCCGCGATGGCCGCCGGGCCCGTGTTCAACTACGGGGTCGGGGCGCTGAGCGCCACCATCGTGGACAGCTACGGGGTCACCGAGGGGCAGTACGGGTACATCATCACCGCGGTGTTCCTGCTGGCCGGGATCACCGCGCCGGTGCTCGGTGTGCTCGCGGACCGCATCGACACCCGCGTGCAGCTCGCCCTGATCTTCGGCGGGGTGCTCGCCGCGTTCCTGCTCAGCGCCACGTGGCAGTCCTACGCCGTGCTGCTGGTCTCCGCGCTGATCGCCGGGGTCTCCCAGTCCTTCTCCAACCCCGTGACCAACCGGATCGTCGCTCGGAACGTGCCCCTGTCCCAGCGCGCCACGTGGATGGGTTGGAAGCAGTCCGGCGTGCAGGTGGGCCTGCTGGTCTCCGGGCTCACGTTCCCCGTGATCGGCGCGGTCGCCGGCTGGCGCGGTGCGGCCCTGTTCGGGGCGGCGCTGTGCGTTCCCGCCCTGTTCGCGGGGTGGTTCGTGGTCACGCGCCTGCAGCGCCGCGCCATCACCTACCCCGCCACGACGCCGACGCCGCCGCTCGCGTCCCGGCCCGCGCTCCCCGGCCCCACCACTCCAGATGTCACGGGCCCGGACACCCGCTCGGCAGCAGAGGCGCGGGCGGGCGCGGGGGCCGGCGCAGCGGCGTCGTCGTCCAGCGGGAAGCTGCCCGCGGCGGTGTGGCTGTTCACCGTGACGTCCTTCCTGAACGCGGTGGGGACGCAGGGCGTGAACGTGTACGCGTCCCTGTTCGCGGTGCGGGCGATGGGGTACACCGTGACCGTGGCGGGGGTCCTACTGGGTGTCATGGGGGTGATCGGGATCGGGAGCCGCATCGGCTGGGGGCGGGTGTCCGGGCGGCTGGGGCGCCCCGCGCCGCTGATCCAGCTCATGAGCCTTGGCGGGATCGCCGGGCTCGTGCTGCTGGTCCTCGCGGAGACCACGCAGCAGCACTGGCTCATGTGGCTGGGCGTGGCCTTCCACGCCGCGCTGCCCCTGGCGGCGAACGTGGTGATCAACTCGGGCATCGTGGCCGCCGTGCCGCGGGAACGGATCGGTGTGGCGTCCGGGCTCGTGGCCACAGGCATGTACCTGGGCTTCGCGCTGGGCCCGGTGGTGGTCGGTCAGCTCGTGGATCTCACGGGGGCGTTCACCGCCGGATGGGCAGCGGTGGCCGGAGCGTACGTGCTGTGCTTCGTGGCGGCGGTGGTGCTGGGGCGGGTGCAGGCGGCAGGGCCCAGGACGGGCTGAGCGCGGGACTGGAGGGCGGCCGCAGGTTCCCATCGGGGTGCCCGTCCCGGCGGGAAGGCTTCTGCGCAACGCCCAGCGCTCAAAGCGCCCCGCGCCCAGCTGGGTCGGTCCGCGGTCCGTCGAGCCCTGACCGTGCCATGCCCCCGGCACATGTGGTGCCATGGACCCATGAGCACACCCCGCACGGACCTCGCCCAGACCCTCCGCCGCCTGGACGGCAGCAGCTACGGCGCCTACAAGCAGCTCAAGGGCTCGTGGCGCCTGGGGGATGCCGAGCTGGTCCTGGACCGCGTGCAGTCGGACCCGTACGCGCCGCCGTCCCTGGCACGCGTGCGCCTGCCGCTGGACGTCTCCGGGATCCCCGCCGCGGTGATCGCCACGCGGGACCGGCGGGTGGCCGCCGGGGACTTCCTGACCCGCGAGTTCGCGCGCGCCGCCCGTGAGCTGGGGCCGCGCGGCGGCAAGGACTCCGGTGGCATCTCCATCCAGCGCACGGGCCAGGAGATCCTCGAACGGTCCTCCGTGATCGTGCCGGATCCCGGGAACGCAGTGGATCCCGCCTCGGCGCAAGAGTCCGGGATGCACTGGACGGGAGACGCCGGAACGGAGAACCGGGGGCGCAGAGCCGGCCGTGCGGCGTCGTCGGGCGCTGACCGGGAAGCCGTGGAGGTGCGCTGCGAGATCGCCCTGCCCGCCGCGGGCCGCCGCATCAAGGGGCGTGCGGCTGAACGGCTGCTGACCGAGGTGCTGCCGGGCGTCGTCGAGCGGGCGCTGCGGTACGAGAACCTGGACGCCCGTGCACTGGAGGCCCACGTCATCGCCCACCTGGACGCCCAGCACCTGCGCGCCCAGCTGCCCCAGCGCGGACTCGTGGCCTTCGTGGCCGACGGCGCCGTGCTGCCCCGTGCCTCGGGCCACCGGGACGAACCGCTCGCCCACGGCGCCGTGCCGTTCGAGTCCCCGCAGCAGCTGCGGGTGGAGCTCGAGCTCGAGGACGGCTCCACGGTGAGCGGCATGGGCATCCCGGAGGGCGTCACGGTGGTCGTGGGCGGCGGCTACCACGGCAAGTCCACGCTGCTGCAGGCGCTCGAGCGCGGGGTCTACAGCCACGTTCCCGGCGACGGCCGCGAGCGCGTGGTCACCCTGCCGACTGCCGTGTCCGTGCGCGCGGAGGACGGGCGGGCGGTGTCCCACACGGACGTCTCACCGTTCATCACCAACCTCCCCACCGGGGCGGACACCCGGGACTTCAGCACGGCCAACGCGTCCGGCTCCACATCCCAAGCGGCGGCGACCGTGGAGGCCGTCGAGGCGGAGGCCGATGTGCTGCTGCTGGACGAGGACACGTGCGCCACCAACCTCATGGTCCGGGACGAGCGCATGCGCGCCATGGTGCCCGGGGACCGCGAGCCCATCACGCCCTTCGTGGACCGGGTGAGCGCTCTCTACACCGAGCGCGGGGTCTCCTCCATCCTGGTCACGAGCGGGTCCGGCGCGTTCCTGGACGTCACGGACCTGGTGATCGCCATGGACGCCTACCACGCGCACGACGTCACCGACCGCGCCGCCCACGTGGTGCACGAGTTCCCGCGCCCCGAGGGGATGCGCCCGGCAGGCACCTTCGGGGAGATCCGCCCGCACGTCCCGGGCGCGGCACCCCACCCGGGTGCCGGCCCCGCTGCGGCCTCGGGGTACGACGCCGCCCGGTCCGGTTCCGGGGGTGCATCCGGCGCCCACGGTGGACGCGGCGGTGGCAGTGACCACAGTGGCCGCGGGTACGGCAGCCGAGGCGGAGCGGCGCGCGGCTCCGGCTGGCGTGGTGACCGGGAGAAACCGGCGCGTGCCAGGGGACTGGACACCGTTCAGCTGGGCCGCGAGGACGTGGACCTCTCCGCCCTCAGCCAGCTGGTGGACGCTTCCCAGACCGAGGCGATCGCGCGGCTGCTGGACGAGGTGGAGCGCACCGCGAACGGCCGCACTCCTCTGACCGAGCTGGTGGATGCCGCCCTGGAGCGGGTGGTCCGTGAGGGTCTGGACGCCCTCGCGCACCACCGCGGCCACCCGGGCCACCTGGCCCTGCCCCGTGCGCAGGACGTGGCGGCGGCCTACCACCGGGTGCGCCGCTGAGCTGACCGGCCCCTGCCGCCCCCCTTCATCCTCCTACCTCCTGCCCATCC
>NZ_PHOA01000038.1 GCF_003687455.1 Kocuria tytonicola | reverse complement strand
TCCCACCCCACCCCCGAAAGGTCTTGGTGACCATGTCCGACAAGCTCGTCCCCACGCTGCTCACGGCGCTGATCGTGGTGGTGGTCTTCGCGCTGCTGTGGTGGGGCTGGCGCGGCCGCGTGAAGCGGCAGTCGGGGCTCTCCGAGCTGACGTCCCCACCACGGGACCTGCTGGAGCGCGCCACGGCCCGGGTGGACGGCATGTACGTGGTCACCACCTACACCGATCAGCCGCTCGAGCGGATCGCCCGCCACGGTCTCGGGGTCCGTACCAACGCCGAGGCCGTGGTGGCCCCGGACGGCATCTTCCTGAACCGCCAGGGCGCCCCGGACCTCTTCATCCCGCGCCACGACCTGCGCGCGGTGTCCACCGCGTCCGGGATGGTGGGCAAGTTCGTGGAGCGCGACGGCCTCGTGGTCTTCACGTGGGACCTCGGGGACACCCGCGTGGACACCGGCTTCCGCGCCCGCAGCGGCGAGGAGTCGCACGAGCTGGAGGACGCGGCGTCGGCCCTGCTGGGCGCCTGAGACGCCCCACCGAGACGTAGACACCGGGAGCCGCCACGCCGGCGCTCCCGCACGCTGAACGAAAGGAGTTCACCATGAGCTCACCACGCATCGAACCGGCCGTACTGGTCCTCGAGGACGGCACGGTCTTCGAGGGCCGCGCCTGGGGTGCCACCGGCACCGCCTTCGGCGAGGCGGTCTTCGCGACCGGCATGACCGGTTACCAGGAGACCCTCACCGACCCCTCCTACGCCGGGCAGATCGTCATCCAGACCGCGCCCCACATCGGCAACACCGGGATCAACACCGAGGACATGGAGTCCCGCAGGATCTGGGTCAGCGGGTTCGTGGTCCGGGACCCGGCGCGCCGCCCGTCCAACTGGCGCAGCGAGCGAACCCTGGACGAGGAGCTGGACGCCCAGGGCATCCCCGGCATCCAGGGCCTCGACACCCGCGCGCTCACCCGGCACCTGCGGGACAGGGGCGCCATGCGCGCCGGGATCTTCGCGGGCGACGACGCCGCGCTGCCCGTCGCGCAGCTCGTCCAGCGCGTCACGGAGCAGCCCGGGATGGCCGGGCAGGCGCTCGCCGCGCAGGTCAGCACGGACGAGCCCTACACTGTGGAGCCCGCGGAGCACGGCTGGGACGGGCCCGTGAAGCACACCGTGGTGGCCGTGGACCTCGGGATCAAGTCCATGACCCCGCAGCGCCTGGCCGAGCGCGGTGTGCGCGTGCACGTGGTCCCCGCGGACGCGGACTTCGCCCAGATCCGGCGCCTGGACCCGGACGGCGTGTTCTACTCCAACGGCCCCGGCGACCCCGCCACCGCCGACGAGCAGGTGGCCACCCTGCGCGAGGTGCTCGACGCCCGCATCCCCTTCTTCGGGATCTGTTTCGGCAACCAGCTCCTGGGCCGCGCCCTGGGCTTCGGCACGTACAAGCTCACCTTCGGCCACCGGGGCATCAACCAGCCCGTCAAGGACCTGGCCACCGGGACCGTGGAGATCACGTCCCAGAACCACGGCTTCGCGGTGGACGCGCCCGTGGGGGAGACCGTGACCGCCCCCGAGCAGCGCTACGGCCGGGTCACCGTCTCCCACGTGGGCCTCAACGACAACGTGGTGGAGGGGCTGCGCTGCGAGGACGTCCCCGCGTTCTCCGTGCAGTACCACCCCGAGGCGGCGGCCGGACCCCACGACTCCGCGTACCTCTTCGACCGTTTTGTGGACATGATGGACCGGGCCCCCCAGGGCTCCGGGCCGGAAGCAGGAGACAACTGATGCCCCGCAGGCAAGACCTCAACAGCGTCCTGGTGATCGGCTCCGGGCCCATCGTGATCGGACAGGCCGCGGAGTTCGACTACTCCGGGACCCAGGCCCTGCGCGTCCTCAAGGACGAGGGCCTGCGCGTGATCCTGGTGAACTCCAACCCGGCCACGATCATGACCGACCCCGAGTTCGCGGACGCCACCTACGTGGAGCCCATCACCCCGGAGACGGTCGAGAAGATCATCGCCAAGGAGCGCCCCGACGCCGTCCTGCCCACCCTCGGCGGGCAGACCGCGTTGAACACCGCGCTCGCCCTGGACGCCAACGGCGCCCTGGAGAAGTACGGCGTGGAGCTCATCGGGGCGGACGTGGCCGCGATCAACCTGGGCGAGGACCGCGAGGCGTTCAAGGGCGTCGTCGAACGCTGCGGCGCCGAGTCCGCCCGCTCGGTCATCGTGCACTCCATGGACGAGGCGCTCGCCGCCGCCGAGCAGCTGGGCTACCCCATGGTCGTGCGCCCGTCCTTCACCATGGGCGGGCTGGGCTCGGGACTGGCCTACAACGAGACGGACCTGCACCGCATCGCGGGCGCAGGGATCCAGTACTCGCCCACCTCGGAGGTGCTCCTGGAGGAGTCCATCCTGGGGTGGAAGGAGTACGAGCTGGAGATGATGCGCGACGCCAAGGACAACGTGGTGGTCGTGTGCTCCATCGAGAACGTGGACCCCGTGGGCGTGCACACCGGGGATTCCGTGACCGTGGCCCCGGCACTGACGCTCACGGACCGCGAGTACCAGCGCATGCGGGACATCGCGATCGCCGTGATCCGCGAGGTGGGCGTGGACACCGGCGGCTGCAACATCCAGTTCGCGGTGGAGCCCGCCACGGGGCGCATCGTGGTGATCGAGATGAATCCCCGCGTCTCCCGCTCCTCGGCGCTGGCGTCCAAGGCCACGGGCTTCCCGATCGCCAAGATCGCCACCAAGCTGTCCCTGGGCTACACCCTGGACGAGATCCCCAACGACATCACCCGCAAGACTCCCGCGAGCTTCGAGCCCACGCTGGACTACGTGGTGGTCAAGGTCCCGCGCTTCGCGTTCGAGAAGTTCCCGGCCGCGGACCCCACCCTGACCACGACCATGAAGTCCGTGGGCGAGGCCATGGCGATCGGGCGCAACTTCACGGAGGCGCTGCAGAAGGCCCTGCGCTCCCTCGAGCAGAAGGGCTCGTCCTTCAGCTTCGCGCGCCCTGCCGTGGAGCCCGGGCCCAACACCGTGGCCCGCCTGGTGGAGAGGTGCCGCGAGACCACCACCGAGCGGCTGCGCAACGTGCAGCGCGCTCTGCTGGCCGGGGCCACCGTGGAGCAGGTCTTCGAGGCCACCGCGATCGACCCCTGGTTCCTGGACCAGATCCAGCTGCTCAACGAGACCGCGGACGCGATCCGCGCGGACCCGGACCTGCGGCCCGCCACGCTGCGGGAGGCCAAGCGGCACGGCTTCTCGGACGCGCAGATCGGGGAGCTCGTGCACCTGGACGAGTCCGTGGTGCGCGGCGTGCGTCACGCCCTGGACATCCGCCCGGTGTACAAGACCGTGGACACGTGCGCGGCGGAGTTCGAGGCGTTCACCCCGTACCACTACTCGAGCTACGACCGCGAGACCGAGGTGGCCCCGCACGAGAAGCCCTCGGTGCTGATCCTGGGCTCCGGGCCCAACCGGATCGGGCAGGGCATCGAGTTCGACTACTCGTGCGTGCACGCGTCCATGGTGCTGCGCGGGGCCGGGTACGAGACCGTGATGCTCAACTGCAACCCGGAGACCGTCTCCACGGACTACGACATCTCCACACGCCTGTACTTCGAGCCGCTCACGTTCGAGGACGTCATGGAGGTCGTGGAGGCTGAGCGCCGCTCGGGCGGCCTGCTGGGCGTGTTCGTGCAGCTTGGCGGACAGACCCCGCTCAAGCTCGCCGCGGACCTCAAGGCCGCGGGCGTCCCGATCCTGGGGACGAGCCCCGAGGCCATCGACCTCGCGGAGGACCGCGGGGAGTTCGCCCGCGTGCTCACCGAGGCCGGGCTGCGCCAGCCCAAGAACGGCACGGCCCACGACTTCGCGGAGGCCAGCCGGATCGCCCACGAGATCGGCTACCCCGTGCTCGTGCGCCCCTCGTACGTGCTGGGCGGGCGCGGCATGGAGATCGTCTACGACGAGGCCTCGCTGAAGACCTACCTGGAGAACGCCACCGAGGTCAGCCCCAGCCGGCCCGCGCTGATCGACAAGTTCCTCGAGGACGCCATCGAGATCGACGTGGACGCGCTGTTCGACGGCCGGGAGTGCTACGGGGGCGGGATCATGGAGCACATCGAGGAGGCCGGGATCCACTCCGGGGACTCGGCGTGCGTCCTGCCGCCCATCACGCTGGCCCCGGACGTCGTCGCCCGCGTCCGCGAGGCCACGGAGGCCATCGCCCGCGGCGTGGGGGTCAGGGGACTGATCAACCTGCAGTTCGCGCTCGCCTCGGACGTGCTCTACGTGATCGAGGCGAACCCCCGCGCCTCGCGCACCGTCCCGTTCGTCTCCAAGGCCACGGGCGTGCAGCTGGCCAAGGCCGCGGCGCTGATCGGCACGGGCAGCACGGTTGCCGAGCTGCGGGCGCACGGTGTGCTGCCCGCGCACCACGACGGCACCACCCTGCCCGAGGGCACCCCCACGGCGGTCAAGGAGGTCGTGCTGCCTTTCGCGCGCTTCCGCACCCCCGAGGGCACCGTGGTGGACTCGCTGCTCGGCCCCGAGATGCGCTCCACGGGCGAGGTCATGGGCGTGGACAAGTACTTCGACACCGCGTTCGCCAAGGCCCAGGCCGCGGCGGGCGGGCCGCTGCCCACCTCGGGCTCGCTGTTCGTCTCCGTGGCGAACAAGGACAAGCGCTCGGCCGTGATCCCCGTGAAGATGTTCTCGGACCTCGGCTTCGAGATCGTCTCCACGGGTGGCACCGCGCAGGTGCTGCGCCGCAACGGCATCGAGTCCACGGTGGTCGCGAAGATCGCGGACGCCGAGGGCGACGAGCCCACGATCGCGGACCTGATCACGGACGGGAAGATCGACCTGATCTTCAACACCCCGTCCGGCGGCCAGGCGGCACGCGGGGACGGCTACCAGATCCGCGCGGCGGCCACCTCCGTGGGCGTGCCCACCATGACCACCGTCTCGGAACTCGGGGCCGCGCTGCAGGCGATCACCGCCCAGCGGCAGTACTCGTGGTCCGTGACCTCCCTCCAGGAACACGATCAGACCCTGCGCGAGCGTGCCGCACGGGAGGCCTCCCGTGACTGAGCCGGCTGCCGGGGATCGCCACGACGCGGATTCCCTCGACGACGCCGCCACGTCCGCCGCGGCGCCGCGCGAGCCGTTCGGGGTTCGCCTGGCGCGTGCCATGGCAGAGCGCGGCCCGCTGTGCGTGGGCATCGACCCCCATCCATCCCTGCTGGACGCGTGGGGTCTGCCCGCCACGGCACAGGGGCTCGAGACGTTCTCGCTGCGGGCGCTCGAGGCCGCGGCCGGCCAGGCCGCCGCGGTGAAGCCCCAGGTGGCGCTCTACGAGGCCTGGGGCTCGGCGGGCTTCACGGTGCTCGAACGGGTGCTGCGCGAGGCCGCGGACGCGCAGCTGCTGAGCATCGCGGACGCCAAGCGCGGGGACATCGGCTCCACGATGGCCGCATACGCCGCCGCGTGGCTCTCGGACGACTCCCCGCTGGCCGCCGACGCCGTCACGCTCAGTCCCTACCTCGGGTTCGGGTCCCTGCGTCCGGCCCTGGACCTCGCACGCCGGACCGGGCGCGGCACCTTCGTCCTGGCGCTGACCTCCAACCCCGAGGGGGCCGGCGTCCAGCACGTGGGCGGCGCCGACTCCGTGGCCGGCGGCATCCTCGCCGCGGTGGCCCGCGAGAACGGTGCGGAGCGTGCGGGTGATGACGCGGCGTCGTCGTCGGAGGGGCCGCGGGGCGTCGACCGAGGACGGGGAAGCAATCGTGACCAAATCGTGACGTCGTCCGATGCACCGGGGGGTCTCAGCTCGTGCGGCGTGGTCATCGGCGCCACGGTGGGGGAGGCCCTCGAACGCCTGGGCCTCGACCTGCGTATCCTGAACGGGCCGATCCTGGCCCCCGGGTACGGGGCGCAGGGCGCGGACGCGGACGCCGTGGCCACGGTGTTCGGGCAGGTCAGGGGCACAGTCCTGGCGAACTCCTCGCGCGGTGTCCTGGCCCACGGCCCGAGCGTGCGCTCCCTGCGCGAGGCGGTCGAGCGCGCCAGGGGGGAGCTCTCGGAGGCCCTCCAGGAGCGGTGAGCGCGCCGCAGGACGCCCCGAACAGCGCGTGACGGCGCCCGTCGGGGGCGTCCTGCGTGTTTACGCGGGCAAATGCGTCGGGTACTTTCGTGCTGACGGTTCCCGCGCACCAACCCCCGGTCCACGGTGCGCGGCAGGGCCGGAGGGCTATCAGGAGGAGAGCTGGGCATGGCACTGCGGCCACTGACCGACGAAGAGCGCGCCCGCGCGCGCGACAAGGCCACCGCGGCACGGACTGCACGCGCCGAGATCAAGAAGTCCCTGCGGGACGGCTCCATGAGCGTGGCCGAGGTGCTGCGCCGGGGCGAGGAGGACGAGGCGGTCAGCCGCCTCAAGGTCACCGAGCTGCTCGAGGCGACCCCCGGGATCGGGAAGGTCCGCTCGGCGGCGATCATGGAGCAGATCGGGATCGCGGCCACGCGGCGCGTGCGCGGGCTGGGCCAGCACCAGCGGCGCGCCCTGGTGGACTACCTGGACCGCTGACCCGCCACGCGGACCCCGCAGGCCACGGTTGGTACAGTGACGGGCGAGCCCCGTGCTCCACCCGTTCCCGCCTGCCAGGAGGTATCCGTGTCCCCGTCGCCCACCGTGACCGTTCTCGCCGGCCCCACGGCCGTGGGGAAAGGAACGGTGTCCACGTACGTGAGGGATCACTACCCGGACGTGTGGCTGTCCGTCTCCGCAACCACCCGCGCACCTCGCCCCGGGGAGGTGGACGGCGTGCACTACTTCTTCGTGGACGACGCCGAGTTCGACCGGATGGTCGACGAGCACGACCTGTTGGAGTGGGCCGTGGTGCACAACCTCCACCGCTACGGCACGCCCCGGCACAAGGTGGAGGAGGCGCTGGCCGCGGGTCGCAGCGTGCTGCTGGAGATCGACCTGCAGGGTGCGCGCAGCATCCGGCAGGCCATGCCGGAGGCACAGTTCGTGTTCCTGGCCCCGCCGAGCTGGGACGAGATGGTGCACCGGCTCGTGGGCCGCGGCACCGAGACCCCCGAGCAGCAGCAGCGCAGGCTGGAAACGGCTAAACTGGAACTCGCGGCGCAACCCGAGTTCGACCACACGGTCGTCAACGACACCGTGGAGCGCGCCGCCGCAGAGCTTGTGGCCCTCATGGGGCTGCCGGGCGACGCCAAGCGCTGACCGCGCCGTCGCCCCCGCGGGGCCGGGACCGGCCCGCTCGAGAACGACCGACACCACCGTCCACCACAGGAGTCAGAGAACACGTGAGCACGAACAACGAAGGCATCGTCAACCCGCCCGTCGATCGGCTGCTCGACAAGACCGACTCCAAGTACGGACTCGTGATCTTCGGTGCCCGCCGTGCCCGCCAGATCAACGCCTACTACTCCCAGCTGCACGAGGGTCTGTTCGAGTACGTGGGTCCGCTCGTGGACACCCAGCTCAACGAGAAGCCGCTGTCCATCGCCTTCCGCGAGATCGACGAGGGCCTGATCGAGGCCGACCACATCGCCCACGCCGGGTTCACCCCCAACGGCCAGCTGATCAGCGACGAGCCCACCGCCACCGACATGTTCACCGGCGACTTCTTCGCCCAGGCCCAGGAGCAGGACGGCACCGCGGTGTTCTCCGACGGCGTGGAGCTGTCCGAGACCGCGACCACCGAGGACGCCGACGCCGTGTCCGCCGAGGCCACCACGGAGACCGCGGCCGAGGAGTCCCCCGAGGCCTCCGCGGAGTCCTCCGAGCAGTGACGCAGCCGGACACCGGCACCGCCCCCGTCCCCTCCCGGCCCGCGCCGCTGCGCGTGGTGCTGGGCGTGGGCGGGGGCATTGCCGCATACAAGGCGGCCCTGCTCTCCCGGCTGTTCTCCGAGGCGGGGCACCACGTGGTGCCCATGCCCACCCGTGCGGCCCTGGAGTTCGTGGGCGCGCCCACGTGGGAGGCGCTCACGGGGGAGCCCGTCTCGGACTCGGTCTTCGACCGCGTGGACACCGTCAACCACGTGGCGCAGGGCCAGGCCGCGGATCTCGTGGTGATCGCCCCGGCCACTGCGGACCTCATGGCGCGGGTGGCGCACGGCCTCGCGGACGACCTGCTCACCACCACGGTGCTCGCCACCTCCGCACCGGTGCTGCTGGCGCCCGCGATGCACACCGAGATGTGGCTCAACCCGGCCACCCAGCGCAACGTGGCCCTGCTGCGCGAGCACGGCCACACCGTGCTGGACCCGGCGACCGGTCGTCTCACGGGCACGGACAGCGGCCCCGGGCGGCTGCCCGAGCCGCAGCAGATCCTCGACGCCGCCCTGGCCCTGGTGGACCGCGACCACCCGGGGAGCGCCGGAGCCGCGGCTCCCGCCCACGACGCCGGGCACCCCGACGCCGCAGCCGGTGAGGCACTGGGCGAGACCGCTCCGCACGGCACCGCGGCGGGCGGTTCCGCGCCCCACGACGCCGCACACTTGCCCTCCTCGCCCGTTGCCGGGCCCCTGACGGGCCGCCGCGTGCTGGTCACGGCCGGCGGCACACGGGAGGCGCTGGACCCGGTGCGCTTCCTGGGCAACCGCTCCTCGGGCAAGCAGGGCGTAGCCCTCGCCGAGGCCGCGCGGGACGCGGGCGCGCAGGTGCACCTGATTGCCGCCCACGTCGAGACCGACCTGCCGCAGGGAGTGGAGACCACCCGGGTGTCCTCGGCGCACGAGCTCGAGGCGGCCACGCTGCGGGCGGCGGGGGACAGCGACGTCGTGGTCATGGCGGCGGCCGTGGCGGACTTCCGCCCGGCGTCCGTGGGGGAGCACAAGATGAAGAAGTCCGAGGACGGCACGGACCCCGTGATCCGCCTGGTGCGCAACCCCGACATCCTGCGGGCCGTGGTGGCGCAGCGCGACGAGCGCGGCCTGGCGCAGCTCGTGGTGGGCTTCGCCGCGGAGACCGGGGACGCCGAGCACTCCGTGCTGGACTTCGGCCGGGCCAAGCTGCGGCGGAAGGGGTGCGACCTGCTCGTGCTCAACGAGGTGGGCACGGACAAGGTGTTCGGCCGGGACGAGACCGAGGTGACCGTGCTCTCCGCCCGTTCCGCGGAGGAGCCCACAGCGCACGGATCCAAACGGGACGTGGCGCGGTTCGTGGTGGAGCGCATTGGCCACGAACTGGGTGTCCGAGCCGACGGGTAGTCTGGTGGGCGTGAGCGCATCGAGTGAACACCTGAGAATCTTCACGTCCGAGTCCGTGACCGAGGGTCACCCGGACAAGATCTGCGACCAGATCTCGGACTCCATCCTGGACGAGCTGCTGCGGGAGGACCCCGACTCCTCCGTGGCGGTGGAGACCATGGTCACCACCGGGCTCGTGCACGTGGCGGGCGAGGTCAAGACGGACGCGTACGTGGAGATCCCGCACATCGTGCGCAAGACCCTGCTGGACATCGGGTACAACTCCGCGGTGCACGGCTTCGACGGCGAGTTCTGCGGTGTGTCCATCAGCGTGGGGGAGCAGTCCCACGAGATCTACGACGGCGTGTTCAACTCCCTCGAGGAGCGCACCGGTGTGGCCAAGGACCCCCGGGACGCCCAGGGTGCCGGGGACCAGGGCATCATGTTCGGCTACGCCTCGGACGAGACCGAGGCACTCATGCCGGCGCCCATCCTGCTGGCCCACCGGCTCTCCGAGCAGCTCACGCGCGTGCGCAAGACCGCCGTGCTGCCCGAGCTGCGCCCGGACGGCAAGACCCAGGTGACCCTGGGCTACGACGGCCACACCCCGGTCTCGGTGGACACCGTGGTCGTCTCCTCCCAGCACGCCGAGAACTACGACCTCGATCAGCTCACCCGGGACATCACCACGTGCGTGATCGACCCCGTGCTCGGGGACTCCGGCCTGGACCTCTCGGGCACCCGGATCATCGTGAACCCCGCGGGCAACTTCGTGCGCGGCGGGCCCGTGGGGGACGCCGGGCTCACCGGGCGCAAGATCATCGTGGACACCTACGGCGGCATGGCCCGCCACGGCGGCGGCGCGTTCTCCGGCAAGGACCCCTCCAAGGTGGACCGCTCCGCGGCCTACGCCATGCGCTGGGTGGCCAAGAACGTGGTGGCCGCCGGTCTCGCGCGCCGCGCGGAGGTGCAGGTGGCCTACGCGATCGGCCAGGCGCACCCCGTGGGCCTGTACGTGGAGACGTTCGGCACCGAGACCGTGGACCCCGTGCGCATCGAGAAGGCCATCACGGAAGTCTTCGACCTGCGCCCGCTCGCCATCATCGAGGACCTGGACCTGAAACGTCCCATCTACGCCAAGACGGCCGCGCACGGGCACTTCGGCCGCACCGATCCCGACTTCACGTGGGAGCGCACCGACCGGGTGCAGGAGCTGCGTTCCGCCGCGGGGCTGTGAGCCCGGGGGGCGCTCACCCCGAGCCGGGGGAGCAGTCCGGCACCGGCACGCGGCCGTCGGCCCACGCCGCGCCGTCGCCCCGGGACGAGGACGCCGCACAGGCCCCGGACCCGGCGGACGGTGGACAGCTGACCCTGAGCGGGTTGCCCGCGGTTCCCGCCCCACGCCCCCGGGCTTCGGGACGGAGCCCACGCCGGGCGTTCGGCTCCGACGGGGTGGCCTCCGCGCTCCCCGTGGCCAAGGTGCTGCTGGAGGCCTACGTCCCGCACCTGGACCGGGTCTTCGACTACCGGGTGACCGCGGCGCTGCACGAGCAGGCCGTGGTGGGCTCGAAGGTGTCCGTGATCTTCTCCGGACGGAAGATGTCCGGGTGGGTTGTGGACCGGGTGGCGCACACGGATGTCCCCGAGGACCGGCTGCTGCCGCTGCGCCGCGTGCTCAGCCCGCTGCCCGTCGCCCGGCCCGAAATCGTGGAGCTCGCGCAGGCCGTGGCGGACCGCTGCGCGGGCACCGCCGCGGACGTGCTGCGGGTGGCCATCGCCCCACGGGTGGCTCGCGTGGACAAGGAGTTCACCACCGAGCCGCAGACCTCCGAGGATCCCGCCACGGGCACCCCCTCCGACGCCGACCTCACGGACAATGACGACGACTCGGGTGCCACGACCTCGACAACGGCGGATGCCCCGGACGTGGCGACGCTGACCGTCCCTGACACGTCGGTGTGGGAGCACTACGAGCGGGGCCCGGAGTTCATCGGCGCCGTGGCCGCAGGCACGGACGCGCGCGCCGTGGTGGAGGTGCTGCCCTCGGCGGAGGACCACGACTGGGCGGTGCTGACCGCGAACGCGATGGCCACGGCGTACGCCGCGGGTCGCGGTGCGGTGGGCGTGGTCGCGGACCACAAGGCCCTGGAGCGGCTCGAGACGGCGCTGCACGCGCTCGTGGGCGAGAGCGCCGTCGTCCGGCTGCATGCCGGGGACGGGCCCACGCCGCGCTACCGGGGTTTCCTGGACCTCGCCCTGGGCCGCAAGCGGCTGGCGGTGGGGACCCGCTCGGCGGCCTACGCGCCCGTGCAGGACCTCGCGCTGGTGTGCTGCCACGACGACGGGGACGTGAACTTCGTGGAGCAGCGCGCCCCGTACCAGCACACCCGGGACGTGCTGCTGCTGCGCGCCCGGCAGCAGGGGCTGGCCGCGCTGCTCACCGGGTACGCCGTGAGCCCGGAGGCGCAGCGGCTCGTGGCCACGGGCTGGGCGTGGCGGGTGGCACCCCCGCGCGCGGAGCTGCGCCGGTTCTCCCCGCGCATCGAGGCGACGTCGGACTCCTTCAACACCGAGCGCGACCCCCTGGCGGCCCGGGCACGCCTGCCGCACGAGGCGTTCCGCGTGGCGCGGGCGGGGCTGGAACGCGGCCCCGTGCTGGTGCAGGTGGCGCGCAAGGGCTACGCGCCGGTGCTCGCGTGCCAGCGCTGCCGCACGCCCGCACGGTGCGCTGCGTGCGACGGGCCGCTCGCCCTGGGGTCCGCGAACGCGGTGCCCGTGTGCACGTGGTGCGGCAAGCAGGCCCACGACTGGCGGTGCGTGGAGTGCGGGTTCACCCGGGTGCGGCTGAGCTCGGTGGGGGCCGGGCGGACGGCCGAGGAGCTGGGCCGCGCGTTCCCCCAGGTGCCCGTGATCTCCTCCAGCGACCGCACGGTGCGCGCGCGGGTGGGTCCTGCCCCGGCACTCGTGGTGGCCACGCCGGGTGCTGAGCCCGTGGCCGAGGGCGGGTACGCGGCGGCCCTGCTGCTGGACGGCAACCAGATGCTCGCCCGGCCCTGGCTGCGGGCCGAGGAGCAGACCCTGCGCCGGTGGTGCAACGCCGCCGCGCTCGTCCGTGCGTCCTCGCGCGGGGGCACGGTGGTGGTCACCGCGGACCAGGACCGCGCGGTCGCCGCCCTCGTGCGCTGGGACCCGGCCGGGCACTCCGCGCGCGAGCTCCAGGAGCGCCACGAACTGGGCCTGCCCCCGGCGGTGCGCACGGCCGCCCTCACGGGGACCCGCGAGGCGGTGGCGGCCACGCTGCGGGATCTGCGGCTGCCGGAGCGCGTGCGCGTGGTGGGCCCTGTACCCGTGGAGATCGCGGCCGGCAACGGCGCGGACCTCGCGGACGCCGACGCCGGGCAATCGCGTGTTGAGACCCTCGACGGGCTCGGTCACACCGTGCCCGACGCCGCGGAGCGCGGGGACGGAGGCCGTCACGGGCCCGGACACGCTGCTGACCGCCCGTACCGCGCACTGCTGTTCTTCGGCTTCGGGATCGCCCCGCACGTCACCGCCGCCCTGCGGGCGGAGAAGGCGCGGGCCTCGGCGCTGCGGGAGCACGCGCCGGTCACCGTGCGCTGCGACGTCGCCGACCTGCTGTGAGCTGACGACTACCGGCAATGGATCGCGAGTTCCGCGCGTCGGGGCTCTCCAGCCCCCCGTGGTTGCCCCGGTGGCTGCGTTGCGGGGATCAGGGGAGGGACGCTCAGGTGTGCGCCGGGCCCCAAGTCCGAGCCCTCAAGTCGCTCAGCCGCGCTGGTGGAGTTCCTGGGCCAGGGCCAGCAGTTCCCGGGCCGAGTCCTGCCACGTGTGCTCGCGGATCCGGTGCAGCCCCGCGAGGACACGCTCCCGGGCGAGGGCCGGGTCGGTGAGCTCGCGCACCCGGGCGGCGAACGCGGCGGCGTCGTCCGCGGGGGCGTAGCCGGCGGCGTCCCCGGCGACCTCGCGGAAGATCGGCAGCTCCGAGCACACCACGGGCGCGCCCTGCGCGAAGGCCTCCACGAGCGGCAGCCCGTAGCCCTCGGCGCGGGACGCCGTGACGAGCGCGGCGCACGAGCCCAGCAGCTCGCGGTACTCGTCCTCGGTGACGCCGCGGTGGAAGACCACGCGCGCACCGGGGGGAACCTGCGCCCGCAGCTCGGCCTCGCATGCGGGAGAGATGCGGGACAGCAGGTGCAGCGTGTGCCCGGGCAGGTGTGCCATGGCGCGCAGCAGGGCCGCCACGTTCTTGTACGGCAGGAACGAGCCCATGTACACGAGGTTCGTGCCGCGCGTCTCGAGCCGGGCGAGCGCCTCCGCCTCGGGGATCCCGGACGACGGCGCCGCATTGGCAATCACCCGCACGTCCCGCTTCGTGAGGCGGTGCGCGAGGATCTGCTCGCGCGAGGTCACCGAGACCGTGGCCACCGCGTCCGCCCGGTTGAGCGTGAGCCGCTGCGGCCACCACGCGCGGTGGTATGCGCGCCACCCCCACTGCACCGGCAGCGGCAGGTCCCCCGGAGGCTGCGGGTGCTCGTAGTAGATCAGGTCGTGCAGCGTGAGGACCAGGCGGTAGCGCCGCCCCAGGGAGCCCATGGTCTGCATGGGGGAGAACACGACGTCGGGCGCGTACCTGTTCACGTACTGCGCGGCGAGCACCTCCGCGGCAGACGTGACGGACGGGCCCCTCAGCACGGCAACGCCCTCCGGGACGAACGCCCGCTGCGCGGGATCGCTGATCAGCGCGCAGAGCCGCACCCGCGGATCCGCCGCGACCAGCCGGGCGGTGGCCGCGAGCAGCTGGGTGCTGTACCGGCTGATCCCGTCGTGGTGGTCCGTGCGGATGTAGCGCGCGTCGAAGAGCAGCCTCACCGGCGGGACCCCCCGGACTCTTTGGACGTCCCGGGCTCCCCCGACAGGCCCCGGGCGCGGGTCTCCCGCCGGAACTGCCGGGCGCTCGCGGCGCGGTCCACGGCGGGCAGCATGCCGGTGAGCTGGTCCGGGGTGGACTCGGTGGTGTCCGCGAGGGGGAGCGTGTCGTAGCCCTCCAGCGGTTCGGGGGCGGGGGCCCCCAGGAAGTCCTCGATCAGCGCGGCCGCGGTCTCCGGTGCCTCGTAGTGGATGAGGTGGCCCACGGCGGGGATGATCTCCAGGCGGTGGCTGCGGATCCACGAGGCCATGGTGCGCTGGGAGCCCACGGAGCCGAGGTCGTCCAGCTCCCCCACGAGCAGCAGGGTGGGCATGCTCAGGTTCATGGCCACCTCGGCGACGGTGCGGGAGATGGAGGCGTCGTAGGCCTGGGAGAGGACCTCCCGGTTCGCGAAGGTGTTGAAGTACGCCTGATGCTGGCGCAGCGCGTAGTGCTTGACATCGGGATCGTCGGACTTGACCATCACGTCCGTCATGAGCTTGACCACCGCGTTGGAGGACAGCAACCGGGTGCCCAGGCGGCGGGGCAGCGCGGAGCCGGCACCGTAGTAGAGGCGCGTGAGCTTGGTGAGGCTCTTCTGGTCCCCGGCCAGCGCGGGCTGGGAGATGGGGTTGATGAGCACCAGCCGCTCCACCATGGACGGGTGCTCGGCGGCGAAGTGCGCGGCCAGGATGGAGCCGAAGGAGTGCCCCGCGAGCACCACGCCCGTGCCGGAGTCCGGGGACACGGCGCCGTCGGTCAGGGTGATGAGGAAGTCCCGGACGAAACGCACGTACTCGGCCACGGAGTGCTCCCGGTCCGGGAACGGCTCGGAGCGGCCGAAACCCGGCAGGTCGGGGACCACCACGTGGTACTTCTCGCGCAGTGCCGTGGCGATCAGCTGCAGCCCGTGGTGGTCCCCGCGGAAGCCGTGGAGCATCACCAGCAGGGGCTTGCGCTCCTTGTCCGCGTCGTAGAACCAGTACCGCACGCGGTATCCGTCCAGTTCCACGCTGCGGCGTTCGGCGTAGGGGTTGTCCACGGGTCCTCCATCCATCCGGCATCGGCGCCCCCATGGTAGCGGCGCCCGGTGCACGCGGGCCGGGATGCGGCCTGGTCTAAACTGGGAGGGATCCCCACACATCCACGCGGGGGACCGCGCTGCCGCCTCGACACCCGAGCCCTGGCACCCGCCCGGCCCCGTGAACCCTGAAGGCGAGGCACGTGAGCGAGCAGAGCACCCCGGAGGCGGGCACCGACTACGACGTCCAGCGGATCGAGGCCACCTGGTCCGGCTACTGGGACGAGCACCGCGTCTACACGCCCGCCGACGACGGCTCCGCGCAGCGGCGCTACGTCCTGGACATGTTCCCCTACCCCTCCGGGGACCTGCACATGGGCCACGCGGAGGCGTTCGCCATGGGGGACGTGGTGGCCCGCTACTGGATGCATCGCGGCTACGACGTGATGCACCCCGTGGGCTGGGACTCCTTCGGGCTGCCCGCGGAGAACGCGGCCATCAAGCGCGACGCCCACCCGGCCGAGTGGACCTACCGCAACATCGACACCCAGCGGGAGTCCTTCAAGCGCTACGCCATCAGCGCGGACTGGGACCGGGAGATCCACACCTCGGACCCCGAGTACTACCGGTGGACGCAGTGGCTGTTCCTGCAGTTCTACTCCCACGGCCTCGCGTACCGGAAGGACTCGCCGGTCAACTGGTGCCCCAAGGACCAGACCGTGCTGGCCAACGAGCAGGTGGTCAACGGCGCCTGCGAGCGCTGCCACACCCCGGTGACCAAGAAGTCCCTGAACCAGTGGTACTTCAAGATCACGGACTACGCCCAGCGGCTGCTGGACGACATGGCCGAGCTGGAGGGGCACTGGCCCGAGCGCGTGCTGGCCATGCAGCGCAACTGGATCGGTCGCTCCGAGGGCGCGCACGTGAACTTCGTGATCGAGGGCGCCCCCGCCGAGGGCGCCGACGCCTCGGACACCTCCGGGCGCACCGTCACCGTGTTCACCACCCGCCCGGACACCCTCTACGGCGCCACGTTCTGCGTGGTGGCCGCGGACGCGGCCGTGGCCGAGGAGGTCGTGGCCCCGGAGCAGGCTGAGGCGCTCGCCGCGTACCGGGAGCAGGTCAAGGCGCTGTCGGACATCGAGCGCCAGGCCTCGGACCGGGAGAAGACCGGTGTGTTCCTGGGCCGCCACGCGGTGAACCCGCTGACCGGGGAGAAGCTGCCGGTGTGGGCCTCGGACTACGTGCTCGCGGACTACGGCACGGGCGTGATCATGGCGGTGCCCGCCCACGACCAGCGGGACCTGGACTTCGCCCGGGCGTTCGAGCTGCCCGTGCGCACCGTGCTGGACAGCGGCGAGGAGGACCCCGCGGTCACGGGCGTGGCCGCCACCGGCGACGGCACCCTGGTGAACTCCGGGCCCCTGGACGGCCTGCCCCGGGCCGAGGCGGTGGAGAAGGCCATCGAGATCGTCACGGAGGCCGGCACCGGCGAGCGCCACGTGAACTTCCGGCTGCGGGACTGGCTGCTGTCCCGGCAGCGCTTCTGGGGTGCCCCCATCCCGATCATCCACTGCGCCTCCTGTGGCGAGGTCCCGGTGCCCGAGGACCAGCTGCCCGTGCGCCTGCCCGAGGACCTGCGCGGTGAGCAGCTGGCGCCCAAGGGGCAGAGCCCGCTCGCGGCGGCGTCGGACTGGGTGAACGTGGAGTGCCCCGCGTGCGGCGGGCCCGCGAAGCGTGACACCGACACCATGGACACGTTCGTGGACTCGTCCTGGTACTACCTGCGCTACACGTCCCCGCACGACGAGGCCGCGCCGTTCGACCGCGCCGCGGTGGACCGCTGGCTGCCGGTGGACCAGTACGTGGGCGGTGTGGAGCACGCGATCCTGCACCTGCTGTACTCGCGGTTCTTCACCAAGGCCCTCTATGACTTCGGCCTGGTCGGGTTCACGGAGCCGTTCAAGGCGCTGCTGAACCAGGGCCAGGTGCTCAACGGCGGCAAGGCGATGTCCAAGTCCCTGGGCAACGGCGTGGACCTGGGTGAGCAGCTGGACGCGTTCGGCGTGGACGCGGTGCGCCTGACCATGGTGTTCGCGTCCCCGCCCGAGGACGACGTGGACTGGGCGGACGTCTCTCCGCAGGGCTCCCAGAAGTTCCTGGCCCGGGCGTGGCGCCTGGCGCAGGACTGCACGGCGGATCCTGCCGCGCCGTTCGCGGAGGGTGACAAGGCGCTGCGCAGCGCCACCCACAGGACCGTGGCGGACGCCGAGCAGCTGCTGGACTCCGGCAAGTTCAACGTGGTGATCGCCCGCACCATGGAACTGGTGAACGTGACCCGCAAGGCCATCGACTCCGGGTGCGGTCCCGCCGATCCCGCGGTGCGCGAGGCGGTGGAGGCCGTGGCCATCCTGCTGAGCCTCGTGGCCCCGTACACCGCGGAGGACATGTGGCACCTGATCGGCCACGAGGACACCGTGGTGCGCGCCCCGTGGCCCGCCGTGGATCCCGCGCTGCTCGTGGAGGACACCGTGACCGCCGTGGTGCAGATCAAGGGCAAGGTGCGCGACCGCCTGCAGGTCCCCGCGGACATCTCCGACGAGGACCTCGAGGCCGCGGCCATGGGCTCCGAGGTGGTCCAGCGGCTGCTGTCCGAGGCCACGGTGCGCAAGGTCATCGTGCGCGCCCCCAAGCTCGTGAACATCGTGGTCTGATGACCGGCCACGGTTCCCGGAGCCCGTCCGCCCGCTCGCACGAGGGGGAGGGCGGGCTCCGCCCGTTCCCGGCCCGACCCGGCGTGGCGGCCGCCCCGGCCCCCGGGGACGACGACGCCGTCGCCCGCCGCGTGGCCGTGGTCACCGACAGTGCCGCGGCCCTGCCCGACTCCTGGCGGCACGCGTTCGAGACCGCCGGCGGGTTCGCGCTCGTGGACATGCCCGTGCTGATCGGCGGGCAGCTGCACACGGAGGACGAGGCGGACCGGGCCTCCTCCCTGGTGGTCGCGCTCGCGGAGGGTCGGCCCGTGACCACCTCCCGGCCCGCTCCGGGTCGGACGCGTGCCGCGTACCGGGGCTTCGAGGAGGCCGGGTTCGAGGCCGTGGTCTCGGTGCACCTCTCGGGCGAGCTCTCCGGCACGGTGGGGGCCGCGCGGATCGCGCGGCAGGACATCGGGATCCCCGTGCGCATCGTGGACACCGCGAGCGCCGGTCTGGCGCAGGGCCTGGGGGTGCGCGCGGCGCTGGAGGAGGCGGCGTCGGGAGCGGGGATCGACGACGTCGCCCGCGCGGCTCACGAGGCGTCCGCCCGTGCCCAGGTGCTGATCCAGGTGCGCTCCCTCGAGACGCTGCGCCGCGGCGGGCGGGTGAACCCCACCACGGCGAGGGTGGGCTCCGTGCTGCAGATCAAGCCGCTGCTGAGCCTGGCCGAGGGGAAGATCGTCACCGTGGAGCGCCCGGTGTCCCTGTCGCGCGCGCAGCAGCGGTTCATGGTGCTCGCGGGGGAGGCGCTGCGGGACGCGGAGCCCCAGCACCCGGTGCTGTGCGTGCACCACGTGGCGGATCCGCACGGTGCCCGCGAGATCGGGGAGGTGCTCGTGGACCGGTACCGTCCGGACGCGGAGCTGGTGCTCAGCGAGCTGCCCCCGGTGCTCAGCGCCCACGTGGGGCTGGGGACGAAGGCGGCGGTCGTGGAGGGGCCTACCTCCAGCCCGGTCACGCACGGTGTGAAGGCTCCCCAGTCCGGGGCGTGACGGTTTCCCTGCGTCCGGTCTCCACAGATGCGTCCCGCCCCGCGGTGCCCGGTGAGCGGGCGCGGTGGAGTGGGGTGCATGACTGGGATCGACTTCAGGGGACGGCGCAGGTTCCGGGACAGTGACGCCACCGAGCGGTTGAGCGCGCTGCTGGGGGAGGACCGGGCGGCCGGTGGGTCGCACGCCGCGCGCGGGGGTGAGGCGCGGTCTTACGACACGGAGGCGGATCACTGCGGGGAGCGGGAGCCCCTGTCGCCACCCGAGGATCCCTCCGGCGGTTCGGACCGACCCACCGCCGCGTCCTCCGATCCCGACGCGCACTCCCGGCACCGCGAGGACGTGACGGTGCGCAGGAACCTGAACCGCCCGGCCCTGGTGCTGCTGTGCGTGGCGCTGCTCGTGGCACTGGGGGCGGGATGCGCTGCCCTGCTGAGCGGCGGTGGGGACCAGGACGCCGTGATTGCCTCCGCCGATGCCTCCCCGGCGAGCGGCGCTAAAGGT
>NZ_PHOA01000037.1 GCF_003687455.1 Kocuria tytonicola | reverse complement strand
GTCCTCGGCGTCCAGCGCACGGTCCCTGCCGTCCAGCGTGGTGAGATTCTCACCCGCGGCGGCCCGGCGCACGGTGATCCCGCCCTGGCTGGCCTCCCGGCTGCGGCTCGCCGGCATCCGCTCCGTGAGCCTGCCCGTGGACATCTCCAACTACGTGATGCTCGAGTACGGCCAGCCCATCCACACCTACGACGCGGACAGCGTGCAGGGCGGGATCACCGTGCGCCGGGCCGCCGCGGGTGAGAATCTCACCACGCTGGACGGCAGGGACCGTGCGCTGGACGCCGAGGACCTCGTGATCGCGGACGACTCCGGCGCCATCGGGCTCGCGGGCGTCATGGGAGGCGCCGCCACCGAGGTGGGGGAGTCCACCACCCGCATCCTGGTGGAGGCCGCACGCTTCGACGAGGTCTCGGTCGCGCGCACCGCGCGCCGCCACAAGCTGCCCTCGGAGGCCTCCAAGCGCTACGAGCGCGGGGTGGACCCGCAGCTCGCACCGGTGGCCGCGCAGCGCGTGGCGGACCTGCTCGTGGAGCTGGCCGGCGGCACCGACACCGGTCGGGTCACGGACGTGGACCACACTGACGCCCCCGCGCCGATCGAGCTCCCCGCGGGATACCCCACCGCGCGCGTGGGCGTGGACTACTCGCCGGAGGTCGTCGAGCGCACGCTCACAGCCATCGGTGCGGACGTCACGGAGACCGCCGACGGCTGGACCGTGACCCCGCCGTCCTGGCGCCCCGACCTCACGGAGAAGGAGGACCTGGTCGAGGAGATCGCCCGCCTCGACGGCTACGACCGGATCCCGGACCGGCTGCCCGTTGCCCCACCGGGCCGCGGGTTCACGCGCTCGCAGACCGCGCGACGCCGCGTGGCCAACACCCTCGCGGCGGCCGGTCTGACCGAGGTGCTCAGCTACCCGTTCGTCTCCCAGGCGGAGAACGACCTCTGGAGCAGCGCTGACGGCTCCCACGTGCCGTCCGTCAAGCTGGCCAACCCCATCAGCGAGGCCCGGCCCCTGCTGCGCACGAGCGTGTTGCCCGGGCTCGTGGAGGTGCTCAAGCGCAACCACGCGCGCGGCTTCCGCGACCTCGCGCTGTACGAGATCGGCCACGTGTTCCTGGCGGATTCCCACACGGCGGACACGCACCCCGCCCCGCCGCTGGGCGTGCGTCCCGGGGACGAGGAGCTCTCACGGCTCCATGCCGCCGTGCCCGCGCAGCCGCGCAAGCTCGCGGCCGTGCTCACCGGCCACGACACCGCGGCCGGTCCGTGGGTCGCTCCGCGGGCCCTGGACTGGCAGGACGCCCTGGACGTTGCCGCGCTGGCGGCGCGCAGCGTGGGCGTGGAGCTGCGGGTCACGCAGGGCCAGCACGCGGCGTTCCACCCCGGACGCACCGCGCGGCTGAGCACGGCCGACGGCGCGGTGATCGGCGTGGCCGGCGAGCTGCATCCCCAGCTCGTGGCCTCGCAGGGTCTCCCCGAGCGGACGTGTGCGGTGGAGCTGGACCTGTCCGCCCTGCTGGACCGGGAGCCCTCGGCCGTCGCGGCGCAGCCGATCTCCGGCTACCCCGCGGCCACCCAGGACGTGGCACTCGTGGTGCCCTCCGAGGTTGCCGCCGCGGACCTGCTGGACACCGTGCGCCGCGGCGCGGGTGAGCTGCTGGAGTCCGCGGAGATCTTCGACGTGTACGCGGGCAAGGGCATCCCGGAGGGCGACAAGTCCGTGGCCATCGCCCTGCGCTTCCGCGCCCCGGACCGCACGCTCACTGCGGACGAGGCCTCCGAGGCGCGCGAGGCCGCGGTGGCCGCTGCACGCCGGGAGCACGGCGCCGAGATCCGCTCCTGATCCCCTTCCCCCACCACGAGGAGCACCGTGCCCCACGATTCCCCCGAACTCATCGACTTCCACGAGCAGCAGGACGAACGTGCTCCCGCGTCCCGGGGGTGGACGATCGTGCTCGTCGTCCTGGTGGGTGCCGTGGTGAGTCTGGTGCTGGGGCTGCTGTCCGCCCTGTCCTTCGAGAAGGCCTCCCACCTCGAGGACTGGGCGGGGGAGTCCATGGTGGTCTCCGGGACGTACCAGACCCTCACCAAGGACCTGGACACCCGGGACTACAACGGGATCTACTCGGGCGTGATGCCCCGGAACGACCTGGTGGAGAAGTACCCCTTCGACAACCGGCTCAACGACCCGGTGAAGAAGGCCGAGGGGGACCAGATCACGTTCCGGGGCACCCAGACCGGTGTGCAGGACTCCGACTTCCCCCGGGAGGTGCACGCCCTGCTCGCCGTCCGGCACGGGAAGCTCACGGTGGTGGAGACGGACGAGCCCGGCAGCTACGGCACGGACGGGGTCACGGACTCCACGGTCACGGGCCAGCGGGTCAAGGCCGGTGCGTGGGCGGTCGCGGCGCTGCTCTGTGCAGGCCTCACGGTGTGGGGCGTGCGGCGCGTGCACCACTCGGTCCGCGCGGACGTCTGAGCCCAGCGGGGGTCGAGGACCCCGGAACGGGGGGTCACGGGATCAGCAGCAGCTTGCCCTGCGTGGCCCGGGACTCCAGGTCGCGGTGGGCCGCGGCGGCGTCGGCCAGGGGATAGGTGCCGCCCACGCGGACGGTCAGGGCGCCGTCGCCCACCGCGTCCACGAGGTCGCGCCAGCGCCACTGCCGCTCCTCGGCGTCGCGCGTGTAGTGCGCGAGCGACGGGCGGGTGACGTACAGCCCGCCCTCGCTGTTGAGGCGCTGCAGGTCGAACGGTGGCACCTGCCCGGAGGCGCCGCCGAAGAGCACCGTGGTGCCCCGCACCCGTGTGGCCTTCAGGGACGCGTCGAAGGTGGCACGGCCCACGGAGTCGTAGACCACGTCCGCCCCCGCGCCGTCGGTCAGCTCACGCACGCCGGAGGCGAAGTCCTCGTAGGGCAGCACGTGGTCCGCCCCGAGCCCGCGGGCCGTCTCCGCCTTCTCCGGGGTGGACGTGAGCGCGATCACCGTGGCCCCCACCCGCTTCATGAGCTGGATGGCCAGGCCGCCCACACCGCCGGAGGCCGCCGTGATCACCGCCGTGTGCCCGGGACCCACGGGGAACGTGGAGCGCACCAGGTAGTGGGCCGTGAGTCCCTGCAGGGGCAGGGCGGCCGCCACGCGGGGGTCCATGTCCGCGGGCACGGGCAGTGTCCTGTCCGCGTCCACCAGGAAGTGCTCCGCATAGGTGCGCGAGGCCTCGGCCGTGGCAATGCGCTGGCCCACGGCCACCTCCGTGACGTCCGCGCCCACGGCCACCACCTCGCCGCAGCCCTCGGTTCCGGGGACGAACGGGTAGGAGACCGGGTAGACGCCCGCCCGCTGGTAGGTCTCGATGAAGTTCACGCCCGTGGCCTCCGTGCGCACGAGCACCTGCCGCGGGCCCGGCTCGGGGACGTCCTGCGTGCCGACGCGCAGCACGTCCGGTCCTCCGGCCCGTTCCGCCGAGATGACCTGCATGGTCTCGTTCATGGGTGCGCTCCTCCGGTGGGCGGGGTGGTGTGACCCGACCAGTGTCGCTCCGCGCGGTCGCTCGGGCCAAGCGGAGGCGCCGGGATGCGCCGCACGGTTGACTGGTGCCGGCGCGTCCAACTGGGCAATGAATAAATATCGGGTGGCATGCATAGAAATACGCTATGGTGGAGCCATGACCTACACCGCAGCCGTCTCAGGGGCCACCGGATACGCCGGGGGCGAGGTGCTCCGCCTGCTGTGCGGGCACCCCGACATCGAGATCACCACCGTGGCCGCGCACTCCTCGGCCGGTCGCCGTCTCGGTGAGCTCCAGCCCCACCTGCACGCTCTCGCGGACCGCACCGTCGTGGACACCACGGCGGAGAACCTCGCGGGCCACGACGTCGTGTTCCTCGCGCTGCCGCACGGCCAGTCCGCGGCGGTGGCGGCCGCGCTGCCCGAGGGCACCGTGGTCGTGGACGCCGGGGCGGACCACAGGCTCACGTCCGCGAGCGCGTGGGAGAAGTTCTACGGCACCGAGCACGCGGGCACGTGGCCCTACGGGCTGCCCGAGCTCGTCACGGACCCCCGGGGCGGCAAGCAGCGGGAGGCCCTGCGCGGTGCCACACGGATCGCCGTGCCCGGCTGCTACCCCACAGGGTCCCTGCTCGCCCTCGCCCCGGCGCTCGCCGCGGGCCTCGTGGCCCCGCAGGACCTCGTGGTCGTCTCCGCCTCCGGGACCTCGGGCGCTGGCAAGGCGGCCAAGCCGCACCTGCTGGGGGCGGAGACCATGGGCGGCATGTCCCCGTACGGTGTGGGTGGCGGGCACCGTCACACCCCCGAGATCGAGCAGGGGCTCGCCGCGGCGGGCGGACAGGACGTGACCCTGTCCTTCACCCCCACCCTGGCCCCCATGCCGCGCGGCATCCTCACCACGGCCACGGCCGTCCTGCGCCCCGGCGTCGACGACGCCCGCGTGCGCGAGGTCTACGACGCCGCCTACGGGGACGAGCCGTTCGTGCACGTCCTGCCGGAGGGGCAGTGGCCCACCACCAAGTCGGTCCAGGCGTCCAACCACGTGGCCCTGCAGCTCGCGGTGGACCACCACGCCGGGCGGCTCGTGGTGAGCACGGTCCTCGACAACCTCACCAAGGGGACGGCGGGTGCTGCGGTGCAGTCCCTCAACCTGGCTCTCGGGCTGCCGGAGACCACGGGTCTCACGGGCCAGGGGATCGCCCCGTGACCGGCGTCCACCACCCCGTCCCGTCGTCCCGAACAGGAGCAGACATGACAGAGATTCCCTCCGCCGCCGCAGGACCCGGCGACCGCGGCCCCGTCCACACGGTGCCGGTGTCCACCGAGGCCGGCGTGTGCGCCGCCGCGGGATTCACCGCGGCCGGTGTTGAGGCGGGGGTCAAGAAGTCCGGCGGCACGGACCTCGCCCTCGTGGTGAACAACGGCCCGGAGCACGCCGTCGCCGCGCAGTTCACTTCCAACCGCGTGGCGGCCGCGCCCGTGCATTGGTCCCGCGAAGTGGCCCGGCAGGGCAACGCCCGCGCCGTGGTGCTCAACTCCGGGGGGGCGAACGCGTGCACGGGCCCGGAGGGCTTCCAGAACACCCACACCACGGCGGAGCTCGTGGCGCAGGGACTGGGGATCGGCGCCGGGGACGTGCTCGTGTGCTCCACGGGCCTGATCGGGGAGCAGCTGCCCATGGACGTCGTGCGCCGCGGCGTCCCGGAGGCGGTGGCCGCGCTCGCCGCAGGACAGCAGGCAGGGCTGTCCGCAGCCACGGCGATCATGACCACGGACACGGTCCCCAAGCAGGCCTGCGCGGGCGGCTCCGGCTGGACCGTCGGTGGCATGGCCAAGGGTGCGGGGATGCTCGCGCCGGGGCTGGCCACCATGCTGGTGGTGCTCACCACGGACGCACTGCTGCCCGCCGACTCCCTGTCCGCGGCCCTGGGCCAGGCGTGCCGGGTGACGTTCAACCGCACGGACTCGGACGGCTGCATGTCCACCAACGACACCGTGGTGCTCATGGCCTCCGGGGCGTCCGGGCGGGTGCCCGAGCAGGAGGAGTTCACCCGCGCGCTGACCGCCGTGTGCCACAGCCTGGCCCAGCAGCTCATCACGGATGCCGAGGGAGCCGCGCACGACATCGCCGTCACCACGGTGGGCGCGGCCACCGAGACCGAGGCGGAGGACGTCTCCCGCGCCGTCGCCCGCTCCAACCTGTTCAAGACCGCGGTCTTCGGCAACGACCCGAACTGGGGCCGGGTGCTTTCCGCGGTGGGCACCACGCAGGCGCAGTTCGACCCGGACCGCCTGGACGTCACGATCAACGGCGTGACCGTGTGCCGCAACGGCGCCATCGGGGACCCGCGCGAGGGCGTGGATCTCGCGGCGTCGCGCGCGGTGGACGTCGAGATCGACCTCAAGACCGGGGACGCACGGGCCACCGTGTGGACCAACGACCTCACCCACGACTACGTCGAGGAGAACAGCGCCTACTCCAGCTAGCGCGCCGCACCATGTCACGACTCAGCGACAGCACCAGGTACGAGACGGCCCGCACCAAGGCCGAGACCCTCATGGAGGCCCTGCCGTGGATCCAGCGCTACGCCGGCTCCACCATGGTCTTCAAGTACGGCGGCAACGCCATGGTCAACGACGATCTGCGCCGCGCGTTCGCGCAGGACATCGTCTTCCTGCGCCACGTGGGCATCCGCCCGGTCGTGGTCCACGGCGGCGGCCCGCAGATCAGCACGATGCTCGACTCCCTGGGCATCCACTCCGAGTTCCGCGACGGGCTGCGGGTGACCTCCGAGGCGGCCATGAGCGTGATCCGCATGGTGCTCACCGGCCAGGTGGGCCGGGAGCTCGTGGGCCTGATCAACGCCCACGGCCCCTACGCGGTGGGCATGTCGGGCGAGGACGCCGGACTGCTGCAGGCGCGGCGCGTGCGCACGGGCTCCGACGGCGCCCCGCTGGACCTCGGTCTCGTGGGCACCGTCACGCGGGTCAACACGGCCGCGGTCGAGCAGCTGCTGGACATCGGCAAGATCCCGGTGATCGCCTCGGTCGCCCCCGAGCTCGCGGAGACGGACGACGACGCCGCGGCGGGCCTCGGCGCGCTCACGGGCCAGGTGCTCAACGTCAACGCGGACACCGCCGCCGCGGAGGTCGCCGTGGCCCTGGGGGCGGAGAAGTTCGTGGCGCTCACGGACGTGGAGGGCCTCTACGCGAACTGGCCGGACCGCTCGTCGCTGATCTCCTCCCTGACCGCGGGGGAGCTGCGGGAGATGCTGCCCGCGCTCGAGGCGGGGATGATCCCCAAGATGCGTGCGGCCCTGCGCGCCGTGGAGGGCGGGGTGCCGCGCGCGAGCATCGTGGACGGGCGCTCGCCGCACTCGTCCCTGCTGGAGATCTTCACGGACACGGGGATCGGAACGGAAGTCGCACCGGACGGGGAGGACCGCGCATGAGTCACCAGGAGGATCTGCTGGAGCAGTACCGGGACAACCTCCTGGGGGTGTTCGGCGATCCCTCGCTCGTGCTCGTCTCGGGGGAGGGCTGCCACGTCACGGACGCGAACGGCACCCGCTACCTGGACCTGCTCGCGGGCATCGCCGTGAACGCGCTGGGCCACGCGCACCCCGCGTGGGTGCGCGCCGTGTCGGAGCAGGCGGGGCGCCTCGCGCACATCTCCAACCTGTTCACGTCCCCGGGCAGCATCGAGCTGGCCCGCCGCCTCACCGAGGTCACGGGGGCACCGGAGGGCTCCCACGTGTTCTTCGCGAACTCCGGCTCGGAGGCGAACGAGGCCGCGTTCAAGCTGGCCCGCAGTCACGGCCGAGCCCACCCGGACGCGCACGGCCGGCCCCGGGAACGCGTGATCGCCCTGGAGCACGCGTTCCACGGCCGCACCATGGGCTCCCTCGCGCTCACGGCCAAGGAGGCCTACCGTGCACCGTTCGAACCCCTGCCGGGTGGCGTCACCCACGTGCCCGCCACGGCGGAGGCCCTCGACGCCGCGCTCGACGACACCGTGGCCGCGGTCTTCGTGGAACCCGTCCAGGGAGAGGCCGGCGTCCGCGGCCTGCCGGAGGGCTTTCTCGCCCGCGCCCGGGAGCTCACGCGAGAGCGGGGCGTCCTGCTGGTGGTGGACGAGGTGCAGTCGGGGATGGGCCGCACCGGCGCGTGGCTCGCCGCCACGGCCCAGCTGCCGGCGGGAGAGTTCCCGGACGCGGTGACCCTTGCCAAGGGTCTCGGCGGCGGCTTCCCCGTGGGTGCCCTGCTGACCGCGGGCCCCGAGGTCTCGCAGCTGCTCACGGCGGGCCAGCACGGCACCACGTTCGGCGGCAATCCCCTGGCCGCGGCCGCGGGTCTCGCCACGCTCGAGACCATCGAGGCCGAGGGGCTGCTCGCCGGCGCGCGCACCGTGGGGGAGCACCTCGCCGTGCGGCTGCGGGCGGTGCCCGGCGTCGTCGAGGTGCGTCAGCACGGCCTGCTGCTGGGCGTGGACCTCTCGCAGCAGCACGCCGACGACGCCGTGGCCCCGCGTCTCGTGGCGGCCGCCCGGTCCGCGGGGTTCATCGTCAACGCCACGGGTCCGGCCACCGTGCGGCTCGCGCCGCCGCTGATCATCACCACCGCGGAGGTGGACACGTTCGCCGATGCGCTGCCCGGGCTGCTGGAGCAGTGCCGGTCCGCGTGAACGCATCCCCCTCACCGTACGAGCGACCCCGGCCCTCACCGGGCCGGCAACCGAAGGAGAACCCGGCGTGACGCGTCACTTCCTGGTCGACACCGACCTCACCCCCGACGAGCAGGCGAGCGTCCTGGACCTCGCCGCATCCCTCAAGGCGGACCGTTTCTCCCGCCGCCCGCTGGCCGGGCCCCAGACCGTGGGTGTGGTCTTCGACAAGACCTCCACGCGCACCCGCGTGTCCTTCGCCACCGGGGTCAGCGACCTCGGGGGCAGCCCCCTGATCATCAACCCGGGGGAGTCGCAGCTGGGGCACAAGGAGAGCATTGCGGACAGCGCCCGCGTGTTCTCCCGCATGCTCGCCGCCGTGGTGTGGCGCACCTACGAGCAGGCGGGGCTGGAGGAGATGGCCGAGCACAGCACGGTGCCGGTGGTCAACGGCCTGTCCGACGACTACCACCCGTGCCAGATCCTCGCGGACCTGCTCACGCTCCGGGAGCACTTCGGGGACCTCGCGGGCCGCACGCTGGCGTACGTGGGGGACGCCGCGAACAACATGGCCAACTCCTACCTCCTGGGCTGCGCCACCGCCGGGATGCACGTGCGCGTGGCCGGACCGGAGGGGTACCTGCCGCGCGAGGACGTCGTGGCCGCAGCCCGGGAGCGTGCCGGGGCCACGGGCGGCTCGGTGCTCGTCACCACGGACGCGCGGGAGGCGCTCGCGGGCGCGGACGCCGTCGTGACGGACACGTGGGTGTCCATGGGGCAGGAGAGCGAGAAGGCGGAACGCACCGAGATCTTCGCGGCCTACTCCGTGACCGCCGAGGCGATGGCGCTCGCGGCCCAGGACGCCGTGTTCCTGCACTGCCTGCCCGCCTACCGGGGCCTGGAGGTGGCCGCGGAGGTCATCGACGGCCCGGCCTCGCTCGTGTGGGACGAGGCGGAGAACCGGCTGCACGCGCAGAAGGCGCTGCTCACGTTCCTCCTGGACTCCTCGGGGCTCTCGGCGGACCTGCCCGCGGCCCTCCGACGCGAGGAGACGCGATGAGCGGCATCCCCACCACCAAGACCGCGCGCCAGGCCCGGATCCTGGAGCTCGTGACCGGGGGAGACGTGCACTCGCAGGCGGAGCTCGCGGAGCTGCTCGCGGCGGACGGCATCCAGGTCACGCAGGCCACCCTCTCACGGGACCTCGTGGAGCTCGAGGCGGTGCGCGTGCGCTCCGAGCGCGGGGGAATGGTCTACGCGGTGCCGCGCGCGGGGGCGGACCGCTCGCCCGCGAGCGGCATCACGCGGGAGAGCACGGAGGCCAAGCTCGCCGCGCTGTGCCGCGAGCTGCTCGTGACCGCGGAGGGCAGCGCGAACCTCGTGATCCTGCGGACCCCGCCGGGGGCCGCACAGTACTTCGCCTCGGCGATCGACCACTCCGTGGACCCGGAGATCCTGGGCACCATCGCGGGCGACGACACCATCATGGTGGTCAGCCGCGACCCGCAGGGTGGCGCCGCGCTGGCCCAGCGGTTCCTGGACCTCTCTCGCTGAGCAGGCGCCCACGACGCCGCCGGGCCGGGTTCCGGGCGCGGCGGCGCGCCCCGCGCGTCAGGCCTGGCGGGTCTCGTAGCTCTCGAGCAGCGGCAGCAGGTGCTCCTGCCCGAAGACCCTGGCCACGTCCTGGGCGTGCTGGTGGCCCGTGCCCTGACCGGCGCCGGCCTCCAGCAGCGCCCGAGCGATCGGCTCGTTGCCACGGAACACCGCGCACACCAGGGCGGTGAAGCCCATGTCACTCACCCGCTCGGTGTCCGCACCCCGCGCGAGCAGCATGGCCACCGTCTCCTGCCGCTCGAGGTACGCGGCGAGGTTGAGCAGCGTGTCGCCCTTGTCGTTGGTGAGGTTCACGGGGACGCCGGCGTCGATCGCCGAGCTCAGCAGAGCGGTGTCACCGTTGCGGGCGGCGTCGAAGAGCGAGGCCACGTACGCGAGCTCCTCGTCGGTGAACCGGGGGGCCGTGGGCTCGTGGTGCGGGGTGGTCACGGAAACGTCCTTTCGGGCTGGGGTCGCGGCGGGGTGGCCCGCGTGACGGCTGGTCTCGTGCCGGTCCGGGGACCGCTGGCACGCAGAGTCCGGGCCCGGCCGGGCCGGTGCCGTCCAGTCTCCCACGGGACCCGCGAGTAGGCCTTCTCCTGGCCGGGGGCGGGGCCCCGGAGGTTTGACTCGGATATCCGATACGGGCAGTATCACGTGGTAGAACTCACACATCTTCCTGGAGGATCCATGACCAACCTGGCCACCCTGCTCACCACGTCGGCCGCCCAGTACGCCTCCGAGTCGGCGGTCATCCTGGACGAGCTGCACCTGACCTACGGGCAGCTCGACGACCTCTCCGCGCGCGGTGCGGCGCTGCTCAAGGCCAACGGCATCCGGCCGGGGGACCGGGTGGCTCTGGTGCTGCCCAACGTTCCGCACATGGCGGTGCTGTACTACGCGATCCTGCGCGCCGGCGGTGTCGTGGTGCCGCTGAACCCGCTGCTGACCCCGCGGGAGCTGACCTACCACTTCCAGGACTCCGGGGCCACGTTCGTGCTGGCCTGGGAGGACATGGCCGAGGCGAGCCAGAAGGCCGCCGAGGAGGTCGAGGGGCTCAGCGTCCTGCCCATCAGTGCCCGCGGCACCGTGGGGCACCTGCAGTCCGTGGAGCCGGTCACGGAGGTGGAGGCGCGCGAGGACTCCGACACCGCCGTGCTGCTCTACACCTCGGGCACCACGGGGCGTCCCAAGGGTGCGGAGCTGACCCACCACAACCTGCGCACGAACGCGGAGGTCTCGGGGGAGCTGTTCGACCTGCACCACGGGGACGTGATGTTCGGAGGACTGCCCTTCTTCCACGTGTTCGGCCAGACCGTGGCGCTCAACGGGGTGATCTGCAGCGGCGCCGCCGTCACCCTGCTGCCCCGGTTCCACCCGGCCAAGGCGCTGGAGATCCTGCGCCGTGACGCGGTCACCATCTTCGCGGGCGTCCCCACCATGTACGTGGCGCTGCTGCACCAGGCGGGCCAGGACTCGCAGGCGGTCGAGGGCATCGACCTGCGCGCGGGAGTCTCCGGCGGGTCCCCCATGCCCGTGGAGGTGATGGCCAAGTTCGAGAAGGTCTTCGACACCACCGTGTTCGAGGGCTACGGCCTGTCCGAGACCTCGCCGGTGGTCTGCTTCAACCAGCCGGGCGACGTGCGCAAGCCCGGCTCCATCGGCACCGCCGTGCGCGGTGCCGAGCTGCGCGTGGTCGACGGTGACGACCACGTGGTCCCCACCAACGAGGTGGGCGAGCTCGTGGTGCGCGGGCAGTACGTCATGAAGGGCTACTGGCACAAGCCGGAGGCCACGGAGGAGGCCATGCGCGGCGGCTGGTTCCACACCGGTGACATGGCGCGCCAGGACGAGGACGGCGCGTTCTTCATCGTGGACCGCAAGAAGGACATGATCCTGCGGGGCGGCTACAACGTGTACCCGCGGGAGGTGGAGGAGGTCATCTACCAGTTCCCGGGCGTCGTGGAGGCGGCCGTGGTGGGCGTCCCCAGCGAGAAGCACGGCGAGGAGGTGGGCGCCGTCGTGGTCTTCGAGTCCGGCGTGCTCGACTCCAGGGACCGCGAGGAGCTGACCCGGGAGCTGGACGCGTTCGTGCAGGAACGGGTGGCCAAGTACAAGTACCCCCGCATCTACCGCCTCACGGACGAGCTGCCCAAGGGCCCCACGGGCAAGATCCTCAAGCGCGAACTGACGCTCGATGCATAAATAATGACAGTTGTGTATAGTCATGCATGAAGCGCGGGCACGACCCGTGCAGTCAGTGTCGTAGAGCAGTTGGGAGAGCGCCGTGAGCGATCGGGTTGTACTGGCCTATTCGGGTGGACTGGACACGTCCGTGGCCATCGGGTGGATCGGTGAGGCCACCGGGGCCGAGGTGATCGCCGTGGCCGTGGACGTCGGCCAGGGCGGCGAGGACCTGGAGACCATCCGCCAGCGGGCGCTGGACTGCGGTGCCGTGGAGGCCTACGTGGCGGACGCCCGGGACGAGTTCGCCACCGAGTACTGCATGCCCGCCCTGAAGGCCAACGGCCTGTACATGGACTCGTACCCGCTCGTCTCGGCGGTCTCCCGCCCGGTGATCGTCAAGCACCTCGTGCAGGCGGCGCAGCAGTTCGGCGCCACCACGGTGGCCCACGGCTGCACGGGCAAGGGCAACGACCAGGTCCGCTTCGAGGTGGGCATCCAGACGCTCGGCCCGGACCTCAAGTGCATCGCCCCGGTGCGGGACCTCGCGCTGACCCGTGAGAAGGCCATCTCCTACGCGGAGAAGAACAGCCTCCCGATTGCCACCACCAAGAAGAACCCGTTCTCGATCGACCAGAACGTGTGGGGTCGTGCCGTGGAGACGGGCTTCCTGGAGGACATCTGGAACGGGCCCACCAAGGACGTGTACGACTACACGGACGACCCCACGTTCCCGCCCGCCGCGGACGAGGTGGTCATCACCTTCGAGAAGGGTGTCCCCGTGGCCCTCGACGGCAAGCCCGTGACCCCGCTGCAGGCCATCCAGGAGATGAACCGCCGTGCCGGTGCCCAGGGCGTCGGACGCATCGACATCGTGGAGGACCGTCTCGTGGGCATCAAGTCCCGTGAGATCTACGAGGCCCCGGGTGCCATGGCCCTGATCGCCGCGCACCGGGAGCTGGAGAACGTGACGGTCGAGCGCGAGCAGGCCCGCTTCAAGAAGACCGTGGGCCAGCGCTGGACCGAGCTCGTGTACGACGGCCAGTGGTTCTCCCCGCTGAAGAAGTCCCTGGACGTGTTCATCGAGGACACCCAGACCTACGTCAACGGCGACATCCGCATGGAGCTGCACGCGGGCCGCGCCACCGTGACCGGGCGGCGCTCGGAGACGGGGCTGTACGACTTCAACCTGGCCACCTACGACGAGGGCGACTCGTTCGACCAGTCCAACGCCCGCGGCTTCATCGAGCTGTTCGGCATGTCCTCCAAGGTCGCCTCCCGCCGCGAGCAGGGACTCGCCGGGAACTGATCGCCTCCGGCCGCGCGGCACCGCGGCCCCCCGCCACCACGGCGGTCCACGACGGCCGGGCTCCTAGACTGGGGCCCGGCCGTTCACTGCGCCGGGCGCCGTCGTCCCCGGCCGCACGCACCACCCAGCACACGTCAGCGAGGAGCACCATGGCCCAGCACGAGCAGCACGGAACCAACGAGGGCGCCCTGTGGGGCGGTCGCTTCGCCGGGGGACCGGCGGATGCGCTCGCGGAGCTGAGCCGCTCCACCCAGTTCGACTGGCGGCTCGCGCCGTACGACATCGCCGGTTCCCGCGCCCACGCCCGGGTCCTGCACACCGCGGGCCTGCTGGACGAGGCCGAGCTGGCGGGAATGCTCCAGGCCCTGGACCGGCTCGAGGCGGACGTGCGCAGCGGGGCCTACGCGCCCGCACCCTCGGACGAGGACGTCCACGGCTGCCTCGAGCGGGGGCTCATCGAGCGGGCCGGACCGCAGCTGGGCGGCAAGCTGCGCGCGGGCCGCTCCCGCAACGACCAGATCGCCACCCTCGGACGGATGTACCTGCGGGACCACGCCGCGGTCATCGCCCGCAACCTGCTGGACGTCGTGACTGCGCTCGTGGAGCAGGCGCGCCGGCACCCGAACGCCCCCATGCCCGGGCGCACGCACCTGCAGCACGCGCAGCCCGTCCTGCTGTCCCACCACCTGCTCGCGCACGCGTGGGCCGTGCTGCGCGATGTCCAGCGGCTCGTGGACTGGGACCGGCGCGCGGCCGTCTCCCCCTACGGCTCCGGGGCGCTCGCAGGCTCCTCGCTCGGACTGGACCCGAACGCCGTCGCCGCGGAGCTGCGCTTCGACTCCGCCGTCCACAACTCGATCGACGGCACCGCCTCCCGCGACGTCTACGCCGAGTTCGCGTGGGTGTGCGCCATGGCCGCGGTGGACGTCTCCCGCATGAGCGAGGAGGTCACCACGTGGGCCACCAAGGAGTTCTCGTTCGTCACCCTGGACGACGCCTACTCCACGGGCTCGTCGATCATGCCCCAGAAGAAGAACCCGGACGTCGCGGAGCTCGCCCGGGGCAAGGCGGGGCGGCTCATCGGGGACCTCACGGGGCTGCTCGCCACGCTCAAGGGGCTGCCGCTCGCGTACAACCGGGACCTGCAGGAGGACAAGGAGCCGGTCTTCGACGCGATCGACCAGCTCGAGGTGCTGCTGCCGGCCGTGGCCGGGATGATGGGCACGCTCCAGTTCCACACCGAGCGGCTCGCCGAGCTCGCACCCCAGGGCTTCGCGCTCGCCACGGACGTGGCCGAGTGGCTCGTGCGCCAGGGCGTCCCGTTCCGCGAGGCCCACGAGATCTCCGGTGCGGCCGTGCGGGTCTGCGAGGAGCAGGGCGTGGAGCTGTGGGACCTCACGGACGAGCAGTTCGCGGCCATCTCCCCGCACCTCACCCCGGGCGTGCGCGAGGTGCTCACGGTGGCCGGTTCGTTGGCCTCCCGAGGCTCGCAGGGTGGGACGGCTCCCGAGGCCGTCCAGCGACAGCTGGCCGAGCTCGAGCGCCAGCTCGCCGAGGTGGCGGAGTTCGCGCACCGTGAGCCCGTGGTCTCGTGACGGTCCCGCTCCACGACCTGCTGCTCGCCCCGGCGCCCGACGTCGCTCCCCGCCTGCTCGACGCCGTGCTGGTCTGCGCGCGGGAGGGCGGGACGGTGGCGCTGCGGCTCACGGAGCTGGAGGCGTACGGGGGACAGCACGACTCGGACCTGCCGGACCCCGGGGCCCACACCTACCGGGGACGCACCGCCCGCAACGCGTCCATGTTCGGCCCTCCCGGCCACGTCTACGTCTACTTCACGTACGGGTTGCACCACGCCGTGAACTTCGTGTGCCGCCCCGAGGGCACCGGGGGCGGAATCCTCATCCGCGCCGGGGAGGTGGTCCTGGGGGAGGAGACCGCCACGCGGCGTCGGCTCACCACCCGCAGCACGGTGCCGCCCTTCGCGGGGCTCGCACGCGGCCCGGGCAACGCGGCCCAGGCCCTCGGTCTGGACCGGGAGGACGACGGCGCCACCCTCCTGGACCTCGGTGCGGCACGGGATCCGGTGGCGCGGGCCCGTGAGGAGGTCGACTCCCGGACGCAGCTGCCCTGGACAGGACTCGTGCTGCCCGAGGAGGCCGCGGGCGACGTCGTCGTGACCGCACGCACGGGTGTCTCCGGGGAGGGCGGGACGGACGCGTTCCCGTGGCGCTTCGCGCTGCGCGGGGACCCCACGGTCTCCCCGTACCGCAAGGCCGCCGTGAAGCGGCGCCGGACGCGGTAGGACGCACGCGGGAGGCGGCGCCGCGGATACCATGGGCGGGTGACTGAATCCGTGGAGCAGATGATCGACCGGTTGTGCGCCAAGATCCCGGACCACCCCGAACCGGGGGTGCTGTTCCGTGACCTCACCCCGCTGTTCGCGGACGGGCCCGGTTTCCACCGCACGGTGGACGCCCTCGTGGACGCCTTCGCCGGGCAGTACGACTGCGTGGCCGGGGTGGAGGCCCGTGGGTTCATGATCGCCGCGGCCGTCGCCTACGCCTCCGGCGCGGGGATCATCCCCGTGCGCAAGGCGGGCAAGCTGCCGCGCGAGACCATCTCCCAGGGCTACGACCTCGAGTACGGCACCGGGACCCTGGAGATCCACACCGACGACGCACCGCGCGGCTCCCGCGTGCTCGTGCTGGACGACGTCCTGGCCACGGGCGGCACGCTCGGTGCGGCGGCCTCCCTGCTCACCCGCGGCGGGTACAACGTCGCCGGGTTCGGCGTCATCATGGAGCTCACCGCCCTGCGCGGGCGCGCCCAGCTCGGGGGACACCGCGTGCGCGCCCTGCTGCGGGTCTGAGCCGCGTCCTCGTCCCGTGCGGGCGGTAGGATGGGCGATCGCCGGTTGAGCCGCCGGCACCGTCGGCAGTGTGCGTGAGGTGAAGTGCGTGGAGGGATCCGCATCCGTGGGAGAGTCCGGTCAGCTCGAGCTGGAGCGCCGCTACGTGGCCGGGGCCTACGCCCGGCTGGACGAGCTGCGGCGGCTCAGCGTGGACGAACTGCGCCGCGTGCGCACCACCCAGTTCGGCGGCGGGCACCAGGCGCGCTCGGAGCGTGACGCGTTCGCCACCCACTACGAGGACCGTCTCGCCCAGCTCAACGCCGTGGACGAGCGGCTCGTCTTCGGCCGGCTGGACACCGGCAACGGCGAACGCCACTACGTGGGGCGGCTCGGACTCGCCACGGAGGACCACCGGCGCCTCGTCCTGGACTGGCGCGCCCGCGAGGCTGCCGCCTTCTACCAGGCCACGGCCGCCACCCCCATGGACGTCGTGCGCCGCCGCCACCTCATCATGGACGGGCGGGAGGTCACCGCGCTCGAGGACGACGTCCTCCACGCGGACGCCGTGCCCGAGAACGAGGTCGTCCACGGTGAGGGCGCCCTGATCGCGGCCCTGAACTCCGAGCGCACCGGGCGCATGACGGACATCGTGGCCACCATCCAGGCCGAGCAGGACCGCATCATCCGCGCGCCGCTGTCCGGGGTGCGCGTGGTGCAGGGCGGACCGGGCACCGGCAAGACCGCCGTGGCGCTGCACCGTGCCGCATTCCTGCTCTACGAGCACCGCGAGCGGCTGGCCAAGTCCGGCGTGCTCATCGTCGGACCCTCCTCCTCCTTCCTCTGGTACATCGAGCGCGTTCTGCCCGCCCTGGGCGAGACCGGCGTGGTGATGTCCTCGCTCGCGGACCTCTACCCGGGCGTCCACGGTGCCGTGGAGACCGATCCCTGGGTCACCCGCTGGAAGTCCGGGCTGCACATGGTGGACGTGGTGGCCCGCGCCGTCGCGGACCGGCAGAAGGTGCCGCAGCGCTCGCAGTGGCTCACCGTGGACGGGCACCGCATCAAGCTGTCCCGCTCGCTCGTGCGGCGGGCCCGCGAACGCGCGCGCGCCACCGGCAAGCCCCACAACGAGGCCCGTGAGACGTTCGTCAAAGTGGTCATCAAGGAGCTCGCGCAGAACCTGGGCCAGGAGCTCAACGAGAAGGCCGGCTCCACGATGGACCGCTCCTACCTCAAGGAGGACCTGCGGCAGTCCCGCGAGGTCCGGGTGGCGCTCAACCTGCTCTGGCTGCCCCTGACACCCCAGCAGCTCGTCTCGCAGCTCTTCGCCAAGGAGCACTACCTGCGCTCGGCCGCCCCGGAGCTGGACGACGCCCAGGTGGCCCGGCTGCTGCGTCCGGCGGACGCCCCGCTCACCGTGGCGGACGTCCCGCTGCTGGACGAGGCCGCCGAGCTGCTCGGCGACTTCGAGTCCGCCGGGATCAAGGTGCGCGGGGACCGCTCCCTGGAGGAGCGCAAGGCCCAGGAGTCCGCACAGAAGGCGCTCGAGGCCATGGCCGAGGGCTTCGAGGACATCGGCGCGCAGGGCGTGGTCACGGTGGAGCAGCTCACCGCGTTCAACGCCGAGGCGCCGCACCGCATGACGGCGGCCGAGGCGGCGTCGTCGGACCGCACGTGGGCGTACGGGCACGTAGTGGTGGACGAGGCGCAGGAGCTCTCCGCCATGCAGTGGCGCGTCCTGATGCGCCGGTGCCCCCTGAAGTCCTTCACCGTGGTGGGGGACATCGCCCAGGCGGGCAGCGCGGGAGCCTCCCGCACGTGGGGAGAGGCCCTCGAGCCGTTCGTGGGGGACCGCTTCACGGTGGCGGAGCTCACCGTGAACTACCGCACCCCGCAGCCCATTGCCGACGCCGCGGCCCGCGTGGCGCGCGACGCCGGCCTGAGCGTCTCCGATCCCACGGCCGTGCGGGACGGCGAACCTCCTGCCGTCGTCGAGGTGGCGTCGGACGCCGAGGCCGTCGCGGCCGTGGTCGCCCGCGTGGGCGACGAGCTGGAGCGGTTGTCGGGGGGACTCGTGGGCGTGGTGTGCCCCGGGCGCCGAATCGGCGCGGTGGGCACCGCCCTGGACAGGGCGTTCCCCGGCCAGGTGGCCGCGGGCATGCGCAGCCTGGACCGGCGGATCATGCTCCTGACCCCGTGGGACGCCAAGGGTCTGGAGTTCGACTCCGTGGTGGTCGTGGAACCGGGGGAGGTCTGCTCGGACCCCGCCGGTGGTGCCGGAAACCTCTACGTGGCGATGACCCGCCCCACCCAGCGGCTTCACCTCGTCGCGGCGCACGGGATGCCGCGAGGACTCGGCACGGAACCCGGGGAGAGCGCCCCCGACGCCTGATAAATTGGTGGTCGTGTCAACCACCGATCTCAGCGCGCAGCACAACGACCCGTCCTTCACCTCTCTCTGGGAGGAGCTGAACTGGCGCGGTCTCATCCAGGTTTCCACGGACCCGGATGCTCTCCGCGCGGCCCTGGACGGTGAGCCCATCACGTACTACTGCGGGTTCGATCCCACGGCGTCCTCCCTGCACCTCGGACACCTGGTCCAGCTGCTGCTGCTGCGCCGGCTGCAGCTCGCCGGGCACCATCCCATTGGTCTCGTGGGCGGGTCCACGGGCCTGATCGGTGATCCCCGCCAGACCTCCGAGCGCGTCCTGAACTCCCGGGAGACCGTGGCCGAGTGGGTGGACCTGCTGCGCGAGCAGGTGCAGCGGTTCCTCTCCTTCGAGGGTGAGAACCCCGCTCGCATGGTCAACAACCTGGACTGGACGTCGCAGCTGTCCGCCATCGACTTCCTGCGGGACATCGGCAAGAACTTCCGCGTGGGCACCATGATCAAGAAGGACATCGTGGCCAAGCGCCTGAACTCGGAGGAGGGCATCTCCTACACCGAGTTCAGCTACCAGATCCTGCAGGGACTGGACTTCCTGAACCTGTACCGGCAGTACGGCTGCGTCCTGCAGACCGGCGGGTCGGACCAGTGGGGGAACCTGACCTCGGGCACGGACCTCGTCCGCAAGACCGAGGGTGCCACCGTCCACGCGATCGGCACGCCGCTGATCACCAACTCGGACGGCACCAAGTTCGGCAAGTCCGAGGGCAACGCCATCTGGCTCAACCCGGAGCTCACCTCGCCGTACGCGTTCTACCAGTTCTGGCTCAACACCGCGGACGCCGATGCGGTGGACCGGCTCAAGGTGTTCACCTTCCGCACCCGCGAGGAGATCGAGGAGCTGGGCCGGCTCACCGAGGCTGAGCCCCACCGCCGGGAGGCCCAGCGGGTCCTGGCCTCGGACGTGAACACGCTGGTCCACGGGGGCGAGGCAACACGCCAGGCCATCGAGGCCTCGGCGGCGGTCTTCGGTCGCGGATCGTTCGAGGACCTCGACGCCGCCACCCTCACCGCGGTCGCCGACGCGCTCCCGGGAACCACGGTCGCCACGGGGACGGATCTCAGCGTGGTGGACATGCTCGTTGCCACGGGACTCTCGGACTCCAAGTCCGCGGCCCGGCGCACTCTCAAGGAGGGTGGCGTGTCCGTCAACAACCACAAGGTGGCCGGGGAGGACGCGGTGATCTCCGCCCAGGACCTGCTGCACGGCCGGTTCGCGCTGCTGCGCCGCGGGAAGAAGAACCTCGCGGCCGTGACCGTCGCCCCCTGACGCCTCTCGCGCGGCGGACGGTGGACCTGTCCGCCGGTGTGTGGCCGGCGGCCACCGACACAGCGGTCCATCCATCGACACCCCAGGAGCCGGGATCTGCGCTTTGCGCGGGTACCGGCTCCTGTGTATTGTTTTCCGAGTCGCCGTGGCGAGGGTACCGGAAGGAACCGTTGCCGCGGGGTGACCAGCAAAGATCAGCCCGAGAGTTCGGACCTTGTTCATGCCATGGTTACCAAGTTCCTGATCGGGAGCGGGAGTCAGCGTGAGAAGTCATGTTGACACGCCGAACCGAGAAGAACTAAGATCGACGAGTCGCTTCAGGGCAGGGCCGAGATGGCAAGCCCGAAAGTGACGATCACAACGAGATCCGCCGAGACGGCGTGGTCCGACAACCGATCGTGGTGGCCCTGTGGTGGGGAGCTGTGATGTGGTGTGTTGTTTGTCAACTCAATAGTGTGTCTAGTTTGTTGATACCAAAGATATTGATTGTTTTTGGTTGATGGCCCAATGCCTTGCAGGTGTTTTCCCGTTTTCCTGGGGTGTTGGGTGTCAGCTGGGATCCTGCTTGCCACGTTGTGGTGGGTGGTTTCTGTTGAATTTTTTTGACGG
>NZ_PHOA01000036.1 GCF_003687455.1 Kocuria tytonicola | reverse complement strand
GCACGGAACCGCCCCTGCGGTCCCGCCCCGCCCGTCCCGCGCTGGAGGGCATGTCCGAAGCCCGGCGCCCCACCGGCCCGATCCTGGCGATCGTGGTCACGCTGCTCATCATGCTTCTCGGCCAGCTTCCCGTGGCGCCCCTCGCCACCATGCTGCCCACGGATTCGTTCGGTGGGCAGCTGTTGCTGACCTCGTCCTTCCTGATCCCCATGCTGCTGTTCTTCGCCTGGGTGAAGTTCAAGGAGAAGCGTCCCGTCTCCTCCCTCGGCTTCCGGGGTGGGCTGGGCCGCGGCGTCGTGCTCGGGGCGGCCCTGGGCCTTGTCATGACCACCGTCACCGTACTGGTCAACGTGGCCATGGGAACCGCGACCCTCGGCACCCCCACGTGGGGCATGCTGCTGCCGGCACTGGTGCTGCTCATCGGCTTCGCCATCCAGGCCTCCACCGAGGAGATCGCGGATCGCGGCTACCTCATGCAGGCCGTGGCACCCCGCTGGGGCCTGGTGGCGGCCATCGTCGTCCAGACCGTGGTGTTCGCCGTGCTGCACGGCGCCAACGGCGGTCTCACCTGGGTGGCCTGGGCCAACCTCTGCGGCGTCTCCGTGTTCCTGGGCCTCTGGGTGTGGGTCTCCGGCAGCCTGTGGGGTGCCTGCGCTTTCCACACCGTCTGGAACTGGAGCCAGGGCAACCTGTGGGGGGCTCCCGTCTCCCACACCCGCGTGGGCACCGCCGTGGGCCACTACACCCCGGACGAGGCCAGCTCCGCCCTGCTCACCGGCGGGCCCCTCGGCCTGGAGGGCTCCGTCATTCCCCTGGTCATGTTCATCATCGGCTCGGTCGTCCTGGTGGTCGTGGGACGGCGCCGCCACTCGCCGACCGGCCGACCGCGCGTCTGAGGTCCTCGGTGACGGTCCCGCCGCCCGCTCCCCCGGGAGCGGGCGGCGCCTGTAAGGTCGAGGGGTGCTCAGGCGCCGGGGCGTCGCGCCGCTGTGGCCGATCCCTCCGTCGAACCGCACGACGACCGCTTCGGAAGGCCGCACTGTGAAGAAACGACTCGTTGCCGAATGGGAGCCCGCGCTCGGGGCCTTCGTCACCTGGCCCGCGGGGCTGCCCGGGGCCCTGCTGCGGGACCTCGCGCTGGACGAGCACCTGTGGGTCCTCGTGACGGACTCCGCCTCGGAGACCGACGCCGCCGCGTGGTTCGCGTCCCAGGGTGTGGCCCCGGACCGGGTCACGTTCGTGCGCGCCCCGCAGGGCGACGACGCCGTGTGGGTGCGCGACTGGGGCCCGCACCCCGTGATGGACGAGCACGGGCAGCTGTGGTGCGTGGGCCCGCGGTACGTGTACGCCACACCGTTCACCGCCCACGAGCCGGGGGCGCCGTTGGAGACCGCGGACCGTGCGCCTCTCGCGGCCCTGGAGTACGAACCGCTCGACCAGCGCGCCCAGCCCGCCCTCGCGAGGGCCCTGGGGCTGCCGTTCGAGCGGCTCCCGCACGCCTTCACCGGGGGCAACGTGCTCTCGGACGGGCACGACATGCTCCTCAGCACCGAGGTGCTCGCCGCGGAGAACGCGTTCGACGGCGCCACGTGGGACGAGGTGCGCCAGGACGCCTCCGCGGCCACGGGCATGAGCGAGCACGTGGTGCTGCCCGACTACGAGAACTGGGGCATCCAGCACGCGGACTGCCTGCTCAAGGTTCTGGACGAGGAGCGGCTTTTGGTGCTGCGCCCGCCCGCGGACCACCCGCTGCGGGAGCGCTACGACGCGATCGTGACCGAGCACCTGGAACCCCTGCTCACCCGGTACGGGCGTCCCTTCGAAATCCTGCGCATGGACACCGGCATCAGCCCCCACGGCGGGTTGGCACCCTACGTGAACTCCGTGATCCTCAACAAGATCGTCTACGTGCCGTCCTACGGCATCCCCGAGGACGAGACCGCCCTCGAGCAGTGGCGTGCCGCCATGCCCGGGTACGAGGTCCGCGGGTACACGTTCTCCGTCGACAAGGAGCCCCACGCGGTGCGCAACCCGCGCAACACGGGCCCCACCGGCTGGCGGGACGGGGACGTGCTGCACTGCCGGGTCCGCGGGGTGTTCGACCCGAGGATGGTGCACGTCTCCGTGCGCCGCCCCGGGCCCGAGAACGCCTCCCTGGTGCGCGTGCGCGCTGAGGGCTGCGGCGGCACCCGGGTGAAGGCGGTGACGCTGCTGAGCCGGGAGCCCCACGCCGCTCAGACGGGGGGCACGCAGACCACCCGCACCCCCATGCCGGAGACGGCACTCAACGGCGAGCACACGGCCCACCTGCCGTTCACGCCGGACGCCGAGGCGCTCGACTACGCCGTGGAGGTCCGCACCGAGGACGGCCGGGTGCAGCGCTGGCCGCGCCCGTCGGACGCGTGGCTGCGGGCGACGTCGCGTGGTTGAGGCCTCGCAGACGGCCTCCCGCGCGGGCGGGTGCGTGGCCCGACGCACCCGGTGCGGGGGCCGCGGAACCCGGCCCTGCGGCGTCGTCCCCGCGGTGGCGGGGCGGGGCGGGGGCGTGGCCGCGGCGCCGATAGACTGACCGACCGTGGCCAAGCTCTACTTCCGCTACGGCGCGATGAACTCCGGGAAATCCACGGCGCTGCTCCAGGCCGCCTACAACTACGAGGAGCGCGGGCAGCGCGTGCTGCTGGCCAAGCCCCAGGTGGACACCAAGGGCGAGGACCAGATCCTCTCCCGGCTGGGGGTCACGCGCGGCGTGGACTTCCTGATCCCGCCCGGTGAGAGTGCCATGGGCCTGTTCAAGCGCCACGCCCTGGGTGATGACCCCGATGCCCTGCTGGAGCACGTGGCGGCGAAGCCCGTGGCGTGCCTGCTGGTGGACGAGGCGCAGTTCCTGGAAGCCGGGCAGGTGGACGACCTGCTGCGCATCGCCGTGCTCCGGGAGGTTCCGGTGATGGCGTACGGCATCCGCACGGACTTCCGCACCCGCTCCTTCCCGGGCTCCGAGCGGCTCATGGAGCTCGCCCACTCGCTCGAGGAGCTCAAGACCATCTGCCGCTGCGGCCGCAAGGCCCTGTTCAACACGCGGCGCGTGGGCGAGGACTTCGTCTTCGAGGGGGACCAGGTGGCCATCGACGGCGTGGCCGTGACCTACGAGTCGCTGTGCGCGGCGTGCTACCTGCGCGAGTCCGGCGGCCGGCTGGGCTGAGGCCCGCGCGCTGACGACGCCGCTGCGCCGGGTCCGCGGGCACGGCACCTCCCCGCGGGGCGGGTGTGCGGTCTCGCCCTGGCCCCGCCACGGGGCCGCTCCCGGAACCCGGCACCGTGGCGGCCGCGGGGCCCGCGCGGGGTGACCGGGCGTCGTCGTCCCCGCTGTCCTGGCCTGCCGCCCCGTAAGCTGGAGCCATGAGCACCGACTTCACCCCCGTGGACCTGGACACCGCCCGCGAGCGCCTGCGCGACCTCATCAAGGACCTCGCCGTGGTGCGGGGCAGGGTCACGCTGGCCAGCGGCATCGAGGCGGACTACTACGTGGACCTGCGGCGGGTGACCCTGCACCACGAGGCGTCCCGGTACGTGGGCCAGGTGATGCTGGGCCTGCTGGACGAGGCGGGCATCGCGTTCGACGCCGCCGGCGGCCTCACCATGGGCGCGGACCCGGTGGGGCACGCGATCATGCGCACCGCCGGGGACCAGGACCGGGCGATCGACACGTTCGTGGTGCGCAAGGCCCAGAAGTCCTACGGCATGGGCCGCCAGGTGGAAGGCCCCAGCGTGGTCAGCCGCAACGTGGTGGTCGTCGAGGACACCTCCACCACCGGCGGTTCCGCGCTCACCGCTGTGGAGGCGCTGCAGAAGGCGGGCGCGAACGTCGTGGCCGTGGCCGTGATCGTGGACCGCCGCACCGGCGCCAAGGAGCGCATCGAGGAGACCGCGGGCGTCCCGTGCCTGTACGCCTACTCCAAGGACGAGCTGGGGCTTGACTGACCCGGACCGCTCGCACGTGTCCGGACCGGGGTTGGCCGAGGGCGACGCCGCTGCGGCCCACCGGGCGCCGGGCGAGCCCCTGGGCCCCGGACCCGCGCCTGCGGACCGCGTGGTCGGGGTCGGCCCGTGGCAGGGTAACTGGCCCACCGGGGAGCACTGGGACCCCGAGCTGCTGCGCGAGGGCGACCGCCGCAACGTGGCGGACCGGTACCGCTACTGGCGCATGGACGCGATCATCGCGGACCTGGACTCCCGGCGGCACGCGTTCCACGTGGCGGTGGAGAACTGGGAGCACGACTTCAACATCGGCTCCGTGGTGCGCACCGCGAACGCGTTCCTGGCGCGGGAGGTGCACATCATCGGGCGGCGCCGCTGGAACCGCCGCGGGGCCATGGTCACGGACCGCTACCAGCACGTGCGCCACCACGCGAGCGTCGCCGAGTTCATGGACTGGGCCCGCGGGGAGGGGCTGGCGGTGCTCGCGATCGACAACGTCCCCGGCTCGCAGCTGATCGAGACGTTCGACCTCCCCGAGCACTGCGTGCTGGTGTTCGGCCAGGAGGGCCCGGGGGTCTCGGAGGAGCTGGTGGCGCGGGCGGATGCCGTTCTGGCCATCGAGCAGTTCGGCTCCACCCGCTCCATCAACGCGGGCGCGGCCGCCGCGGTGACCATGCACGCCTGGATCCGGCGGCACGTCTTCGGCCAGCGGGTGGCGGAGGACTGAGCAGCCCGCCGCGGCACGGCACATCACCGCTGGGTGGGGCGCGGCACGAGACGGCGGGGGGGGCATGGCGCGGCAGGGTGCAGCACGGCGCTGGATGGCGCGGGCCCACCGCGCTGACGCGAACCCCGGGCCCGGGGCTCTCATCATCGACCGTCAGCGCTCCGGAACGGTGCGGGGTGTCCGCACCGGTGCCGCACCCGGTCCCGCGACCGCGTCAGCCGCCCGTCGCAGCGCCTCCAGCACCGCCTGGGCCGCGCGGTGGTTCCGCGCACTCTCCCGCCACGCCGCCGTGACCGTGCGGCACGGCGGGGGATTGCCCAGGGGCAGGGTCACGATCCCCTCGGGGGCGGAGTCCAGCGCCAGCTCCGGGAGCACGGCCACCGCGTGACCGCCCGCCACGAACGCCGCCTGCACCGCGAGGTCCTCGGAGACGTACGTGACGCGCGGTTCGTAGCCGCGGCGTCGGCACTGCTCGCCCAGCCACGCGCGCGGCGGGGTGTGCTCCGGCTCGGCGGCCCACGCGGCGTCGGCCAGCTGGGCGAGGACGTCCCCCTCCTGGTCCAACGACGCCGCGCGCTCCGCCCCCACGGCCAGCCGCAGCGGGTCGCGCAGCAGCGGCACCAGCACCACACCGGGCGCGGGCGGGACGACGGCGCCCGGGTAGCTCTCCGCGAGCACCACGTCCACGTCCACGCCCGCACCGGGCAGGGCTGCGAGCGCCTCGTCCGTCTCCCCGAGCCGGAAGACCACGTCCACCCCGGGGTGCCGGGTGTGCAGATCGCTCAGCGCGGCGGGCACCAGGGTCACGGCGGCGGACTGGAACCCGGCCACGGTCACCGTGCCGCGCGGCTCGGTGCCGGCGGCGAGGACATCGGCCTCCGCGCGCTCCATGTCCGCGAGGATCGTGCGGGCGTGTGCGGCCAGGACCGTGCCCTGGTCCGTGAGCACGAGGCGTCGTCCCGCGCGCGCCACGAGCGGGACCCCTACGTCCTTCTCGAGCTGGTGCAGCTGCTGGGAGACCGCGGACGTGCTGTAGGACAGGGACTCGGCCACGGCGCGCAGCGTGCCACGGCGGCTGAGCTCGGCCAGGATCCTGAGCCGGTCCGCATTCAGCACGGCGGACCTCCTTCGTGGGAAACGGTCCCGGTCAGTGTGTCACGCGGCGGGCAGGGGGTTGGCGCTCAGGCCCTCCGTGCTGATGAGCAGCACGGTGGAGTCGCCGTCCAGCCCCAGCTCCTCCCGGGCACCGGGGGTGGCCAGCAGCTCCCGCACCCCCGCCAACGACGCCGCTCCGCACGGTCCCGAGTCCTGCCCCAGCTCCTGCAGGTCGGCCACGGCGCGGCGGCACTCGTCCTCCGTCACGGAGACTGCGGCGCTCACCCCGGCCCGGAGAGCAGGCCACCCGATGCCGCAGGGGGTCCCGCAGTTGAGCCCCGCCATCACCGTGGGGGCGGAGGTGTCCACGGTGACGGGCTCCCCGGCCTTCAGGGACTGGGCCACGCAGTCCGCGGTGCGCGGCTCCACGGTCAGCAGTGCCGCGCCGCCGCGGGTGGTGCCCCGGTAGTGCTCCACCATGGCGTGGGCGAGTGCTCCGACACCCACCGGGCAGGCCACCAGGTCCGCGCCGTGGGCTCCGAGGGCGGCGAGCTGCTCGTCCGCCTCCGCGAACAGGGTGGTGTAGCCCTCCACGATCCAGCGCGGCACCTCCTCGTAGCCGGGCCAGGAGGTGTCCTGCACCAGTAGCTGGTCGGGGCCGGTGGCCGAGGCGGCGGCGGTGGCCACGGCGTCGTCGTACGTGGGCCCGCCGGGCAGCACCGGGGCGCCCTCCGCCTCGATGGCCCGGACGGCGGACTCGCCGACGCCGCGCGGGATGTACACGCGCGCCCGCAGCCCCAGCATCGAGGCCATGCGGGCCACGGCGCGGCCGTGGTTGCCGTCCGTCGCCGTCACGACGGTGAGCTCCGGGGAGCCGGCGGCGTCCAGCGCGGCGCGCAGGGACTCCACGGTGAGGTGCGCGGCGGGGAGGTCGATGCGCCGGGCGACGACGCGGCACACTGCCCAGGACGCCCCGAGGATCTTGAACGCCGGCAGTCCCAGCCGGTCGGACTCGTCCTTCACGACCACGCGGCCCACGCCGAGCTCCCGCGCGAGCCCGGGCAGCTCGCGCAGGGTGGTGGGGGCGTAGCCGGTCATGCTCCGGTGCAGGCCGAGGGCGCAGGCCGTCGTGGCGGATGTACGCCATTGGGCGGCGCGGGGGTTGAGGTACGGGGCGGCGGTCTGTGTCGAGGTCATGCCTCCATGCCCCCGGGGCGGAAAGCACAAGAAAAGCGGGATTTTTGGGACGTCAGTGGCCGTACTTACTTCACCATCAGCACATGTAGACGGTGGCACTGGAACCGGCGGATGGCCCGTGCGTCGCGCCCAGGACGGTCGGATCGCGGTCCGCGGGCGGTGGGGAGAGGCGGCGTCGTGCCACGTCACCGGCGCGGGGGTCGCGGGCAGGCCTGCCCGAACGGCTATGGCCAGGGGTGGGAAGTTACCGTAGGGTCCTGTGAGTCGCATCACACCACGAAAGGGTCACACGACCATGTCACGATCGACCACACGGCCCCTGCCCCTTCGACGATCAGCGGGAGCGCTGGCGCTCGGCGCCGGGCTGCTGCTCGCAGGACTGCAGCCCGCCCACGCGGAGACCACCCCGGAGGGGGGCTTCTCCGAGCTGCCCCGCAGCGAACAGGACCAGGTGCTCAAGGACGAGGGCCTCACGCGCGGGGACGTGACCCGTGAGGACGCCCTGCAGAAGCTGCGCGGCTCCACGGACGCGGACTTCTACAGCACCCCGGCCCAGCTGCCGGCCACCAACGGGGACGTGGTGCGCTCCGAGCCCTCCACCTTCTACGTGGACCCGGTGAAGCTCATCAAGCCGAATGCGTCCGCGACGCGCGTCATGTACAAGACCACGAACAGCAAGAACCAGGCCGTGCCCGCGAGCGGCACCGTGCTGCAGTCCAAGAACGCGTGGCGCAAGTCCAGCCCGCGCCCGCTCGTGGTGCTGTCCCCGGGCACCCAGGGCATGGGTGACTCGTGTGCGCCCTCCCGACAGCTCGCCATGGGCACCAACTACGAGGGCATCAATGTCTCCGGGCTGGTCAACGCCGGGTACAACGTGGTGGTGCCGGACTACATCGGGTTGGGCACCGAGGGCACCCACACCTACATGAACCGCGTGGACCAGGCCCACGCCGTCCTGGACGCGGTGCGTGCCGCGCAACGCCTCGGGGTGAAGGGCATGGACGCCACCACCCCCGTGGCCGCGGTGGGGTACTCGCAGGGCGGCGGGGCCACGGCGTCGGCAGTGGAGAGTGCCTCCGAGTACGCGCCCGAGCTGCAGCTCAAGAGCGCGTGGGTGGGTGCGCCCCCGGCAGACCTGGCCGCCACCGGCAAGAAGATCGACTCCACCCTGTTCACGGGCCTGTCCCTCTACGTGATGGGCGCCGCCCAGGACGCCGGGGTGGACGTGCGCGGCAAGCTCAACGCGGACGGCCAGCGGCGCTACGACAAGGCACAGGACAGCTGTGTGATCGGCACCGTCCTGGGGGAGGCCCTGGTGCGCTCCACGAAGCTCACCACGGACGGCCGCTCGTTCTCCCAGCTGCTGGGTGACCCTGAGCTGAAGGCGTACCTGGACGAGCAGACCAACGGCGCGGCGGGCCGCCACCCGCGCGTCCCGGTGCGCATCGCGCACGGCCTGACCGACGACGTCGTGCCCTACCAGGCGGGACGGAACCTCGCCAAGGACTGGTGCGCCTCCGGGACCAACGTCTCGATGCAGACCCTCGCCACACCCACCCACCTGGGCGGCTACGTGGAGGGCATCCCCTCGATGCTCGCCTACCTGGACGCCCGCTTCAACGGCATCCCTCAGACCAGCTCGTGCTGGCGGCTCTGACCGGAGCTGACGCCGCGGACCGGAGCCACTCGGCCCCGGTCCGCGGCTGGTCCCCGCCCAGGAAATCACTGCGGTTCCCGGTGCCCTCCCGGCCCGTGAGCAGACCCGCGCACTAGACTGGGAAGAGGCCTCAGGCCACGGTCCAACCGTGCATCGGGAACCCAGAAGAAGGAGCACTCCATGCCCATCGCAACCCCTGACGTTTACTCCGAGATGATCGACCGGGCCAAGGAGAAGGGCTTCGCGTACCCGGCCATCAACGTGACCTCCTCGCAGACGCTCAACGCCGCGATCCGCGGTTTCGCCGAGGCCGGCTCGGACGGCATCATCCAGGCGTCCACCGGTGGCGCCGCGTACTGGTCCGGATCCTCCGTGAAGGACATGGTCACCGGTTCGCTCGCCATGGCCGCGTTCGCCCGCGAGGTGGCCAAGAAGTACGACGTCAACATCGCCCTGCACACCGACCACTGCCCGCAGGACAAGCTCGAGGGCTTCGTCCTCCCGCTGCTGGCCGAGTCCGAGAAGGCCGTGGCCCGCGGCGAGGACCCCATCTTCCAGTCCCACATGTGGGACGGCTCCGCGATCGCCCTGGACGAGAACCTGAAGATCGCCCAGGAGCTGCTCGAGCGCACGAACAAGGCGCACATCATCCTGGAGGTGGAGATCGGCGCCGTCGGCGGCGAGGAGGACGGCGTGGTCGGTGAGATCAACGACTCGCTCTACACCACCGTGGCGGACGGCATGAAGACCATCGAGGCGCTCGGTGCCGGTGAGAAGGGCCGCTACATCACCGCCCTGACCTTCGGCAACGTCCACGGCGTCTACAAGCCCGGCAACGTGCGCCTGCGCCCGGAGCTGCTCAAGGAGATCCAGGACGAGGTGGGCAAGCAGATCGGCAAGGACCGCCCGTTCGACCTCGTGTTCCACGGCGGCTCCGGCTCCACCGCCCAGGAGATCGCGGACGCGGTGTCCTACGGCGTGATCAAGATGAACGTGGACACGGACACCCAGTACGCGTTCACCCGCCCCGTGGCCGGCTTCATGCTGAGCAACTACGACGGCGTCCTGAAGATCGACGGCGAGGTCGGCAACAAGAAGAAGTACGACCCCCGCGTGTGGGGTGCCGACGCCGAAGCCGGCATGGCCGCCCGCGTGGTGGAGGCCTGCCAGAACCTCGGCTCGGCGGGCACCTCCATCAAGTAGGTCCCGCTCCGCGCCGCACCCGGTGCCCCGCACGACGTCGTGCGGGGCACCGCTGTGCTGTGACCCAGGCCACTTGGTACTGTCCACCCCATGGCCTCCAACGACGCGCAGAGCACTCCGACCGACGAACCGACGGCGCCGTGCAGGGAAGTGCCGCACCCCTCCCGCGCCTATCTGCACCAGTTGCAGCGGGACACCGATCGACGCAAGCAGCAGCTGAAGCACCACCTGGCGGACCACGACGGTGCGCCCCATGATCTGCAGCAGCGGCTGGAACAACTGGTGGACGAGCAGGCCGAGGACCTCAGGCGCATCCTGCACGAGCTTCACGATGATCCTGAAACGGCCTTCCAGGAGCGCCGCGCCGCGCGCCGGATCGTGAGCCACCTGGACCGTCACGGCATCCCCGCGCAATCCCCGATTTTCGGGCTCGACACGGCGATCCGCGCTGAGGTCGCCTCGTCGGACTTCGACCCCCGGCAGCACCGCACCATTGCCGTGATGAGCGAATACGATGCCCTGCCAGGAATCGGCCACGGCTGCGGTCACAACGTGATCGCGGTGACCGGGCTCGGCGCGTTCGTGGCGCTCGCCCGCCTGCTCCGCGAGGACACCTCTGCATTCTCGGGCCGTGTGGTGTACCTCGGCACGCCAGCGGAGGAGGGGGAGGGCGGCAAGGAAATCATGGCCCGTGCCGGTGCGCTGGACGGAGTGGACGCGGCAGCCATGGTCCACCCGTACGTCAGCGACCTCGTGGACCAGGTGTGGCTCGGGCGCCGCCAGTGCGAGGTGACCTTCCGCGGCATAGCCTCCCACGCCTCCTCGCACCCCTTCATGGGGCGCAATGCGCTCGACGCCGCGGTGCTCGCCTACCAGGGGCTCGGACTGCTCCGGCAGCAGACCCCTCCCACGGACCGGATCCATGCTGTTCTCCCGGAGGGCGGTCAGAGGCCCAACATCATCACGGAGCAGGCGACCCTGCGGCTCTACGTCCGGTCCCAGCAGCCAGACACCCTGAAGGTGCTGTCCAGCCGGGTGGACGAGATCATGGAGGGCGCAGCTCTCATGGCGGGGGTGGGCGTGGAGGTGGCGTGGGACTCCTCCCCGGCCACGCTGCCCGTGCTGGGCAACGGCCCGCTCTCCGACCGGTGGGTGCTGGCGCAGCGCCGCCGAGGTCGCGACCCCTACCCTGCAGGCACAGTCTCCGAGGTTCTCGCAGCCTCAACCGACTTCGGCAACGTCAGCTACCGCATCCCCGGGATCCACCCGCTCATCGGGATCGCCACCGAGGACACGGGCCTGCACTCCCGGGAGTTCGCCGCAGCCGCGGCCACTCCCCGTGCAGAGCAGGCCGGGGTCGACGGCGCGTACGGGCTTGCCGCTGTCGCGCTCGACTACCTGCGGGACGACGTCCTGGCCCAAAACGTCGCCAAAGACTTCCGAGCGGGCGGGGGCGGGATCTCCGTGCCCGACTACTTCGAATGATCCTCCCCACAGCCCTCGACCGCCACGGAGCATCCATGAACTCGACTGTCACGACGAAGACCACACGGGGAGACCGGTTCCTCGCGGGGGTCGAACGGGTGGGCAACAAGCTCCCCGAGCCGTTCGCCCTGTTCACCATCCTCTTCCTCATCACTGCGGTGGTCTCCACAGCCATGGCATGGGCCCACGTGGTGGTCCAGGTCCCTGGCAAGGACGAGCCCGTGGCCATCCAGGGGCTGTTCACCGGCGAGGGAATTGCGTGGTTCACCACCACGCTGGGCGAGAACTACATCGGGTTTCCGCCGCTCGTGACAGTGGCAACCATCCTGCTGGCCATCGGGATCGCGGAGAAGTCCGGCTTCCTGGCTGCGGCCATCCGGTTCACCATCGGCAGCGCACCACGGTGGATGCTGCCGTACACCGTGGGATTCGTGGGCGTGGTGGGGTCCATCATGGCGGACTCTGCGTTCGTGGTGATCCCGCCGCTGGCCGCACTCGCGTTCAGGGCGGCGGGGCGCCACCCCGTGGCGGGTCTGCTCGGCGGTTTCGCGGCCGCCGGAGCTGGGTACTCGACCAACATCTTCCCCACGTCCCTGGACGCATTGTTCGCGGGAATCACCAACGCGGTAATCCCCACGGTGCCCGCGCTCGCCGAGCACGCGACCGAGGTGAACCCGCTGTCCAACTACTACTTCAACGTGGTCTCCGCCATCGTCTTGTCGCTGGTGGCGGGCTGGGTCATCGACAGGGTTCTGGAACCCCGAATTGCCCGAGCTGGGGTTTCGACCGAGGAGGTCAACCCGGAGACGACTCAGCTCATGACGGACACCCGAGCCATCCGCATCGTGGGCGACGAGCAGACGGTTGCGGAATCCCAGGAACCGGATGTCGAGGCGGCACTGACCCCGCAGGAGAGAAGGGCTCTGGTCTGGGCGGGCGCCACGTTCGTGCTGATCGGAGTAGTTCTCACGGTCTTTGCGCTGCTGCCGAACTCTCCATGGCGCAACGAGGCGGGGCACTTCCTGCCCAAGTCACCGCTGCTGTCCTCGATCGTGTTCATCATCTTCGTGTTCTTCTCCGTGAGCGGCTACGTCTACGGCCGGGTGGCTGGAACTGTGCGCGGGTTCAAGGACGTGCCCGTGATGATGGGCGCGGCACTGCGTGACATGATCTCGTTTCTGGTGCTGGCATTCGTGCTGGGGCAGTTCATTGCTCTGTTCAACTGGTCCGGGATCGGGTCCTGGATCGCCGTGACCGGAGCCACCGGACTCGAGAACGCTGGGGTGACGGGCTTTCCCGTGATCATCGGGTTCATCCTGCTGTGCTCCCTGCTGAACCTGTTCATCATCTCGGGCTCCTCCATGTGGACCCTGATGGCCGCGGTGTTCGTGCCCATGTTCGGCATCCTGGGTTTCGAGCCCGCCTTCATCCAGGCGGCGTTCCGCGTGGGTGACTCCGCCACGCAGGTGATGACCCCGCTGAACCCCTACATGGTGGTGCTGCTGACCATGCTCAGGAAGTACGAGCCCGCCGCGGGTCTCGGGACCCTCATGGCGCGCATGCTCCCGTTCGTGGTGCCCTTCTGGGTCGTGTGGGTGGTCATCCTGGTGGTCTTCTACGTTCTGAACCTTCCCCTGGGGCCCGGCGTGGGCATCATGATCGGCGCGTGAGGCAATCCCCCGCGGCGAACGGCGTGGAGCGGCGTCGTCCGCCGTGCGTACAGTGGCAGCGAACCCCGCACGACCGTGGAAAGGAACCACCGTGGCACTGCTCGGCAAGAACCTGCTGGACGAACCCGCTCCCACCCACCTGGAGGAGAACCAGGAGCTCACCGCGCGCCTCGAGGCCGGGGACGAGGCCGAGGACCTCGCCGCCGCGTTCCCCAAGGAGCAGCTGCCGTGGGCGATCCTCGCGGAGGAGGCGCTCGCGGACGGCCGCACCCTGGAGGGCTACGCGTACGCGCGCGTGGGCTACCACCGCGGCCTGGACTCCCTGCGGGCCCACGGCTGGAAGGGCCACGGTGCGGTGCCCTATGCCCACGAGCCCAACCGCGGGTTCCTGCGGGCGCTCGCCGCGCTCGGCCAGGCCGCCGCGCAGATCGGCGAGACGGACGAGGCCGCGCGGATCGAGAAGTTCCTCAACGACTCGGACCCGGAGGCCGCCGCCCAGATCCAGGCCCGCTGAGCCTCACACCGCACTCCCGGGCGCCCGACCTCACGAGGACGGGCGCCCGGTCATGTTCGCGCGCTCCCTGGCAGCGCCCGGTGCCGCGCGGCACAATGGGGGACACCGCACGGGGCTCACCGCCGAGCCCGAGCACATCCCCTCGGGTACGCGCGCCCCATTAAGGAGCACGCACTCATGAGAATCTCCGTACCCCGCGAGATCAAGCCCGAGGAGGCCCGCGTGGGCCTCACGCCCACCATGGTCACCTCCCTCACGGCGCAGGGCCACGAGGTCTTCGTGGAGGAGGGCGCCGGTCTGGGCGCGGGCTTCTCCGACGACGACTACACCGCCGCCGGCGCCCGGCTCACCACCCAGGAGGACGCCTGGGCCCGGGCCGAGCTGCTGGTCAAGGTCAAGGAACCGGTGGGCCCCGAGTACGGCTTCCTCCGCCCGGACCTCACCCTCTTCACCTACCTCCACCTGGCCGCGAGCAGGCCCCTCACGGAGGCCATGCTGGACAGCGGCGTCACCGGCATCGCCTACGAGACCGTCCGCGTGGGCCGCACACTGCCGCTGCTGCGCCCGATGTCCGAGATCGCGGGGCGCCTGGCCATTGCGAACGCCGCGCACCACCTGCAGTTCCACGCGGGCGGGCCCGGCATCCTGCTGGGCCGCGTGCCGGGCGTGGTGCCCGCCACGGTCCTGGTGATCGGCGGCGGCACGGTGGGCGAGCACGCCGCCCGGGCCGCGGTGGGCGCCGGCGCGGACGTCACCATCCTGGAGGCCAACGGCGACCGCCTGCGCCAGCTCGATGCGCTGTTCCCGAACGCCCGCGTGCTCATGAGCGACGCCCACCGGATCGAGGAGGAGCTGCCGCGCGCGGACGTGGTCGTGGGTTCCGTCCTCATCCCCGGCGCCGCCGCACCCAAGCTCGTGCGGCGCGAGCACCTGCCCCTGCTCAAGCCCCACGCCCTCATGGTGGACGTGGCCGTGGACCAGGGTGGCTGCTTCGAGACCACGCAGCCCACCTCCTACCACGACCCCGTGTATTCCGTGGACGGCATCCGTCACTACTGCGTGGCCAACCTCCCGGGCGCGGTCCCCGTCGCGGCCACGCAGGCGCTCACGCACGCCACCACGCCGTACGTCATGCGCCTCGCAGGCGGCATCGACGCCGCCCTGGCCGACGACGCCGCCCTGGCCGACGACGCCGCTCTCGCCACCGGGCTCTCGACCCGCGCCGGCCGGCTCCACTCGCCGGGTGTGGCCGCGGCCTTCCCGGATCTGCCTGCCGCCGGGTGATGCTCCGCTAGACCCGGGGTGCGACGTCGTCCTCGACGGACGTCGCGCTCCGGGGCGCCGCGGCGTCGTCGTCACCCCGGATGAGCAGCTTGCAGGCCAGCGCGATCAGGCAGACCAGGATGAACGTGGCGATGAACTGGATGCGCACCGCGGAGTCCAGCAGACCCAGGACCACGATGGCCGCGAGAAGGGCGAGTGCGACGTAGGACAGCCACGGGAAGGCCCACATCTTCAGTGGTGAGGAGACCCCGGCGCGGTCCGCACGCCTGCGGAGAATGATCTGGGAGACCAGCGCGACGCCCCAGACCACCAGGCACGTGGAGCCGAGCAGGTTGAGCATCGCATTCAGCACGGTCTCCGGCCACAGGTAGTTGAGCACCACCGCGACGAAGCCGAACACCACGGACGTGACCACGGCGGCGCGGGGCACACCGCGGTCCGTGGTGGCGCCCAGGAGGCGCGGGGCGGAGCCGCGGCGGGCCAGGGAGAAGAGCATGCGCGAACTGCCGTAGATGTTGGCGTTCAGCGCCGAGAGCAGCGCCAGGATGATCACCACGGTCATCAGGACGTCCGCGCCGGGGATCCCGGCCTCCGCCAGGACTGCCACGAAGGGACTGGAGGAGAGGCCCTCGTTGTTCCACGGCAGCACCAGAACCATCACGGACACGGAGCCCACGTAGAAGATCAGGATGCGCACCAGGATGGTGCGGATGGCATCCGCCACGTTCTTCTGTGGGTCCTCGGTCTCCGCCGCGGCAATGGTGACGAGCTCGGTGCCCCCGAACGCGAAGACCACAACGAGCAGCGCGGAGGCCACCCCCGTGAGTCCGTTGGGCATGAACCCGCCGTGCGCCGTGAGGTTGGACAGCCCCGGGCTGGGGGCGGGCAGCACGTCCACGAGGAAGAGGATGCCCACCAGCAGGAAGCCCACCACGGCGGCCACCTTGAGCAGGGCGAACCAGAACTCGGCCTCGCCCAGGGTGCCCACGCGCACCAGGTTGACCACGGTGAACCCGACCATGAAGACCAGCGCCCACGCCCACTGGGGCAGGCCGGGCCACAGCTCCGTCACGAGTTGGGCGGCGGCGGTGGCCTCCGCGGCCACGACCACCACGATCTGCGCCCACCACAGCCACCCGAGCGCGCGGCCGGCCGTGGGACCCAGCGCCTTGCCCGCGTAGGTGGAGAACGCCCCGGAGGACGGGTCCGCCGCCGCCATCTCGCCCAGGGCCCGCATCACGAGTACCAGCAGCGTGCACGCCACGAGGTACGAGATCAGCACCGCGGGGCCCGCCGTCCTGATCGCGGCCCCCGTGCCCACGAACAGCCCGGTGCCGATCGCGGAGCCGAGTGCCATCATCACCAGGTGACGGGGCTTGAGGTAGTTGCCCTGCTCGGGCTTCGGGGGCACGTGCGGGGTGTGCTCGCGGTTGCCTCCCTGGGTCACACTGGACGACCCGTGGGCGGGGGCGGCGTCCTGGGAGGAATGGGGCGTGGTCATGGGAGAAAAGGTTACCGGCTGCCCGGGGCCCTGGCGGACTCACCCGGGGCAGCCACATCCCGGCTCCGCGTGGGAGCGGGACGCACCCGTGGGCCGTGCCGCGGCGCCATCGCCGAGCTGTTCCGTCCGGGCGGTGGCTCGTCATCCTCGTCCGGGCACACCGGCCCACGGGTACCCTGCGTCCATGCGCAACCTCCTCCCGGACCACCGGCGCGTGCCTCCCACCCGCAAGCCCCCCGTCTACCTGATCTCGTGGGCGGGCTTCCCGAACTTCGGGGACGAACTGATCGCGGCCACGTGGGTCAACCACCTCGCGAAGGTCGCACCCACCACGGACGTCTGGCTGGACGTGCGCGAACCGGGGACCGTCACGGCCCTGCTGCGCGGCCTCCACCCGCGCCTGCACGTGGTCAACACCCTCTTCCGCGCCCTGCACGAGATGGACCACGGCTCGGAGCGCTCCCTGCGCAGCCTCGTCGAGGACCTCGGCTCCCCCAAGTACGACGCCGGGCTGCTCGCCCTGCGCGCGGCCGGCACCCTGCACCTGCTGGGCGGCGGGGTGCTGCACCGGGACTGGCCCAAGAACCTGCGGATCGTGGAGGCCATGCGCGCGGTGCGCGATCTCACCGGGGCACGGCTGTTCGCCACCGGCCAGGGGCTCATGCCGTTCGCCGGGGATCCCCTCTCGGACCTGGACCACCTCAGCGTGCGGGACAGCCCCAGCGCGGAGGCCGCGGGAGTTCCCCTGGGCTTCGACGACGCCTTCCTCCTGGCCGAGGACCCGCGCCACGCACGCGCCCACGGCATGCTCGCCGGGCACCGGGGAGCCGGTTCCCGCCACCGGCGCGCTGCCGGGGGCACGCCGAGCGAGGTGGTGGTGTGCGTGCAGTCCAACACCCTGGGTGAAGGAGCCTTCGAGCGCATGCTGGACTTCACCAGGGCCCAGCTGCGGCAGTGGGACCTTCCCCGCGAGTCCGTGCGCTACCTGGAGGCGATCCCCGGGGACGATCACGTGGGCTACGACCGGCTGCGCGACGTCGTCGCCCCGGACGGTTTCATCCCCTTCCAGGCCGCGTGGGACGGGGACTTCACCCTCGGCCCGCACCAGGTGTGGCTGACCACGCGCTTCCACCACCACCTGGTGGGTGCACTGCACGGGGCCCGGGGTGTGGCGCTCAGCGGCAAGCCCGGGTACTACGACGTCAAGCACCGTTCCGTGGTCGATGCCGGTTCCCGCTGGTCCGTGGTCCACGCCGGCCCGGAGATGGCGACCGTGGGCCTGGAGCGGCTGCGGGTCCCGGCGGGATTCGCCGAGGCGGTGCGGGCCAAGCGGGACGAGGCGGTCACCCTCTACGGCCGCTGACGGGTCACCGGGACGCTGCGGCCTCAAGCCTCAAGCCTCAAGCCTCGAGCCTCAAGCCCCCGGGCCAATGCAGCGCCGTCGAGCCGCTGACGGGGCGCCGCCGCACCGGGGCAGGGGGGCGCCGTCGCTCGGGGACCCCGGAAGCCGGTGCGCCCGCAGCGCAGGGCACGAACAAGGGCCCCGTTCCATCCACTGTGGATGGAACGGGGCCCTTGGCGACCGGGAGTCAGCGGTGCGGCCGACTCCCACCCACGGTCCCTACTTCAGCTGGTCGTAGCGGAAGAGGAACGCGGCCATCTGGTCGCGCTTCACGGCCTGGGTGGGACGGAAGGTGCCGTCCGGCCAGCCCTTGGCGATGCCCTGGCTGTTCATCCACGAGATCTCCTTGTAGAACACGTGGTTGGTGGGCACGTCCTTGAAGGGGGAGACCTTCGGGGCGGTGTACGCCGGGGAGCCCGCCATCCGGTAGAAGAACGCCGCCATCTGCTCGCGGCTGATCTGCTGGGTGGGGCGGAAGGTGCCGTCCAACCAGCCCTTGGTGATGCCCTGCTCACTCAGCCAGGAGATCTCCTTGTAGAACACGTGGTTGGTGGGCACGTCCTTGAAGGGGGACTTGGAGGGAGCGGTGTACTGCGGGGAACCGGCCATGCGGTAGAGGAACGCGGCCATCTGGTCACGCTGCACAGCCTGGGTGGGGCGGAAGGTGCCGTCCGGCCAGCCCTTGGTGATGCCCTTGTTCGCCAGCCAGGAGATCTCCGAGTAGAAGACGTAGTCCTTCGGGACGTCCTTGAACATGGGGTTCTGCGTGTCGGGGACCTTCGCGGCCGGCTCGATGCGCTTCACCTCGGCCTTGGCGCCGTCCTCACCCTTATGGATACCGGCCAGGTCACCGGTGCCGTTGTGCAGGTGCAGGAACAGGGCCTCGCCCTCGGCGGTGGCCGAGCCGCGCTGCGCGGTCAGCTTCTTGCCGGGCAGGTCCGTGAACAGGGAGTCGTTGAACTTCTCGCCGGTGAAGGACACCTTGGGGTTGACCGGGTTGAAGCTGATCGTGTTCGAGCGGTCCACCGCGCCGTCGATGTTCGCGGAGTACGTGGCCACCCGGTAGCTCAGCTTGGTGTCCTTCCTGGCGGGGTCGATGCCCAGCTTCGAGGCGCTGGCCGGCAGCACCACGGCGTTGGTGTCGAACGTGTTGGTGTCGGTGTCGCCCCAGGAGCCGTTGACCGGCTGGCGGTCGATCACCTTGAGCTCGCCGTTGACGAAGCCGTAGAGGTTCGCCACCGGGTAGTCCAGACCGTCCACTCGGCCCAGGGCCACGTAGTTGTCGGGCCGGCCGTCACCGGTGGAGTCGATGGCGATCTCCATCTCCGTGTCGGGCTTCATCGTGGAAGCGTTGCCCCAGCTGGAGATGCCGAAGTTGATCATGCCGTTCTTGGCGGCGTCCCCGCCTTCAGCCTTCAGCTGCGGGAGGTTGGAGGAGGCGCCCACGTACTGCAGGTCGGCGAACTGGGAGTTGCCGCCCGCCAGCTTGGTGGAGTCCAGACGGTCCGACTTCCCACCCAGTTCGAAGGCACCCACGGCGGACTTCCAGCCACCCTGGTCCAGCCCGGTGCCGCTCAGGGACACGGACGTCTTGCCGTCCTTGTCCCACTGGTCCAGCTTGGCGTTGTCCACGCGCATGTCCGCGGCGGGCTTCGGGGCGATCGACATGGGCAGGCGCATGTCCTGCCCGTTCTCGGTCAGCACCAGGCGGCCGGACTCGGAGGCCAGGAACTGGCGTGCGAGACCCAGCTGGGTCACGGCCTCCGAGGGGTCGTGGGTCTTCTCGAGCTGCGCCCGGTCCACGGTGGCCGTCACCTTGACGGTGGTCTTGCCGCCCTTGGGCACGGTCACGGACGCGGGAGCGGAGATGGTCACTCCCGGGATGTCCGTGGAGGCGTCGAAGCGCACCTTGTAGGTGTGGGCGGCAGCGCCGGTGTTGTCCAGCACCAGCTCCCGGGCAAAGGTCTCCTTGCCGTCCTTGATCTCGGTGACCCCGAAGGTCGAGGAGACCACCGAGGCGTCCGCCTTGTCGTAGACCATCACGTCCTGGTTCACGGCGCGCAGCGCATCCACGCGGCCGGAGCCCACGCGGTCCACGGCGGAGGTCTTGCCGTTCGCGGCGTGCACGTCCTGGACGGCCGAGTTCATGATGGCGGCCTTGACGTTCTGGACGCTGTAGTTCTGGTGCTTCTGCTGCACCAGCGCGGCGATGCCCGCCACGTGCGGGGTGGCCATCGAGGTGCCGGTCATGACCGCCACGCCGTTGCCCTGGGCCACACCGGCGGAGCCGATGTTCGTGCCGGGAGCCGCGACGTCCGGCTTGATGACGCCGTTGCTGCCGTGCTGGCCGCGAGAGGTGGAGTCGTTGACCTGGTCCTTGTGACCGGTTTCCGCCCGGGCGGCACCGATCCACTCGGGGGCCAGCTTGATCTTCGCCCCGCCGGCCTGGACCGCGGGCTTGATCTTGTCCACGGACTTCTTGCCCATGAGCAGCCCCGGGATCTTGGCGTTGCCCGCGATGGCCGAGGGGTCCACCGTGTAGTCGGACTCGAGGACGACGCCCTTGCCGCCGGCGGCCGCCACGTTGTCGAAGCGGACCTTCGAGCCGCACGGGAACGGACCGTTGTCCTCCCAGTCGAGCATGACCCACTTGCCCGCGAAGTTCTGCGAGAAGGGGGTGCAGCCGAACTTGTTGTCGGCGGGTGCCGCCACCACGTCACCCTGCAGGTCCTCGGGCTTGGCACCCCGGTAGTCGTAGCTGCCGCTGTAGGAACCGGTCAGCTCACCCTTGGCGCTGTCCGGGGAGAGGCCCTCGGCCTTGTCCTGCACAGCGGTGCTGCCCTGCGAGTTGGCAACCGTCAGAGCGGAGCGGGCGCTGCCCGGGGACCCGGAGATCTCGTGGAAGTCCCCGGCGTTGCCGGCGGCGATCACGGAGAGGATGCCCTGGCGGGACAGGGCATCGATGAGGTCGTTCTGAGGATCCGCGGCCGGTCCGAAGTCGGAGCCCAGAGACATGTTGACGATGTCCGCCTTGTCCGCGAAGTTCCCGTCCATGTTGGGATCCAGGGTGCGGTCCAGCGCCTCCATGGTCAGGTTGGTGGAACCCTCGCAGCCGAAGACGCGGAAGCTCATCAACTGGGCCTCGGGTGCGGTGCCCGGGCCGATCTTCATCTTCCCCACCTGTTCGGCGGTGAGCTTGGTGAAGTCGCCCTTGAACGTCTTGCCGTCCGCGCCCACGCCGTAGCCCGCCGTGGTGCCGGCCACGTGGGTGCCGTGGCCGCCCAGTTCGCAGTCCAGGGGGTTGGTGTCCGGCTTCGGTGTGCTGCTGGCCACCCGGGCGTCGTAGTCGTCGCCGGCGAGGTCGTAGCCGCCCAGGAACTTGGCGGGGTCGTACAGACCCGAGTCCTTGGCCGGCAGGTCGGTCGAGGCCTTGGCCTTCTTGTAGCCGTCCGCGGTGCCCGGCCCGCCGAAGTCGGCGTGGGTGTAGTCGAGACCGGAGTCGATGACGGCGACCTTGACGCCCTTGCCGGTCTGACCGGTCTGGGTCCAGGCGTTGAGGGCCTTGGTGTCGATGACCGAACCCGCGTTGTCGCGGTACTTGGGGACGATCTTGGAGATCTTGACCACGTCGGAGCGCTTGGCCAGCTCACGCAGCTGCGCGGCGTCGCCCTTGAGGGCTGCGCCGCGCATCGCGTTGGCCGTGGTGTACATGAGGTTCGCCCGGGACTCGGAGGCCAGGGACGTGGCGGCCTGGTCCACGGACTGGCGGATGGCCCGGACCTGCGCAGCGGCCTGCACCGGGTTCTGGACCCCGGAGCGGACGCCCGCCGGTTGAGTGGCCTCGAACGCACCGGGGCCCTTCAGCTGCACGAACACCGCCACCTGCCCCTCCGCCTTCTTCAGCTCGGAGTCGATGAGGTTGTCGGGGTTCTGGGGGTTGAGGTCATCCGTGGTGGGGG
>NZ_PHOA01000035.1 GCF_003687455.1 Kocuria tytonicola | reverse complement strand
ACCCAACACGCCACCCCTCCCCGCGCCGTGGTGTGATGGAACCGTGAACTCCCCCACCGAACCCGACGACTCCGAGACCCGCGGCCTCGCCCGCCTGCTGACTCCGGAGGGCATGGCCCTGCTCGACTCCCTGGGCCCGTACGACCCGGACTCCTCCCTGTCCCTCTCGAAGTCCCTGCGGGCGCAGGGCCACGATCCCGAGCTGGTCTCCGCCGCCCTCACGCAGTCCAGGCTGCGCGCGAAGGCCCGGACCAAGTTCGGGGACTTCGCCCGGCACATGGTGTTCACCCGCGACGGCGTGGAGCAGGCCACGCGCTGGTCCGTGGCCGCGCTGCACGCCCAGCGCTTCGCCCAGGCGGGGATCCGCCACGTGGTGGACCTCGGCTGCGGGGTGGGCGCGGACTCCCTGGCGCTGGCAGCCCTGGAGCGCACCGTCACCGCGGTCGAGCGGGACCCGGTCACCGCTGCGGCGGCCACCCTCAACCTCACGGGATGGCCCGGAGCCCGGGTGGTGTGCGCGGCTGCCGAGTCGCTGGACCTGGCCGCGCTGGAGAACGGCGCCGCCGACGGCGTCTGGCTCGACCCCGCCCGCCGGGTCACCGGCGCGGGCGGCACCCGCCGCGTCTTCGACCCCGAGGCGTTCTCCCCTCCCCTCTCGTTCGTCACCGGCCTGGCGCGGCGCGGCCTCGCGGTGGGCGCCAAGATCGGCCCGGGCATCCCCCACGACCACGTCCCCGAGGACGCGGAGGCACAGTGGATCTCCGAGCGCGGGGACGTGGTCGAGGCCGTGCTGTGGTTCAACGCCGTGCGCCGCCCGGGCGTCGCCCGCGCCGCCCTGGTGCTGGGCCACGACGCCGCCGGGCCGGGTGCCCCGGCCTCGGAGCCCACCGCTGAGACCGGCTCCGGTACCCACGAAACGGGGAGCGCGGCGAACGGCGACACCGGGGGCGGCGCGGACGGCAACGGCACCTCGGGAGGCGACCGTGCGGCGTCGTCCGCGGCGGAGCTGACCTCCGACTCGTGGCAGTCCCCGCCCCCGGAGGGCGACCTGCTGGGCCCCGTGGGGCGCTACCTCTACGAGCCCGACGGCGCCGTGATCCGCGCGGGGCTCGTCACGGACCTCGCCGAGCGCCTCGGCGCCCACCTGGTGCACCCGAGCATTGCGTACCTCTCCTCGGACACCCTGGTGCGGACCCCGCTGGCCCGGGCGTACGAGGTGCGCGAGGTGCTGCCCCACACCGTGAAGGTGCTGCGCCGGTGGGTGAAGGAGCAGGACGTGGGCACGCTGGAGATCAAGAAGCGCGGCACGGACGTGACCCCCGAGCAGCTGCGCCGCCAGCTCGCCCCGAGGGGCACCCGGCGGGCGACCCTCGTGATGACCCGACTCGCGGAGGCCGGTGCGGAGCGTCGCGTGGTGCTCGCCGTTAACCCCCTAAACTGATACTCCCTGTGCTCGGACAGCGGGCAGCACGTGGCAGGACAGCATCTTCCGGTTCAGCACGCAGCCGCCGTTCCCGGCGCACCCACGAGAGGACCACGCCGTGCACATTGATTTCGAGACCTCGGAGAACTCCACCCTGGGCGTGGAGTGGGAAGTGGCCCTCGTGGACCGCACCACGGGTGAGCTCGCGCAGCGCGCCGAGGAGGTCCTGGACGCCGTCGTGGGGAAGTACCCCGAGCTCGGGGAGGAGGGCGACCACCCCCAGGTCACGGGAGAGTTCCTGCAGAACACCGTGGAGATGGTCACCGGCGTGTGCAGCTCCGTCCCGGAGGCCGTGGAGCACCTCTCCCAGACGCAGGACCGGATCCGGGAGGTCACCGACCCCCGTTCCCTGGAGATCTTCGCCGCGGGCACGCACCCGTTCTCGGACTGGACGGACCAGCCCGTGGTGGACGCGGAGCGCTACTACAAGGTGCTGGACCGCGCCCAGTACTGGGGCCGCCAGATGGTGATCTTCGGGATGCACGTGCACGTGGGCATCGACCACCGGGACAAGGCCCTGCCCGTGCTGGACGGGCTCATGAACTACTACCCCCACCTGCTGGCCCTGTCCGCGAACTCCCCGTACTGGTGCGGGCACGACACCGGCTACGCGTCCCACCGCGCGCTGATCTTCCAGCAGCTCTCCACCGCCGGGCTGCCCTTCCACTTCGACTCGTGGAGCGAGTACGAGTCCTACGTGGCGGACCTGATCGCCACCGGCGTGATCGAGGAGATCTCCGAGAACCGCTGGGACATCCGCCCCGTTCCGCGCTTCGGCACGGTGGAGATGCGCGTGTGCGACGGGCCCTCCACCCTGCGCGAGGTGGGGGCGCTCGCCGCGCTCACGCAGTGCCTCGTGGAGTCCTTCTCCCGCACCCTGGACGCCGGGGACCCCATCCCCGTGATGCCGCCGTGGCACCACCAGGAGAACAAGTGGCGCGCCGCCCGCTACGGGCTGGACGCCGAGGTGATCCGCAACGCCCGGAACCAGCAGCGCCTGGTGCGGGAGGACCTGAGCGAGCTGCTCAACCGCCTGGAGCCGCTCGCCGCCGAGCTGGGCTGCGCCACCGAGCTCGGCCACGTGGAGACCATGATGGAGCGGGAGGCCGGCTACGAGCGGCAACGCCGGATCGCGCAGGAGAACGGCGGGGACCTGCGCTCGGTGGTCATGGACATCGTGGCGCAGAACCGCGAGATCCGCTGAATCCCGGCCCTGTGGGGCCTCAGGGGCCGGTACCGGCCCCCGAGGGCTCAGGTCCCAGCGGGCACGGACACCGTGGTCACGGGCAGTCCCGGATCGGCGGTGAAGGAGAGGCCCGTGGGGGCCACCCCGGAGGACACGAGCCGCGAGCCGAGAGCCGCCACCATTGCGCCGTTGTCGGTGCACAGGGACAACGGGGGAACCACCACGCGGATGCCGTGCTCGGCGCAGCGCGCGGTCACGAGCTCCCGCAGCCGCGAGTTCGCGGCCACTCCCCCGCCCATGAGCAGCGTCGTGATCCCGTGCTCGGTGCACGCCAGCACCGTCTTGCGGGAGATCACGTCCACCACGGACTCCTGGAAGCTCGCGGCCACGTCCGCCACGGGAACCGGGGTTCCCGCCGCCTCGAAGGCCTCCACCACGCGGGCCACTGCCGTCTTCAGCCCGGAGAAGGACAGGTCGTAGCGGTGTGGGCCGGGATTGTCCGCGGAGCCCATGTACTTGCCTGCGGTGAGTCCGCGCGGGAACCGGAATGCCTCGGGGTCCCCGTTCGTCGCCGCGGCGTCGATGGCCGGGCCCCCGGGGTAGGCGAGGCCGAGCAGCCGGGCCACCTTGTCGTAGGCCTCGCCCGCGGCGTCGTCGATGGTGGCGCCGAGCAGCCGGACGTCGCCGACGATGTCGTGCACCGCGAGGATCTCGGTGTGGCCCCCGGAGACCAGCAGCGCCCCCAGGTGGTCGGGCAGCTCGTCCGTGCCGTCCAGCAGGCCCACACCCACGTGGGCCACGAGGTGGTTGATCGCGTAGAGGGGTTTTCCGGTGGCCACCGCGAGCGCCTTCGCCGCGGCCACCCCCACCATGAGGGCGCCGGCCAGGCCGGGCCCCGAGGTCACGGCGATCGCGTCGATCTGCTCCAGTGTGACGTCCGCCTCCGCGAGCGCGGCGCGCACCGCGGGCACGAACGCCTCCAGGTGGGCGCGCGAGGCGATCTCGGGGATGACGCCGCCGAAGCGCACGTGCTCCGCCATGGAGGAGGACACCGTGTTGGTCAGCAGCTCGGTGCCGCGCACGATGCCCACCCCGGTCTCGTCGCACGAGGACTCGATGCCCATCACGAGGGGCTCAGCGGTGTTCATGGATGGTCCTTCCGTCCGCGCTGCGCTCGTCCCGCCCGGCGGGGAGCAGCTCGCAGCGCATGATGAGGGCGTCGTGGCCCGGGCCGTAGTAGTGGGCGCGGGTGTGGATGTGCCGGTAGCCGAAGCGCCGGTAGAGCGCCTGGGCACGCGGGTTGTCGGCGCGGACCTCGAGCATCATCTCGGTGGCTCCGGCGTCCACTGCGGCCTCGTGCAGCACCCGCAGCAGTGCGCTGCCCAGCCCGTTGCCCTCGTGCTCCGCGGCCACCGCGATGGTCTGCACGTCCCCCACGGGCGGGATGCACATCATCCCCGCGTAGGCCACCACCTCCCGGTCCCGCGTGATCACCCAGTAGCGGCGAGTGGGGTGCGCGAGCTCCCCGTCGAACATGGCCCGCGGCCACGCGTCCTCGGGGAACAGCTCGGTCTCCAGGGCGTGCACGCGGTCCAGGTCCCCCGGCTGCATGGCCCGCAGGGCGTACCCGGCGGGGATCGACGCCGCCGCGCGCCCGGCTCCGGGGCCGCTCACGCCGGGGTCCGCTTCACGGAGGCGGGCACCTTGGCGTCGGAATCCCGCAGGTAGAGGGGCGCGGTGTCCGTGGACAGCGTCTTCCCGCGGCTCGTGAGCGCCCACGCGGCGCGGGCGAGGTCCGCGGCGGTGGGGTGCAGGTCCATGGTGCCGGGGACCGCGCGGGCCAGCCGGTCCGGGTAGAGCCCGGTTCCGGGCCCCACGCTCGCCACTGCGGGGACGTCCTCGGCGGGGCCCACCCGGGGGGCAGAGGCGGGAACGGCCCGCACGCCGTCGTCGTCCGTGCACACGGTGTAGGCGCGCCAGTACAGCTCCTTGCGGCGCGCGTCCGTGACCACGGCGAACTCCGTCGCCCCCTGCTCGGTGAGCAGCGGGGCGGCACGGTGCGCGGCGGCGTCGAGCGAGCACAGCCCGTGGACCGGCAGGCCCCACGCGAAGCCCAGGGTGCGGGCGGTGACCAGACCGGCGCGCAGACCCGTGAAGGGCCCGGGGCCCGTGCCCACCAGGACGGCGTCCAGCGACCGTCCCGTGAGCCCCTCGGCGGCCAGCAGCTCGTGGACCGCGGGGGCCAGCGCCTCCGCGTGGGAGCGGGTGTCCGTGGTGGCGGTCTCCCGCAGCACCTCACCGTCACGGGACAGCGCCACGGAGGCGATCGACGCGGAATCCAGACTCAGCACAAGCACCCGGACAGTCTAGTCCCGGATGCGCGAAGCCCCTCCGGGCGCTCCCGTTGGGGAGGCGCGGAGGGGCTTCGCGCAGAGAGTTCGCGCGGCGTCGCGGCTGCGGGCGGGGCCGCCGCCGATGCGCAGGCCGACGGCGCCCGCCGCCAGCCCGCTGCCGGGTCGCCTACTCCTGGGTGGCCAGGCGCTGCGCGGCGCGGGCGTCGCTGCGCTCGATCATCCCGAACAGCACGCGGTAGGTCACCAGGCCCAGCAGGGTGATGACCACCAGGAACCACAGGATGGTGGAGAAGTAGTCGCCCTCGGGGGTGCTGCCCACGCTCAGGCCGCTGAACCAGGTGGGCTTGCCGGACATCAGCGTGGCCGTGTACGCCACGCCGATCGGGGAAGCCACGTTGATCACCAGGTTGTAGAAGCCCACGGCCACGCCGGACTTCGCGGCGGGCATGAGCAGCAGCGCACTGGACATCAGCGGCGCGTACAGCAGGCCGAAGCCCACCGAGAACATGGCCATGGCCACCACCATGGCCACGATGGACACGTTCACGAAGATCCCCGCGACCGCGAGCGCCGCCGCGAGCAGGCACAGTGCCAGGGTCACGGCCTGCTTCGAGTCCAGCCGCTTGCTGACCACACCGGACATGGCCGCGGTGGAGGCCCCCAGGACGTAGCCGGGGATGGTGAGCAGCGAGACCTTGTCCATGGCCATGCCGTGGACGCCGTGGATCGCGAACGGGAACAGGAACACGAACGCCAGGTTCACCGAGTAGATGATGAACACGATCACCAGGGCGCTCATGTAGGGGCGGTTGGTGAAGAAGGACCAGTCCACCAGCGCGCTCGGGGTGGTGCGCACGTGGCGGATGAACAGGACGCCGGCGATCACCACCGGAATCCACCACCACCACGTGAAGGCCTGCATGAACATGATCACGCCGGTGGCGATCACCGCCACGAGGAACAGCCCGTACACGTCCACACCGGAGCTGGTGTGCGCCACGTCGTCCGGCACGCGCTTCTTGATGAACGGCAGCGAGAGCACCATGAGCAGCGGCACCAGGAACATCCACGTCCAGGACACGTACGTGGCCAGGAACCCCGAGATCAGCGTGCCGATCAGCGAGGCCAGCTGGAAGGACATGTTGGAGAACCCCAGGTACTTCTTCAGCTCCACGCCCTGGAAGTGCTTGGTCACGTAGACCACGTAGAGGGTCTCCGCGGCCGCGAGGCCTGCCGTCTGGATGATGCGGCCCACGAGCACCACGCCGAAGGAGGCACTGCCCACGAAGCCGATCACCGAGCCCACCACGATGAGCCCGATGCTCAGGTACAGCAGCTTGCGGATGGCCACCGAGTCCGCGAGCGCCGAGTACACCACGGCGCCGATGCCGATCAGCACGCCCGTGAGCGTGGCCTGCAGGCTCACCGTGGACTCGCTCAGGCTCAGCGCCTGCGCCATGGGCTGGGACGTGAACTTGAAGCCCTGGTCCACCACCAGGCAGAAGATGAACAGGAACAGCAGCACGGGCACGGCCCGGCGGGGGTCCGCGCCTCCCGCACGGGAGCGCGCCGCAGCGCCCGCCCCGGTCGCCGGGACGGCCGCCGCGGGGGTCGACGCCGCACTGACGGGTCCCGCGCTCGCGGCAGCCGCGCCGCGGGGAGCCGTGCCCTCGGGACGGTCCGGGTTCTGGTCGGGGCGCGTCATCCCGTTCACAGCTCCGTCACCGTGGCGGCCAGCTCGATCATGGAGGCGAAGCCCGTCTGACGCTGCTCCGGCGTCATCTGCGCGTGGGTCACGAGGTTGTCCGAGACCGTGAACACGGCCAGGGCCTCCACCCCGGCGGCGGCCGCGTTGGCGTACAGCCCCACGGTCTCCATCTCCACCGCGAGCACACCCATGCTCGCCCAGCGCCGCGTGGTGTCGTCCTGCGCGTGGTAGAAGGTGTCGGAGGAGACCACGTTGCCCGCGTGGGCGGTCACCCCGCGCTCTCTCGCACCGCGGTACACGTGGTCCAGCAGCCGGAAGGACCCGGTGGGTGCCCACGTGCCGGGCAGGTCGAACTGGGCCAGGTAGTTGGAGTCCGTGGAGGCCGCCTGTGCGAGCACCAGGTCCCCGAGCTCCAGGCCGTCGGTGAGGCCGCCGCACGAGCCCACGCGCACCAGCTTGGTGCAGCCGAACACGTGGATCAGCTCCCAGCTGTAGAGGGCGATCGAGGGGATGCCCATGCCCGTGCCCATCACGGACAGCTCGCGGCCCCGGTAGGTTCCGGTGTAGCCGAGCATGTTGCGGACGGAGTTGAACTGCACCGCGTCCTCGAGGAACGTCTCCGCAATGAACTTCGCGCGCAACGGGTCCCCGGGCAGCAGGATCGTCTCGGCAATCGGTGCGCCGTCGGGCTTGATGTGTGGTGTCGCTGTCGGTGGCAAGGCCTTCTCCTCGGATCGGTTCGCAGAGTCTGCAGACCGCCCGCGGGCCGACGACGGCGTCGGAACTCCCCCGGTGCCGTGCCGTCCGGGCGGGACGTGCAGGCTCGCTGCCAGTGTCTCACGCGGGCCCCTCCGACACACGGGCGCACACCCCGGCGAGAGTCCCTCCGGTGCACGCGCCCGACCTCCTCCGCAGTCCCCGCCGGGGCTCCCCCGGGCCATTCGGACCGGGTCAGGACACCGGGCCGCCCTGACCGGCCGCCACGCCGGCCACTCCCGGCCGTGCTCTCACAGTGCCGGCGGCTCACTCCACCGGGGTCCGACGCCGCGCACGGTCACCCGGCGCGGCTCGCTGCCCGCGCCGCCGTCCCCCCACTGCTCGTCGAGGTCAGCGAGGACACCGGCCAGGTCCTCGGCCGCAGGGGTCGTCGCGGCGCCGCGCGCTCGGTCGATGTCCACCACCAGGCGGGAGGGGCTGAGGTGCTCCACCTTGCCGGTTCCCCACTCCACCACGGTCACGCACGTGTCCAGGGTGTCCTCCAGGTCGATCGTGTCCACGTCCTCCGCGGTGGCCAGCCGGTACGCGTCCACGTGCACGAGGTCCGGGCCTCCCGGGTGCGGCACGTCCGTGCGGTTCGGGTGGCGCCGGGTGAGCACGAACGTGGGCGAGATGATGCCCTCCCGCACCCCGAGTCCCGCACCGAGTCCCTGGGTGAACGTGGTCTTGCCCGCTCCGAGCTCACCGTTGAGCAGCACCAGGTCACCCGCGCGCAGGGAGCCCGCCAGTGCCTCGCCCAGCGCGCGCATCTCCTCCGGGGTCCCGGGGTGGCGGGTCAGCGCCCACTCCGGCCGCCCGGCCTGCTCCGCGTCCTCATCCCGAGCCGCGCCCTGGGCCGCGGGGGCGTCCCCGCCGTGCTCCCGGCCGCCCTGGTCTTCCGCTCCACGCGGTGCGACGACGCCGCTCACCTCCGCCGCGCGCACGTGCTCCCGCGGCACCCGGGGGGAGATCCGGGTGACCACCTCGTAGTTGATGGTCCCAGCGGCGTCGGCCCAGTCCGCGGCCGAGGGGTGACCCGCCGCGCCGAACAGCACGGCCTCGTCCCCGATCCGCACCGTCGGCTCCGACCCGGCCTTGCGCGACTCCCCCGTGACCGCGTCGCGCCCCCGGGAGAGGTCCACCACGCACTGGTCCATGGCGATCCGGCCCACCACGGGGTACACATCGGTGCCGATGTGCACCGGGGCGCCCGTGGCCACGCGCGGCACGCCGTCGGCGTAGCCCAGCGGGACCAGTGCCAGGTGCGTGGGTGCGTCCGTGCGGTAGGTGAGCCCGTAGGAGACGCCCGCGCCCGCGGGGACGGCCTTGACGTTGGCCACCCGTGCACGCAGGGTCATGGCCGGGGCCAGCCCGAGGTCCGCGGGAGTGCGGTCCGCGAACGGGCTCAGCCCGTACAGCCCCAGACCCACCCGCACGGCGTCCCGCAGCATGACGTCCGGGTCCGGGAGGTCCTGGGCGGAGAGCAGACCCGGGGTGTTGGCGGCATGGACCATGCGCGGTGCGAGCCCCGCCGCGCGGGCCACGGCCACCGCACGGGTCAGGGCGTCCAGCTGCTCGGTGGTCTCGGGGCGGCCCGGCTCGTCCGCGACCGCGAGATGGGTGAAGATCCCCTCCACGGTGAGCAGCCCCTCGTCCTGCGTGCGTGCGGCACGCGCCACGAGCTCCGGCCACTGCTGCTCGGTGGCGCCGTTGCGCCCCAGCCCCGAGTCGAGCTTGAGGTGGACCACCGCGGGGGTGCCCGCCGCGCGCGCGGCGTCCAGGACGGCGTCGAGCTCCCCACCGCTGATGCCCAGGCGGACACCGCGCGCCACGGCGGACGCGAAGTCCGTGGACGGAGTGTGCAGCCAGGCCAGCACGGGCGCGGTGATCCCGGCGTCCCGCAGCGCGAGGGCCTCGGCCACGTGCGCCGTGCCCAGCATGTGGGCCCCCGCGGCGAGCGCCGCGCGCGCCACCTCGGGCGCACCGTGGCCGTAGGCGTCCGCCTTGACCACCGCGATCAGGGTGCGGCCGCGCGCGAGCTCCAGCAACCGCCGCACGTTGTGCTCCACCGCGGCGAGGTCCACCACCGCACTGCGCTCGCTGGACTGCCTGTTCTGCTGGGGCGTCGTCTCACTCACGCCCACCATTGTGCCCCGCTGCGGGCCCCGGTGCGGCCGGGGCGGCCTCCGCCCCCCACCCGTCTCCGCACTGTGCGCCGACGCGGTCGCCGGGCCCGCACGTCTCCCCCGGCTCGCGTGCACCCCTGCTGAGCTACACGCTGCTGCCGGGCTGTACCGCCGTTGCCGGGCTGCGCCCCCATCGCGGGCGGTTCCCGGTGTCGCGGCACCGCTAGGCTGAGCCCGTGCCCTCACCCCGACCGGACCGCGTCCTGCTGCTCAGCATGCACACCTCGCCCGTCGATCAACCGGGATCGGGTGATGCGGGGGGTATGAACGTCTACGTGTGGCACCTCGCACACGCGCTCGCCCAGGCGGGCTGGCGCGTGGACGCGGCGACGCTGAACCGCTGCCCGGAGCACACCGAGGGCGTGCGCGCCGAGGAGATCGCCCCGGGCATCCGCCTGCTGTCCGTTGCCGTCCCGGGCGCAGCGGCGGCCCCCAAGGCCGAGCTCCCCCGCTTCACGGCGGACTTCGGCGCCGCCCTCGCCCGCTTCTACGCCCGGGCTTCCCAGGACGACGACGCCGCGGCACCCCGCGTGGTCCACGCCCACTACTGGCTCTCGGCGGCGGCGGGGGTGGTGGTCTCGGAGGCGCTGGACGTGCCCCTGGTGCTCACCCTGCACACCTCGGCGGCCGCCAAGAACCTGCGCGCCGGGCCTGACGAACCCCGGGAACCCGCCGAGCGCGAGCACGCGGAACGGGAGCTGGTGTCCCGGGTGTGCTGCACCGTGGTCAACACCCCCGTGGAGGGGGAGCAGCTCGTCGCGCTCTGCGGGGCGGACCCCGCGAAGGTCCGCGTGATCCCTCCCGGCGTGGACCCCGCCGTCTTCCACCCGCCCGGTGACGGACCGCAGGACCGCGGACAGCACCCCGCCCCCTTCACCGTCCTGTGCGCCGGCCGCATGCAGCCGCTGAAGGGCCAGCAGGTGCTCGTGCGGGCGCTCGGCATCCTGCGGCGTGAGCACCCGGAGGTCCCCGTGCGGCTGGTCCTCGCGGGCACCGGCTCCCACGAGTTCCTGGAGCACCTCCGCGAGCTGGCGCGCGTGGAGGGGGTCGCGGGCGACGTCGTCTTCCGGGGATCCCTGCCCCGCCCCGAGCTCGCGCGGCTCATGGGTGCGGTGGACGCGGTGGCGGTGGCGTCGTCGTCGGAGACGTTCGGGTTGGTCGCCGTGGAGGCGCAGGCGTGCGGGACCCCGGTGCTCGCCACGGACGTGGACGGGCTGCGCTACGCCGTGCGGGACGGACGGACGGGCGTCCTGGTGCCCGGCCGGGACCCCGCCGTGTGGGCGCGGGAGCTGCTGCGCGCGGCCCGCGAGCCGCAGCGGTGGAGAGCGATGTCACAGGCCGCGGTCCGCCGTGCGCGGGAGCTGACCTGGGACGACGTCGCCGCGCAGCACGCCGCCGCGTACCGCGCCTGTGCGCCCGCACGACCCACCGCCTAAACTCGCGACTGTGACCACCGCGTACCTGAGCCGTGACTCCCTCGCCCGCTACCTGGACCGCTCCCGCATCACCGGGGCCGTGGCAACGCCCCGCGAGGCGAACCTGCGCAACATCCAGGGCTTCCTGGACGGGGACCAGCACCAGCACATGGGGGTCGAGCGAACCCGCGAGTGGACCTTCGAGTCCGTCTTCGAGCTCATGCGGGACCGCGTGGGCATCAACGACGACCCCGAGTACCTGAGCGGCCAGGACTCCATCTCCGCCCAGCTGTGCGTGACCGGGCTGGACCGCTACGCGGAGGTCTTCAGCCGCGCGGTGCAGGGCCGCAAGCGGCTGCTCTTCGCCACGGGCCACCCCTCCGGCCTCGCCCCCGTCTACGCGCGGCTCGCACGGGTGGCCCGCGCCTCCGGAGCCCGGATCATCCGCTTCGACGAGGCCCTGCCCTTCGAGGACGGGGACGTCCGGCAGGTGGAGGACGTGGTGATGGTCGAGCAGTACGGCGGGCTGCGCCACACCCACTTCCCCGAGCCCATGCAGCTGGTGCTGGAGCACCTGCGGGAGCAGGGCCGGGAGGCACCGGACCTCGTGGTCGCGGACCACGGGCTGGCGGGGTACGCGGGCTCCCGGGCCGGGCTGCCCACCATTGCGATGGGCGACTGCAACGACCCCGGGATCTTCGTGGCCGAGGCCCAGGGCCAGGTGGAGGTGGTGGTCCCCCTGGACGACAACGTGGCCCCGCACCTCTACGACCCGCTGGTGGACTACGTCATCTCCCGCGCGGGACTCGCGGGCCAGGAACGGGGCTGAGCCGCAAGGGCTGAGTCGCGGTTGAACGCACGCCCCACACGCAGAACGGCGCCCGGCACCGGGGCCGGGCGCCGTCGTCACAGTGTGGGCCCGGGAACTAGCGCTCCACCTCGCCGCGGATGAACTTCTCCACGTTCTCGCGGGCGGTGTCGTCGTCGAGCTGCTCGGGCGGGGACTTCATGAAGTACGAGGACGCGGAGGTCAGCGGGCCGCCGATGCCCCGGTCCAGGCCGATCTTCGCCGCACGGATCGCGTCGATGATCACACCGGCGGAGTTCGGCGAGTCCCACACCTCCAGCTTGTACTCCAGGGAGATGGGGGCGTTGCCGAAACCGTGGCCCTCCAGCCGGACGAACGCGAACTTGCGGTCGTCCAGCCACCCCACGTAGTCGGACGGGCCGATGTGCACGTCCTTCGCACGCATCTCGTGCGGCACGTTGGAGGTCACGGCCTGGGTCTTGGAGATCTTCTTGGACTCCAGCCGCGAGCGCTCCAGCATGTTCTTGAAGTCCATGTTGCCGCCCACGTTGAGCTGGTAGGTGCGGTCCAGCACGTAGCCGCGGTCCTCCAGCAGCTTAGCGAGCACGCGGTGGGTGATGGTGGCCCCCACCTGGGACTTGATGTCGTCGCCCACGATCGGCAGCCCGGCGGCCGTGAACTTCTGCGCCCACTCGTCCGTGCCCGCGATGAACACGGGCAGTGCGTTGACGAACGCCACCCCGGCGTCGATCGCGGCCTGCGCGTAGAAGCGGTCCGCCTCCTCGGAGCCCACCGGGAGGTAGGAGACGAGCACGTCCACCTCGCGCTCGCGCAGCGCCTGCGCCACGTCCACCGGCTCGGCGTCGGACTCGGTGATGGTCTCGCGGTAGTACTGCCCCAGACCGTCCAGGGTGGGCCCACGGTCCACGGTCACGTCCAGGTGCGGGACCTTGGCGATCTCCATGGTGTTGTTCTCCCCGGCCAGGATGGCCCGGGAGAGGTCCAGGCCCACCTTGGCGGCGTCCACGTCGAACGCGGCCACGAACTGGACGTCCCGCACGTGGTAGTCGCCGAACTGCACGTGCATGAGCCCGGGCACGGAGTCGGAGGGGTCGGCGTCGCGGTAGAAGTGCACGCCCTGGATGAGCGACGTGGCGCAGTTGCCCACGCCGGCAACGGCCACGCGGATGGGATGTTCGGACACGGTTCTCCTCAGTTCAGGATGGCGGCGGTCGCGCTCACGTCCCGCGCGCCGGTGCCAGCACCGGGGCGCCACAGTGCCGCGCCGCACTTGACCGAGATCACAGTCTACGCAGGCCGCGGGGCTCCACCGCACCCCGCACCGCCCACGACGACGCCGCACGCGCGCCTCACACGCCCAGCAGCACCTCCACGAGCAGTCCCGCCGCCACGAGCAGGAAGACCACTCCGGAGACGATCTCCACCTCCGCGGTGCGGGCCTGGAACCGGCGGGCGAGGGCCGGGACGGAGCCCACCCACGCCACGGCCAGGAACCACGCCAGGCCCACCGCCACGAGCATCCCGAGCACCGTGAGCGTCTCCCACCACGCGATGCCCGTGGGGACCACGGAGCCGAACAGGGCCACGAAGAACACCACGGCCTTGGCGTTGGCCAGGTTCGTCACGGTGCCCTGGGCGAGCGCCCGCCACGGGGTCAGGTGGGACGGGCCCAGGAACCGGGTCCGCCCCTGACCGGCGAGCTCCGCCTCGACCGCCTGGTCCTCGGCGAGCAGGGGCTGCACCGCGGCGTCGTCGTGCGGGGCCGTGGCCCCCTGCGGTGGCGCGGTCCGGGACGCCAGCCCGGCACGCAGCGCCCCGTACCCCATGCGGGCGAGGAACAGGGCGCCGCCCACCTGGACCACCAGCTTGAGCACGGGGTTGCCGCTGATGAGCACCGTGACGCCCAGCAGCGACAGCGTGATCCAGGCGACGTTGCCCACCATGACCCCGAGCGCGGTGAACAGCGCGCTGCGCCGCGAGGACAGGAACGCGTTGCGCAGGATCAGGAAGATGTCCGGACCGGGGACCACGATCCCCGCGATCCACAGCCCGAGCAGCGCCGCGTACTGCCCACCCGTCATGCGTGCTTGGAGTCCGTGGCCGTGCTCCAGATGTTGACACCGGCGTCCGTGACGAGCTCGTCGATGCGCCGCAGCTCGTCCTCGGAGAACTCCAGGTTCGCCACGGCGCGGGCGGAGTCCTCGATCTGGCGGGCCGAGGACGCCCCCACCAGCGCGGAGGTGACCTGCCCGGACTCCTGCGGCCGCAGGGTCCAGGCGATCGCCATCTGGGCCAGGGTCTGGCCGCGGTCCTGCGCCATGGTGTTGAGCTCGCGGATCTGCTCCAGTGTCTGCTCGCTGAGCCACTCGGGGTCCAGGGACTTGCCCTCCGCCGCGCGCGAGTGCTCCGGCACGCCGTTGAGGTACTTGTCCGTGAGCATGCCCTGCGCGAGCGGGGTGAAGCAGATGGAGCCCATCCCCGCCTCGGTGAGGGCGCCCAGCAGGTTCCTGCCGCCCGCGCGCTCGTCCGGCTCCTCGATCCAGCGGTTGAGCATGGAGTACGAGGGCTGGTGGATGACCAGCGGGGTGCCCAGCTCGCGCATGATCCGCTGGGCCTCCAGCGTGAGGTCCGCGCCGTAGGAGGACACGCCCACGTACGTGGCCCGCCCGGAGCGCACGATGTGGTCGAGCGCCTGCATGGTCTCCTCGAGCGGGGTGTCCGGGTCCGGGCGGTGGTGGTAGAAGACGTCCACGTGGTCCAGGCCCATGCGCTCCAGCGACTGGTCCAGGGAGGTCACCAGGTACTTCCGCGAGCCGCCCACGTCCCCGTACGGGCCCGGCCACATGTCCCACCCGGCCTTGGAGGAGATCACCAGTTCGTGCCGACGGCCCGCGAAGTCCTCCTTGAGCAGCCGGCCGAAGTTGACCTCGGCCGCGCCCGCGGGCGGGCCGTAGTTGTTGGCCAGGTCGAAGTGGGTGATGCCCAGGTCGAACGCGCGTCGCAGCGTGGCACGCATCCCGGCCACGGGCTTGTCGTCCCCGAAGTTGTGCCACAGCCCCAGGGAGACGGCGGGCAGCTTCAGCCCGGACTCCCCCACGCGGCGGTACGGCATGGTCTCGTAGCGGTCCTCGGCGGGGGTCCACACGGTGTCGTCACCATAGATCAGCATGGTTCCCAGTGTGCCACCGCTCGGTGCTGCACGCGGCACCGGGGTGACGGCGCCCGACGCCGCCCGCGCACCTGCGCGGCGTCGGGCAGGACCGGGCCCGTGGACGGGACCCGGCCCTGCCGCGGTCTCAGACCCGCAGCACCACGGCGGTCTCCGGGGCCACGCGGACCGTGCCCTCGGTGCCCGGCTCGGGGCCCGCACCGCTCGTGAACAGCAGCTGGGGCTCGTCCCCGCCCATGAGGGGCAGGTTCCTCGGCCCGTTCCCGAGGTTGATCGCCACGACCACGCCGTGCCCGGACTCGGGCTCGCTCATGCGCTTGAGCACGAACCACTGCTCGTCGTCGCTGGCCTGGGTGGCCACGGTGTCCCAGCGCTGGTCGGTGAGCTCGGGAGTGTTCCGGCGCAGGGCAATCAAGTCCCGGTAGGCCGTCCAGATCCGCTCGTGGTCCCCCTGGTGCACCTCGGACCAGTCGAGCTTGGAGCGCTCGAAGGTCCGGGGGTCCTGGGGGTCCGGGACCGTGGCGTGGTCCCAGGCCATCTGCGCGAACTCCGCCTTGCGGCCCTTCGCCACGGCTTCGCCCAGCTCGGGCTCCGGGTGCGCGGTGAAGAACTGCCACGGGGTGCTCGCCCCGAACTCCTCCCCCATGAACAGCATGGGAGTGAACGGCTGGGTCATGAGCCACGTGGCCGCGGCAATGGCCCGGTCCGTGCTCATGGAGTGGTTCATCCGGTCACCGGCCGCGCGGTTGCCCACCTGGTCGTGGTTCTGCAGGAACGTGACGAACTGCCAGGGCCGCTGCTCCGCGGGATCGATCTCCCGGCCGTGGGAGCGGCCGCGGAACGTGGAGTACGTCCCGTTGTGGAAGTACGCGGTGTGCATGGTCTTCTCGAGGGCGTGCAGGGAGGCGAAGTCCCCGTAGTAGCCGTGCGTCTCCCCCGTGAACGCGGTGTGCGCGGCGTGGTGGACGTCGTCGAGCCACTGGGCGTCCATCCCCAGCCCGTGCCGGTCCGTGGCGGCGACCATGCGGGGGTCGTTGAGGTCGGACTCGGCGATGGTCACCAGGTCCTTGCCCGTGCGTGCGGACTCCGCGGCCACGCGCTCCGCGATCTCCTCCAGGATGTGCTTCGCCCGGGCGTCCACGAGCGCGTGCACGGCGTCCAGGCGGAAGCCGTCCACGTGGTAGTCCCGCAGCCACATCGTGACGTTGTCCAGGATGTACTCGCGCACCCCGTCCGCACCCCAGCCGTCCAGGTTGATGAGGTCCCCCCAGCTGGAGGCGCCGGGCTTGAAGTAGTCCGCGAACAGGGGCAGGTAGTTGCCGCTCGGCCCCAGGTGGTTGTAGACCACGTCCTGGATCACGGAGAGGCCCCTGGTGTGGCACGCGTCCACGAAGCGCTGGTAGGCCTCCGGGCCGCCGTAGGGCTCGGCCACGGTGTACCAGGCGACCCCGTCGTAGCCCCAGTTGTGCTCGCCGTTGAAGCCGTTGACCGGCAGCAGCTCCACCGCGGTGACACCCAGGTCCACCAGGTGGTCGAGCCGCCCGATCGCGGCGTCCAGCGTGCCCTCCGGGGTGAACGTGCCCGGGTGCAGCTCGTACAGCACCGAGTCCTGCAGCGGGCGGGGGCGGAACGCGGCGTCGTGCCACTCGAAGGCGTCCGGGTCGAACGTGCACGAGAGCTCGTGCACGCCCTGCGGCTGACGACGTGAGCGCGGGTCCGGGAGCACGTCCGAGACCTGCTCACGCTCCTTCGGGGTGCCCTCGTCGAAGGTCTTGGTGAGGATGTAGCCGTAGCGCACGGTGCCATGGGGGGCGGCGGCGTCCTCCGGGAGGGTCCACCAGCCGGGGCGCTCGGCGAGACCCGCCATGGGGTGGTCCTCACCCTCGATGCGGACGGTGACCTTGCGGGCGTGGGGTGCCCAGACGTCGAAGCGGTGGTCGGTGCTCATGGTTCAGCCGTCCTTCCGGCGCAGGATCGCCACGGGGTAGGTGTCGAGGAGGTCGGCGAGCGTGACGGGCGCGTCCTGGGCGGCCGTGAACTCGCGGTGGGTGAGCACGTCCTGCCACGTGCCGGGGGCCAGCTCCACGGTCTCGTCCGTGAAACCGCCCTCGGCCGCCAGGGTGGCGGGGAAACGGGTGACCACCGTGGCTGCCCCACCGCGGTCGAAGCCCAGGGCGTGTTCGGCGAGCGCGCCCGTGAACTCCAGCGGGGTGTAGTCCGTGAACAGCTCGGGATGCTCGCGGCGCAGCCGCAGGGCGCGGGAGGTCAGCAGCATCCGCGCCGCACCGGTCCCGTCCACGGCCGGGGTGCCGGCCGCGGAGCCGGGAACGGCGGCGTCGAGCCCGGAGAGCATCTCCTCGCGCGCCGCGAAGTCCACGGGACGCCGGTTGTCCGGGTCCACGAGGGAGGGCTCCCAGAGCTCCTGGCCCTGGTAGACGTCCGGGACGCCGGGCAGGGTCAGCTGCAGGGCGGTGGCCGCCAGGGCGTTGGCCCAGCCCGGCTCGCTGACACGGGCCACGCAGCCCTCCACCACACCGCGCGCCCGGGGGTCCGTGAAGAGGAAGTCGATGAAGCGCGTGAGCTCCCGCTCGAACTCCTCGTCCCCGTCCACCCACGCGGTGGACACGGAGGCCTCGCGCACGGCCTTCATGGCGTAGTCCACGGCGCGGTCCCGCTCGAGCGGCCACGCCCCCACCACGGCCTGCAGCACGAGGTTCACGGCGGGGCCGTCCGTCAGCGCGATCCCGGCGTCCCCGGCCCGGTTCACGAGCGTGGACACGGTCTCGGACCACATCCGCGGCAGCTCGGAGAGCACGGTGAGCCGCGCGCGCACGGCGGCGGAGCGCTTGGTGTCGTGGGTGGTCAGCGCATTCATGGTGGCGGGCGACTCCCGCTGGCGCCGGGCGGCCTCCGCGTGGAACTCCGCCGGGTCCAGGGAGAACACCGAGGGGTCCCCACCCACCTCGGTGAGGGAGGTCAGCTTCGTGAAGCGGTAGAACGCGGTGTCCTCCACGCCCTTGGCCATGACCATCCCGGAGGTCTGCTGGAAGCGGCGTGCCACCTCCGCGAGATCCTCCTCGCGGGTGGCGTCCGCGCCCAGGACGGCCGCGAGATCCGTGAGCACCTCGTCCAGCTCCGGACGCCGCTCGCGTGCCGCCGCCACGGCCTCGCGCAGGTGCTCCGCACCCTCCGGGAGGTACGTGCGGTACACGGGGAAGTTCGAGACGATCTCCGCGAGGCCGTCGTAGGCCACCGGGGCGTCGTGCGGAAAGTCGGCGGGCAGCTCGCGGACCAGGCGGTGGATCTCCGCGGCCAGGCCCTCGTCCGCCATGCGGCGCTTGGTGCCGTGGATCAGCTCGTCCCAGCGCACCGGGTCCCCACCGCGCAGCTTCGTGTCCAGGGAGGCGAGCTCGTAGTGCCCCCGGGCGTCCGTGAGCACACGGTCGATCCAGCCCAGCGAGTCGTAGCCCGTGGTGCCGGCGGTGCGCCAGTCCGAGGGCAGGTGCTCCCCCGGCTCCAGGATCTTCTCCACCACCGTCCACGCACCACCCGTGAGCTCGGCCAGCGCGTCCAGATAGCCGCGCGGATCGCGCACCCCGTCCGGGTGGTCGATCCGCAGCCCGTCCACCAGGCCCTCGCGGAACCACCGGGAGACCTCCTGGTGGGACTCGTCGAAGACCCGGGGATCCTCCACGCGCACGCCCGCGAGGGTGGCCACGGTGAAGAACCGGCGGTAGTTCAGCTCGGAGTCGCCGCGGCGCCAGTTCACCAGCTCGTAGTGCTGACGCCCGTGCACCTCGGCGGGGTCGTCCCCGTCGGAGTACGTGCCGTCAGCCAGGGGGTACACGTTGTCGTAGTAGCGCAGGGTGCCGTCCTGCACCGAGAGGGCCGAGAGGTCCTCGTCACCGTCCCCCAGCACGGGGATGAGCACCTTGCCGTGCCCGGCCTCCCAGTCCACGTCGAAGGCCTCGGCGTACGGGCTCTGCCGCCCCTCGGCGAGCAGGGACCACCACCACGGGTTCTGCCGCGGTTCGGCCACGCCCTGGTGGTTCGGGACGATGTCCACCACCACACCCATGCCCGCCGCGTGCGCGGCCTCGGACAGTGCCGTGAGCCCCGCGGAGCCGCCGCGCTCCGGGTCCACCTCCGTGGGGTCCACCACGTCGTAGCCGTGGTCGGAGCCGCTCGTGGCGCGCAGGATGGGGGAAAGGTAGATCCAGTCCGCCCCCAGGCTGTGGATGTACGGGACCAACTCCGCCGCTCGGTGGAGGTCCTGCTGGGACGTGATTTGCAACCGGTACGTGGAAGTGGGTGTCAGCACCGTTCCAGTCTTGCCGAGTGCGCGCTCTCGTGCCAGTCCATCCGCCGTGGGCGAGACTCCCCGGCCCTTCGCACGACGACGCCGCCCCGCCCCACCAACCGAGCGGGTGCCGGGTGGCGCCGCCGGGCACCAGGCTGTCAGGGCAGCTCCGGGGTCTCCGCGTACACGGCTGCCGACGCCGCCACGGAGGCCGCCACGGACGCGTCCGGTTCCGCCTCGGGCTCCTCCCACGCGCGCAGCATCACGGTGGACTTCCCGGCCATGCTCAGCACGGTGGAGTGCTCGCGCACCTCGCCGTCCGAGTGCTCACCGGCGGTGTCCAGGATCTCCTCCCACTTCTCGCCGTACTCGGCCGGGGGCAGGGTCACCTCCACGGTCTCCGGGTTGGAGTTGAAGTACACGATGAAGTTGTCGTCCGTGATCCGGCGGCCGCGCATGTCCACGCCCGCGATGCCCTGGCCGTTGAGCCACATGCCCACCGCACGGGCCAGGGGCTCGTCCCAGTCCGAGGGGACCATCGGGGTGCCGTCCGTGTTGAGCCACGCGATGTCCGGCATGGGATCGCCCTCGCCCAGCTCGCCCATGTCCACGGGCCGGCCGTCGAAGAACTGCGAGCGCCGGAACGTGGGGTGCTCGTGGCGCAGCCGGGTGATCGCAGCCGTGAACTCCACCAGCGGGGAGTCCACCTTCTCCCAGTTGATCCAGGTCAGCTCGTTGTCCTGGCAGTACGTGTTGTTGTTGCCCTTCTGGGTGCGGCCCAGCTCGTCGCCGTGCAGCAGCATGGGCGTGCCCTGCGAGAGCATGAGGGTGGCCAGGAAGTTGCGCTGCTGGCGGGCCCGCAGGGCCAACACCTCGGCGTCGTCCGTGGGGCCCTCCTCCCCACAGTTCCACGAGCGGTTGTGGGACTCGCCGTCGTTGTTGTCCTCGCCGTTGGCGGCGTTGTGCTTCTCGTTGTAGGACACGAGGTCCCGCAGCGTGAAGCCGTCGTGGGCCGTGACGAAGTTGACGGAGGCGAACGGCCGGCGGCCGCTGTTCTCGTAGAGGTCGGCGGAGCCGGTCACGCGGGACGCGAACTCGCCCAGGGTGGCGGGCTCCCCTCGCCAGAAGTCGCGCACGGTGTCCCGGTACTTGCCGTTCCACTCGGTCCACTGCGGGGGGAAGTTGCCCACCTGGTAGCCGCCGGGACCGATGTCCCAGGGCTCCGCGATGAGCTTGACCTGGGAGACGATCGGGTCCTGCTGGACGAGCTCGAAGAACGTGGAGAGCTTGTCCACGTCGTAGAACTCGCGCGCGAGCGTGGCCGCGAGGTCGAAGCGGAAGCCGTCCACGTGCATCTCGGTGACCCAGTAGCGCAGCGAGTCCATGATCAGCTGCAGGGAGTGCGGGTGGCGCACGTTGAGCGAGTTCCCCGTGCCCGTGTAGTCCATGTAGAACTTGTGGTCGTCGTCCACGGTGCGGTAGTAGGCGTTGTTGTCGATGCCCTTCATGGACAGCGTGGGGCCCATGTGGTTGCCCTCGGCGGTGTGGTTGTAGACCACGTCCAGGATGACCTCGATGTCCGCCTGGTGCAGGGCGCGGACCATGGCCTTGAACTCCTGCACCTGGCTGCCCAGGTGGGAGGCGGCGCTGTACTCGTTGTGCGGGGCGAAGAACGCGATCGTGTTGTAGCCCCAGTAGTTGCGCAGTCCCTTCTCCAGCAGGGTGGAGTCCTGCACGAACTGGTGCACGGGCATGAGCTCCACCGCCGTGACGCCGAGCTTCTTGAGGTGGGCGATCACGGACGGGTGGGACACGCCCGCGTAGGTGCCGCGCTGCTCCTCGGGGACCTCGGGGTGCTGCTCGGTGAGCCCCTTGACGTGCGCCTCGTAGATCACGGACTTGTGGTAGGGGGTGTGCGGCGTGCGGTCACCCTCCCAGTCGAAGAACGGGTTGATCACCACGGCCTTCATCATGTGGGGCGCGGAGTCCTGGTGGTTCTCGGAGTCCTCGTCGCCGAAGTGGTAGGAGAACAGGGACTCGTCCCAGTCGATCCCGCCCTCCACGGCCTTGGCGTAGGGGTCCAGCAGCAGCTTGTCCGGGTTGCAACGCAGGCCCTGGGACGGGTCCCACGGGCCGTGCACGCGGTAGCCGTAGCGCTGACCGGGCTGCACCGAGGGGAGGTAGCAGTGCCACACATAGCTGTCCACGGCGGTGACCTCCACGCGGGTCTCCGTGCCGTCCTCCTCGAACAGGCACAGCTCCACGCGGTCCGCGACCTCGGAGAAGAGCGTGAAATTGGTCCCCGTGCCGTCGAACGTGGCGCCCAGCGGGTACGGGTGTCCGGGCCAAACTTCCATGTGCTTCTCCTCAGGGTGTCGTGGGGCCGAGCACGGTCTCCCCGCTCTCGGCCAACCCCCCACCATAGTGCCTCGGGGTGACACTCACGGACGGGTGAGGACCTCGCGGACGCTCTCCGCGAGCACGGACGGGGGCACGGGGCCCTCGCCGTGGGCAGGTGACGCCACCGCGTGCAGCCCCGCCCCGAGCGCGGCGGCGGCCGCCCACCGGCCCTCGCCGCGCGCCCAGTCCCCCAGCGGTGACA
>NZ_PHOA01000034.1 GCF_003687455.1 Kocuria tytonicola | reverse complement strand
AAGTATTCCCGCCCCAGACCCTGGTGGGGGCCGGGGCGGGAATGTTACCTGGCGGTCAGTGCGCGCCCCGCTGCTCCCGGGTGCCGTGACGGTTCGCCGCCCGGCGCTCCCGCTGAGCCAAGAACCGTTCTAGTTCGACCTTGATGACCGCAACGTCCTGGGCGGTGTTCGCGGACACCTACCCGTGCATGCTCTTACCGGCTCAGTACCTGCCGCACGGTGGAGGCGTGCCAGGTCCGCCCGGTGGCGGTGGGGATCCCCTCGTCGTTCAGGGCCGCGGTGATCTTGGCGTAGGACAGTCCGGCGGCGCGCTCGCGGTGGATCCGGTCCACAGTGGCCTGGGGGAGCGTGGACGGGCGGCCCATGTGCTTGCCGGTAGTGGCTTTGATCTTGGCCATCCCGTCACGGGTGCGTTCGGCGATCTTCTTCCGCTCCATCTCGGCGAACGTGCAGGTGACCTGGGCCATGGCGGCCCCGGTGATGGTGGACGTGTCGATCCCCAGGTCCAGGCAGATCAACGCCCAGTGCTGCCGGGTGGCGGTCTCGAGCAGTCCGGCGAAGTCCGCGACGGAGCGGGAGAGCCGGTCGAGCTTGGACACGGCGAGCGCGTCAGCCTTCCCAGCCTTGAGGTCCGCGAGGGCCTGGGCAAGTACGGGGCGGTTCTTGAGGGTCTTGGCGCTCGCCGCGTTCTCGCGTCGCAGGTCGAGGTCCCAGCCCATGCGGTCCGCTTCGGCTTGGAGGGCGGCGATCTGCACCTCGGGGCCGATGTCCTGTTTGCTGGTGGACACGCGGACGTAGCCGATGACGCGGAGCTGGGGGGTGGTCATGCCCTAACCATACATAAAGGGAACCCTTTATGTGCGGTTTGCGTGGTAGCCCATAACGAAACCCTCCACCCCGGCGCGGGTCGCCCGGTCCACAGGGTCCGCATCATCAGCAGGCAGCACGGCCAACATGCCCGCGAGCGCGTCCACCGTCTGGTCTGCCTCGCCCGGGGCCATGCCCGCGAACGTCTCCCTCACATCGTCCATGCCCTCATCCTCTCAACCTCTCGGTGGGCGGGCCCTGTCCCAACCCCGCCCACCGGTTGTCGTGTGTCGGCTCGGTCAGGCCGCTGCTCGGGTCTGGCGCCGTTCAGCCTGGACCCGGTTGAACGCCTGCTACACACCGTCCTTGAGGTTCCGGACCAGCCCGTGCACGTCCACGTCCGAGTAGGACCGGCCCCCGAGCCGGAACGTGGAGAAGATCGGGTCCACCCCGTCGGCCACTTCGCCCACCAGGGGCAGCTTGCCGTATTCCGCGAGGACCTGCCCCCGCACCGCGGACCATGCGTCGGGAGCGGCGTAGGCGCGGCGTAGAAGGTCCTCAACGGCCGTGAGAACCCCGGTGGTGTCCACGTTGGCACGGGCGGCTTCCGCAGCCTCCACGAGTTCCCTGTGGTGCGCCCGGGCACGTTCACCGTCCACGGTGGCGCGTTCGTCCTCGACCAGGGCCTGGGCGCGTTCCAGGCGCTTGGCCTTGATCCCGACGTCACCTTGAGCGCCGGCCAGTTCCAGGGGGTCTACGTCCTCCCCGGACACTGCCCAGTCCTCGATGGCGGCGAGCGCGGCCGCGGCGGTCTGGTGTGCCTGGGTGGCTTGTTCGAGGGTGGTCTGGGCTTCTCACAGTCGTCGTTCAGCTCGGGTGCTCATTTTTTGAGGCTCCTTGGGTTGGGGTGGCGCGGGTCGTGTTTCATCCACGTTTTTGCGGTCGTGGCCTGTATGGCCTTGTAGAGGGTTTCGAGGTCCGGGCGGCGGTACACGGTGCCGTTGACCCAAAACACGGTTGTGCTGGGCCGCCCCAGATCCACTAGGGGCACCCCGGACAGGGCCTCGGGGTCAGTCCCTCCCGCGAACGGGGGAAAGGCGCCGCACTCGGCGAAAACCCTGGCACGGAGTTCGTCCCATGTGGCGATGTCTCGGACGCCTTCCCAGAAGTAGTCCTCAATGGCCTTGATGAGGGGCATCCCGTAGGACACGAACCGGCGCATGCCCACCACCGCGGCCACGAGGTCAGGGCTGGGCGTCATGGGTGGTGCCGCCCAGGGGGGCGCAGGTAGTCGGCTACGGCGAGCCGGATGAACCCGGCCCGGCTGGTGCCGGTCAGCGAACGCAGGGTATCCACTCGGCGGATCATGTCCGGGGGCATGGCCACCACGAGGCGCTGCAGGTGGGGTGTGCTCACAGGCCCACCTCGTCCGCCCATGCGTTGAACCGTTCGGTCTCACGCGCCGTGTGGAGGGACGTTGCGGTGGCCTGGGACAGCGCACAGGTCACGGCCACTTCGGCGACCTGGGCGGGGTTGACGGTCTCCCCGAACCGGAGGGTGGTGAGTTCTCGCCAGATGGTCTCCCCGAACGTTGCGAAGTCCGGGGGATTGTTTGGGTCAAGGTGGGCCAAGGTCCGCTCCTGATGGTCGTGCCCCGGGGCTGGGTGCCCCGGGGCGGTAGTACCAATGTGGGCTCAGAACGATGCCGAAAGGTGGACGGCGGGTGATGTCACCGTGCGCTCGCAGGCCGACGTTTCCGCCGTTTCCCGGGCACCGGGCCACTCATGGCCGTGAACCGTTCCTGAGCCAGCAGCAACCGGCGTCGCAGGTCCGGGAGGGCGTGCTGGGGGATGAACACGACCCCGGTGCCGCCGTCGAGTTCGAGGCCGTTCAAGGACCCGCGGCGGGTGAGCCGGGCGCGGACCTCGTGGGGGTCCACCCGGGCGTTTCCCGAAAGTCCTGTGGCCGAAAGTTCGGCCCCCTGGACACAACTCGTATGGACACAACTCTCGGTGTCCTCTGGGCTGCTCACGGGACCGGAATCGGTAAGTCCTGTGGAGGTAATTGCGGGGCCCTCTGCAGGTCTGGCGGCGGCGCTTTCCGCCAGTCCATTGCGCGCCTTTTCCGTGGGGTGTGGCGTGGGTTTGGGGGCTGCGGCGTTACTTTCCTGTGCGTTGTCCTGGTGCGTGTTCACTGGGCGTCCTTCCGGTGCTGGTGGAGCTGGTGTTGGAGTGCGCGGTTGATGTGCTGGAGTTGCAGGTTCCGGGCGTCCAGTGCCCGCACGAGGTGTTGCAGGTCCGCCTTGGTCTTGGCGTTGGTGAGCATCCCTTCGACCCGGCGGCGGTGGTCCTGTTCGCCGTCGTCCTGCCTGTTTACGTCCTGTGGGGTCATGCGGGGTCCACCGCCCAGAGTTCGCCGATCTTGTTCCGTGGGCGTTGGCCGGCTTTCACATCGGCCAGGCAGCAGCGGCAGGAGCGCCGGTCCTCGGTGGGGTGGGCCAGGCATGGGTCCACGACCCTGGTGGGCCGGGCTGTCTGGGGCCAGTGGGGCCCGTCGAAGAAGATCGAGCAGGGTGCCCGGTTCGCCGGGTTGTTTGCGGCGGTGACTGCGGCTTGGGCTACGACAGCGAACCCAGCCGGGTGCCGGTAGTGCTCCCTGAGCGCGGCCATGATCGCGGGCCGGGCCCATTCGGGGCGCAGCTGGTGTAGGAGGTCCGCGAGCGCTTCGGCCTGCGGTGCGGTCAGTGCTTGATTCTTCTGATCCATGAGGATGTTGTCCTTCTTGTACCCCTGACTCTCGGGTGGGCCAGAGTCAGGGCTTAGTCAGGGGTTGAGTCAGGGTCCAGTCAGGGGGCCTGACCCCTGAAAGTCAGCGGATAGTCAGGGCGAGTCAGGGGTGAGAGTGAGGCCCCCTGACTCTCCCGGGCCCCCCTTAAGGGGGCCGGGAGTCAGGCCACCGGTCAGGACGACCAGTGAGAGAGGCCGTAGCCCTTCTTGTTGTCGTGGAGAACCTGGCCGGAATCGACAAGCTCTCGCAGCGCCTGAGTGACGGCTACTTGAGATCCGCCTACCGCATTGCGGATGGGGCCTCGCCCCTGCCAAGTGCCAACGGCGGAGAGGTGGTCGAGGATCTGCTGCCCCTTGTCATCTGCGATGCTCTCGGGGGTGAGGTGCCCCAGGATGGTGAGGGTCCGCCCTTGCGCCGCCAACCGGGTCTTGGGCATGCCCTCGATCCGCCCCATGGTCTTGAGGAACCGGGGTGCACCTGGTTCTTCTCCCTCACGCATCAGCGTCCACACTGCAGAGCAGGACCCCAGGAACGCAGAGGCACCACGGGCGCGCTCGCCGTTGTGCCCGGCGTGCATCGTGACCATGGATTCCTGACCGCCGAGCTCCCGCACGAACTCGTCCCAGGCCGTGAGTAGCCGCTGCACGTCACTGTTGGAGTTCTCGTCCAGCCCGAGTGAGGCCAGCAGTGGCCCTACGGGGTCGAGGATGTACGTGTAGGCGCCGCCGTACCGTTTCACCAGCTCGGCGCGCACGGCGGGATTCGTGAAGTCGAACCCGGAGCCCAGCCCGTTGAGCAGCACGGTCTCCACCTTGTGGGTGTTGGTGATCCCCGCGTCCTCGTACCAGTCCAGGAGCATGTCCTCGGTCATCTCGAAGTCGAACACGACGACCGCGGGGCCCTCGCAGTCGGGGACTGCCTCGGTGGTGTACTTCCCGAGGAACTGACCGCCGTCCACCAGGGCCCGGACCACGTTGGTTGTCATCGTGGTCTTGCCGGCCTTGGGTGCCCCTACAAGGTTGATGCGCCCCCCGGCGGGCCACATGTCTTGGATCCGCCAGCGGGGGCGTGTGCGGGGCGCTGCGAGCCGGTCCGCGAGGTTGGACAGCGCCGGGAGTTCCGAGACTGTGGAGGACTCGGCCGCGATCCGTCGGCGCGCCTCCTCGCGGATCTGCATGCGCTCCATCTCGTTGACGACCATGCGTTCGTAGGTCGCAGCCGGGTTTTCGAACTCGGCGCTCGCCGGGAAGTCGGCGAATGGTTCTACGGTCATGCTGCTGCGCCCCCTTGAGCGTTGGAGCCTCTTGGGGCGGCTGCAGATCGGATGGTCTTGACGGCTTCGGCTTGGGGAAGACCGGCTGTTTCGGCGGCGTGGAGCAGAGCGGTAGCGTACTCCTGGGTGAGAAGCCCGTCCTGCGCTAGCTGCCACGCCGCCCAGTTGAGGGTGCTGTTTCGCTGCCCCTCGGGAGCGGTGGACACAGTGCGGAGCAACCCGGCCACACGACGGTCCGCCTGCGAGCCCGTGGGAGGTGCCACGGGCATGGGGCGGCGCTGGGCGGGCTCCTGCGGGGCCAGCATGTCGTGAAGCCACTGGGGGAGGGACAGGAGCTTCCCAGGGTCTCCTGCGGGCGTGTAGGTGCCCTGCTTGAGGTTGGTCCCGGGCCCGCAGGCGTAGCCACCGTGGGCGTGCACGTCGACCTGCCATTCCACTCCGGTGCGGTTTCGGATCCTGGACCCGACCGGGGCACGGAAGTACAGGTGCAGCCCTCCGCTCGGTGTGGTCACAGTGAACGTGTCGAACATGGACACGTTGGGGGAGTGGCGGGACCAGAGGTCCGCGAACACGTCCACCCCGTCACGGATCCCGGGCCGGTCCCACTCAGGCGGAGGGGTGGAACCATGGGAGTCACAGTCGATCACCACCAGCCCGGAGCGGCCGCACGCGATACCCACGCCGGCACCCTGCGGCCACCGGTCGAGCTGGGCGGGGTCCACGGTGGCCCGCTTCTCCCAGTCCGTGATCGCCGGCCGCTTTTCACCCGGGATCAACGGCAACAGGTGGAAGCCGTGGATAGCGAGCGCGTAAAGCCAATCCCGAGTAGAATTGGTGGTGTTCAGAGGATTTTGTTGAGAGACCCCTGGGGTGCCCACCCGGGGGTTTTCTTCTGCCGTCATGCTGCAGCACCCCCACGGTTCTCCACGGGGCGCAGGAGACCCGCGAGCGCGGCCTTCTGGGCATCCGTGAGCGGGGGAGCTTCGGCCACGAGGCGGGCCACGTAGGCGTCCACACGGGCCGTTTGCAGGGAGGCACGGGCCTCGGTGAGTTCGGGATCATCCGCGGCGCGAGTGCGGGAGAGGGATGCGACGCGTGCGCGCTCGCGGGCGCGGTCTGGGTCGATCCGGTAGGGGCGCTTGGAAACAGACAAGTCCGTCGGCCTTTCGGGCATGGCTAGTAGCCAAGCCCGCGCCAACGGACCTTACTGTCATTCTGAGGGCGGCTTCGGGGTCAGGAGTTGCCGCTTCCTGAATGTCATGGTCTGACGAGCACGACAGTTACGAGTGTACCGCTAATTAATTAGTAAAGCCATACCACTGCCATTGAGCCCATGAGGGAATCGTGCCGTCGTCGCTCACGCGCACCATGCCGTCCTCGCTCCCCGGCATCGGCGAATATCGAGCGGCTCGATGTTCCTTCGCGGATAAAGTGCTTAGATACGCCGCGATCTCCTGGAGAGTTACTTCGGCACGGCCTGCTTCAGAAATAGCGCCGAAAAGGATGTCGGCGGTGGACCACACATTGGGCTTCCGCCGGTTCAAGCCCCGCAGGGAGATTGTCTGTGGGTGGCCACCGCGGGCGCACTGTTTGCAATGCAACTTCCAGGTCTCGTGGTAGACCTGGCGTGATTCTCCGGGCTCGTCGAATTCAGCCTCAGGGCGCCGATAGGCAACCCCTGGCCCCCGGCCCAGCCACTGCCCGATCACACGGCCGTCATTCAGAGGGGTGACTGGCGGGCACCAACCGAACATGCCGATGGTCTTGCCCGGCTTGTGGGAGCCCCCTATCCCCGAACAAGTGATCCTGATTCTCGCTGTGTTGTCCATGATCGCCGCGAACTGGCGGGGTTCCATGCTCATGCCTTCCATTCGATCTTCACGGATTCGGGGTCACGTCCCCGGCCCGGCCCCGCGGGCAGGATGGTCACGGTCATCAGGGTGTCCACGATCTCCCGCTTCACCAGCAGGGTGGCGTCCTCCCAGCGGGCCACCGCATCCTCACCGGCTATCGCGGCCGCGGCGCTCGCCGGTGTCAGGTCCGCCAACTGCGCCCGGGTCCTCTCCAACTGGGGGCGGACCCCGGCGGTGATCCTGGACAGCTGCTCCCCGGTGATCGTGCCCGCCGTGAACAGGTCCGCGGCCTCGGACAGCTTGGCTTCGAGCACCTCGGCCTGCGAGCGCAGATCGTCCCCGCGTTTCGGATCCATGGTGGGCAGCGCCTCGAGCACGTCAGGGCGTTGCAGGCGCCCCAGGATCGCGCCCTCCACCACGGCGTCCACCAGGCCCATGGACCGGGCTATCCGGGTGCAGTCCCGGCAACCGTACGAGGGAACCTTGCTGGCCCCGCGTGGCTTGAGGTATCGCATCTTGCCGCCGCACCGGCCGCACTTGGCGATCCCTGTCAGGAGGTAAGCGGGCGTGGTTCCGTGGTGCACCCGGCGCGCAGGATCCCCTAGGAGAGCTCGGACGCGGTGCAGGTCATCCTCCGTGATGAGCGGCTCAATCACCTCGGAGGGGAACATCTCACCCTTGTGCTCACGGAGCCCGGCGTTCGCGGCCCGTCGGAGGGTCTGCCGGACCGTGCCCGTGCGCCACGGGTTGCCCCGTGACGTGGGTAACCCGTCCTCATTCCAGCGCATGGCAATGGAGCGGACCGATTCCCCGGCCAGAAGACGGGTCACTCCGTCACGGACCTGGTCCGCCTCGGGCGGGTAGGCGACGTCACGGGCCCCGGCGCGGCGTCCCTGGTCCTCGTAGACCCGCCGCCACCCGAACGGGCACAACCCGTTAGGGAGGCCCTGCTCGGCCCGCTCACGTTGCTTGCGGCGGATCCTGCGGGCCATCTGGTCCGTCTCGTGGCGGGCCACCGACCCTTTGATGCGGGCGGTCATTCTTCCCTGGGGGGTTGCAAGGTCGATCTCCCCACCGATGGACACCAGGGCGATGCTGTGCGCGTCCGCGAGGTCAATCACGTCCTCGAGCTCCCTGGGAGTTCGGGTGAGCCGGTCCACGTCCCACACGATGAGCGCGCCGGCTGTCCCGTTGGCGAGGTCCCGGAGCATCTGCTGGTACTGGGGGCGGGCCTTGGCCCGGGTGGCGGAGGTGTCGTTCTCGACGTACTCATGGACCACGGTCCACCCGCGGGCGCTCGCGGCCTGCCGGCAGTCCTCGAGCTGGCGGTTCACGCCTAGCTGGGTGCCCTCGGTGTCGCGGCTGATGCGGGCGTAGATGACAGCGTCCATGTAAGAGATCCTAACTGAGTCTTGACACCCGCCGAGATCTACGTGGCCCGGGGCGGCGAGTCCGAGCTGACGAGTCTGGTGCTCACCGAGTCCCACGTGCGCACCCTCGTGGAGCGGATGCTCAAGTCCTCGGGGCGCAGGCTGGATCTCAGTTCCCCGTTCGTGGACGCCTCCCTGCCCGACGGTTCCCGGTTGCACGTGGTCATCCCGGACGTCACCCGCGCGCACTGGGCCGTGAACATCCGCAAGTTCGCGGCCCGCGCCCGGAGGCTGCAGGACCTGGTGGCCCTCGGGTCGCTCACCGTGCAGGCCGCCGAGTTCCTGGCCGCCGCCGTGGACTCCGGTCTCAACATCCTGGTCTCCGGAGCCACACAGGCCGGGAAGACCACCATGCTCAACTGCCTGTGCGCGGCCATCGGCCCGCGGGAACGTGTGGTCACGGTCGAGGAGGTCTTCGAGCTCAAGGTGGCGCTGCGCGACGTCGTCGGCATGCAGTGCCGCCAGGCGAACCTGGAGGGGACGGGCGAGATCCCGCTGCGCCGCCTCGTGAAGGAGGCGCTGCGGATGCGCCCGGACCGGCTCGTGGTGGGGGAGGTGCGCGAGGCCGAGAGCCTGGACATGCTCATCGCGCTGAACGCGGGGCTGCCGGGCATGTGCTCGCTGCACGCCAACTCCGCGCGGGACGCGGTCACGAAGATCTGCACGCTCCCGCTGCTCGCGGGGGAGAACATCAGCAGTGCCTTCGTGCTCCCCACCGTGGCTTCCTGCTTCGACCTCGTGGTGCACTGCCACCGAGGAGCCACGGGACACCGCTACGTGGCGGAGGTCCTGGCCATCGGCAACCGCGTGGAGAACGGTGTCATCGAGACCTACCCGGTCTTCCGCCTGGAGGACGGCACGCTGCGGTGCGTGGCCGCCGAGGTGCCGTCCACGGAGAAGTTCCGCCGCGCCGGTCACGATCCCGCCGAACTCATCCGGCAGGACGGCGCACACGACAATGCCGCCGCAGCGGCCGCACCGGGGCCCCACGGCACCCCGGCCACGACGGGGTTCCAAGACCGCGAGGCGCCGTCGTCCCCGCGGGCCGATGAGAAGGTGCGGTCGGGCGGGCGCGGAGCCCAATCCTCCCGGAGACGCACGCGGAGCGGACCCTCGGAAGAGCCCCGCGGCCGTCCCGCAGCGCGCACGCGCCCGAGCGGAACCCGCCCGGCGGGAACCGAATCGTGAGCGCGCTGCTCGGGGCGCTGCTGGGCGTCGGGGCGTTCCTGGTGTGGTGGTCCTGCTGGACCCGCCCGGAGACGGGACGCACGCGGCACGCGCGCACCGGACGGTTGCGCACCCTCCTGCTGCAGGCGGACGTGCCGGGGCTGTCCCCGGTGGCGTTCGCGGGACTGAGCCTGCTGCTCGCGACGGTGTGCGGGGTGCTCGTCCTCGCCCTGACATCGGCGGCCGTTTTCGGGCTGTGCGTGTTCCTCGTCGCCCTGTTCATCCCGTGGGGGTTCGTGCGGCACCGTGCCAGGCGGCGCACCGCGGTGCTGCGGGAGGTGTGGCCGGACGTGGTGGACCACCTGCGCTCCGCGATCCGCGCGGGCATGGGTCTGCCGGAGGCGCTCATGCAGCTGCAGTACCGGGGCCCGGAGCCCCTTCGTCCCGCGTTCGCCCGGTTCGCCGCGGACTACCGGGCCAGCGGTCAGCTCCACGGCTCGCTCACCATGCTCAAGCAGCGTCTCGCGGATCCGGTGGCGGACAACATCGTGGAGGCGCTGCGGGTCACCCGTGAGGTGGGCGGCACGGATCTCGGCCGTCTGCTGGGCACGCTCTCCGAGTTCCTGCGGGAGAACGAGCGCACGCGCAGCGAGCTCGAGGCCCGCCAGTCGTGGACGGTCAATGCGGCACGCCTCTCCGTGGCCGCGCCGTGGCTGATCCTCGCCCTCATGGCCACGCAGCCCGCAGCGGTCCAGGCCTACAACACCGTGGCCGGCGCGGTCGTGCTCCTGGGTGGGCTCGCCGTCTCCGTCGTCGCCTACCAGCTGATGCTCCGGCTCGGCGCACTGCCGGAGGAACGGCGGGTGCTGCGATGAACGTGCCCCTCACGTCGACGCTGCTGGGCCTGGTCCTCGCCCTCGGCCTCTGGATGGTCCTGGCCGCGGTCAGAGCCGTCGGAGCCCCCTCCTTCGCGGACCGGATTGCGCCGCAGCTGCGCGCGGCCGAGCTCACGACGGCGCTCGGTGCCCCGTCGCTGTCCTCCCGCCGCGGGCGCGGCAGATCACTCACCGGGGCTGCCGGTCACGCGGTCGTGGAGTGGCTGCTCGAGCGTGCCGCTCCACTGTTCTCCGGCACGGACCTGCTCGCCCGCCGACTGGTGCGCAACGGCTCCCGCCAGGACGTCGTGGACTACCGGGCCGAGCAGGTCCTGTGCGCGGTGGGCGGCGCCGTTCTCGGCGTGCTCGCGGGGATCGCGCTGGTGCTGCGCGCGGACGTGAACGTGGCCATCGTGGCCGTCGGCACCGTCCTGGGCGCTGGGGCCGGGGTCTGGGTGCGCAACGACCTGCTCCGGCGCAGCATCCGTCGCCGGGAGAAGCGCATGCTCGCGGAGTTCCCGGCGGTTGCGGAGCTCATGGCGCTCGCGGTGGGAGCGGGGGAGTCCACGGTGGGCGCCCTCGAACGCGTGTGCCGCGTGGCGGAAGGCGAGCTCGCGGGGGAGTTCCGCGCGGTCCTCGCCCAGACACGGGCCGGTTCCGGTCTGACGACGGCGCTGCAGGACTTCTCCGCCAGGACGGACGTCGTGGCCCTGGGGCGTTTCGTGGACGGGATCGTCGTGGCCATCGAGCGCGGTACCCCGCTCGCGGACGTGCTGCGGGCGCAGGCCCAGGACGTCCGCGACCACGACAAGCGTGTGCTGATGGAGGTGGCGGGGAAGAAGGAGATCGCGATGCTCGTCCCCGTGGTGTTCTTCATCCTGCCGCTCAGTGTGGTGTTCGCCGTGTTCCCCGGACTGGCCGTACTCAACCTCGGGTTCTGAGAGGACCCGCAGACCTCAACACGTCGAAGGAGACGATCATGAAACACCTGGTGCGCTGCCACACGGCCGTGCTGCTCCTGCTGGGGGCGGTCCTCCCTGCCCTGCTGACCCGTCCAGGAGCTGGTGCTCCCAGCCGCGGGGAGGACACTGACCACCCCGACCGCGGGGACGTGCCCGGCTGGGTGATGCTCACGCTGATGTCCGCCGTGCTCGTGGCGGGACTGCTGCTGATCGCGCGCCCGGCACTGGAGGGGCTGTTCCAAGATGCCATCGACCGCGTCTCGGGCCTCTGACCCGCGGGAGCACCCCGACGCCGGCAACGCCGTGGCGGAGTACGTCATGGTGCTGGCGCTGGCCCTCGTGCTGTTCGGGATGATCCTGCAGGTGGGGTTCGCGCTGCACGTGCGCAACACGCTGATCGACGCCGCGGCCTCCGGGGCGCGGTACGCGAGTCTCGCGGACCGCACGGATGCAGACGGGGTGGAGCGGACCCGGGGCATCATCGCGGGAACCGTGGGTGGGACCTACACCCAGGACGTCACGGTGTCCCGCACGAGTGTGGGCGAGCTCCCGGCGGTCGAGATCCGCGTGGTGGCTCCGCTGCCGGTCGTGGCAACACTGGGTCCGCCTGCGGCGCTGGAGGTGAGCGGACATGCGGTGGACATGGACTCGTGACACCGCGGCGGCGTCCCTGCACGGTGAGGACCCGGATCGGGGGAGCGCGATCGTCGAGTTCATCGGTCTGGGACTGCTGCTGCTCGTCCCGGTGGTCTACCTGGTCGTCACCGTGGCCCGTGTGCAGGCGGGGTCCTTCGCGGTGGTCGCCGCCGCGGAGGAGGCCGGCCAGGCGATCTCGGTGCTCGAGGCCAAGGACCTGAACCGCACGGGGATCCACGAGGTCGCCGCCGTCGCGGCGCAGGACCACGGTTTCGAGCCGCGGGACCTGGCGGTCACGGTGGACTGCTCCGACGGCACGTGCGAGGCCCCGGGTGCGGTGGCCCGCGTGCACGCGAGCCTCACGGTGGACCTGCCGGGCATGCCGGGGTTCGTCACGGCGAACGTGGCCACCCTGTCCGCGGACGTCTCCGTCGTGACTGGGAGGTACTCGTGAGGCGCCACGGGCGTTCCGGGACTTCCGTGCCCGGGGGAGCGAGAGGTCCCAGGAGGCTGAAGACCCGTGCCGCGCTCGAACGCACCGGGGTGGTGGGCGAGGACCCGGACGCAGGGCAGACCACGATCGTGCTGATCGGTTTCGCCCTCGTGACCCTTCTGCTCGTGGTCACCGTGATGGCCGTCACGAGCGTCTACGTGGGACGGCAGCAGCTGCAGTCCCTCGCAGACCGTGCCGCGGGCGCGGCGGCGGACACCTTCACCACCGTGGACCGTTCCGGAACCGGCCCTCCCACGCCCGTGCTCACGAACGACGCCGTGGCCGGGTCCGCCACGAGCTACCTGGGCACCGTGGGTGCCTTCCAGGACGTCAGCGGGCTGGCGGTGGGTGCCCCCACCGGGTCCGCGGACGGCACCACCGCTCAGGTGACCCTCACAGCAGTGGTGCATCCGCCCGTGGTCAACGTCATCGTTCCCGCGGGAGTCCCGATCAGCGCCACGGGGGATGCTCGCGCGGTCATGCGCCGCTGAGGCCCGGCGTCGGCACGGCAGTGCCAGGTCCTTGCCATGACGACCTGTCCTCGATAGTTCAGTTGTCATGACACGCAACCCTGCCGTGACCGACACCCGGACCATCCCCGGGCACTCCACCCGAGCGGGAGCGTCCGTGCCCGCCGCAGCCTCCCTCGTCCTGGCTCTCACCGGTCCGGGCCGGTTCGCCGTGGCCCGTGCGATGCCCGGCCGCGGTGCGGGGAGTGTCCTCGCCTGGCCCGGCGGGCCCGAGCTCCTCGTGCGATAGGCCGGGAGCGGCGTCGCGGGAGGACGACGCCGCTCCCGGCCTGTCGTGGTCCTCTCGCCGGACTCAGTGCCCGTGGTTGGCGGGCCTCACCGGCCCCGCACGATCCGCAGTGCCCGCAGGGCGCCGTGGGCCCAGCGCAGCGGCGGGAAGAGCAGGGCCAGGTGCAGGACCCGGCGGGCGCCCTGGTGGCGGACGGTGCGCCACAGCTCCCGGCGCAGAGCGGGGCCGAGAGTCTGACGGGAGGAGCGGAACATCGGGGATCGGTCCTTTCGACAGGGGGTTCAGTACTGCTCCCAGTTCAGGGGCAGTGCGGCGGAGGTGTCGAAGGGCTCACGCTGGGCCACGGTCCCGGACCGGTCGATCACGGTCACGTGCTGGGAGGATCCGCGCCGGGAACCGCCGGTGATGTGCGCGCCGGTGTCCGCCACGACGTTGTGGAGCTCCACCCCGGAGCCCACGTGCACGCCGTCCAGGAGCACGCAGTTGCGGACCACGGCCCCGGACTCGACCACCACGTTCTCCCCGACCACCGAATGCTCCACGGTCCCGGCCACGCGCGAGCCGGGGGCCACGAGCGAGCGGGTGACCGCGGCGTCGTCGGCCACGAACGCGGGCAGGAGGGGAGCCTGGCCGCTCCAGATGGGCCAGGCGGGATCGGCCAGGGTGGCACCGTCACCGTCCAGGAGCTGCTGCTGCGCGGTCCAGTAGGACTGGACGGTGCCCAGGTCCATCCAGTAGCCGGTGTGCCGGTGCTCCACCACGGTGTGGTGCTGCATCACGTGGGGGATGAGGTCCTCGCCGTAGTCGCCCAGCTCGCCGTTGCGGGAGTGCAGCTCTGACAGGGAGTCGAGCAGGACGGCCGTGGTGAAGAGGAACATCTCTCCCGCCACCACGTCGCTCTGCGGCTCCTCCGGCTTGTACGCGAAGTCCGTGACGTGGCCGAACTCGTCCGTGCGCACCACGCTGTAGCGGGAGGCGTCCTCGGAAACCTGTGTGGTGACCATGGTGAGGTCCGCCCGCTTGCTGAGGTGGGTGTCGATCACGTCCCGGAAGTCCACGGTGTAGAGGTGGTCCGCGGAGAGCACGAGCACGAGGTCCGGGTCCGCCTCACGGATCAGCTCCGCCTGACGGAAGATGGAGTCCGAGTTGCCGGTGGCGAATCCCTCGCCGTCCGCGCCCTGGTAGGGCGGCAGCACGTGCAGTCCGCCGTGGGAGCGGTCCAGGTCCCACGGCCGCCCGCCGGCCATGTAGAAGTTGAGGTCGTGGGGCAGGTACTGCTGCACCATCCAGACGTCCGTGATGTGCGAGTGCACCAGGTTGGACAGGGAGATGTCGATCAACCGGTAGGTGCCACCCACGGGCAGCGCGGGCTTGACAGTGTGGTCGGTCAGGGGGCCCAGGCGCGATCCCCTCCCTCCGGCGAGGACCAGTGCGAGCACGGTGGGGTGTTCCATCGTCAGTCTCCTTAGTTTGTCCGCGTCGAGGAGAACCCTACCGACTCACGGGGCCCGCGGACCATGACGTAAAGTGGTCTGTCATGGCCTCCATTGACTACGCTGCAGAAATTCGTGCCCTCCGCGCCACCTACGAATCCGTGGCGGCGGTCAGTGATGCGGAGACCCTGCAGAAGGAGATCGCGGAGCTCGAGCAGCAGGCGGTGGCCCCGGACCTGTGGGACAACCCGGACGAGGCCCAGAAGGTCACCTCTCAGCTGTCCCACAAGCAGTCCAAGGTGGACCGGCTGGCCAAGATCGAGTCCCGCATCGACGACCTCGAGGTCATGGTGGAGCTCGCGGAGGACGAGGACGACCAGGAGACCCGGGACGCCGCGGCCGAGGAGCTCGAGTCCATCCGCAAGGCCCTGTCCGAGCTGGAGATCCAGACCCTGCTGGCCGGAGAGTACGACGAGCGCGAGGCCGTGGTCACCATCCGCTCCGGCGCCGGTGGTGTGGACGCCGCGGACTTCGCGGAGATCCTCATGCGCATGTACCTGCGCTGGGCCGAGCGCCACGGCTACCCCACCAAGGTGCTGGACACCTCCTACGCGGAGGAGGCCGGGCTGAAGTCCGCCACGTTCGAGGTCAAGGCCCCGTACGCGTTCGGCACGCTGTCCGTGGAGGCGGGCACGCACCGGCTCGTGCGGATCTCGCCGTTCGACAACCAGGGCCGCCGCCAGACCTCGTTCGCGGCGGTGGAGGTCATCCCGCTCATCGAGTCGGACGACACCGTGGAGATCCCCGAGTCCGAGCTCAAGGTGGACGTGTTCCGCTCGTCCGGGCCCGGCGGCCAGTCCGTCAACACCACGGACTCGGCGGTGCGCATGACGCACGTCCCCACCGGGATCGTGGTCTCCATGCAGAACGAGAAGTCGCAGATCCAGAACCGCGCCGCCGCACTGCGCGTGCTGCAGTCCCGGCTGCTCCTGCTGCGCCAGGAGGAGGCGGACGCCAAGAAGAAGGAGATGGCGGGGGACGTCAAGGCCTCGTGGGGCGACCAGATGCGCTCCTACGTGCTGAACCCCTACCAGATGGTCAAGGACCTGCGCACGAACTACGAGGAGGGCAACCCCTCCTCCGTGTTCGACGGCGGTATCGACAAGTTCATCGACGAAGGCATCCGTTGGCGCGCCGGGGCGCGCCGCGACGACGAAGACTGAGACTCCGCGGCCCATCCCACCGCTCCACGCCGCACGGCGTGACCGGGCGGCGTTGCGGGCGCGTGGAGCAGACGAAGGAAGAACGGGCCGATGGCCAAGAAGAACGCTGACGACGGCCGCCAGATCGTGGCCAACAACAAGAAGGCGCGCCACGACTACGCCATCCTCGACACCTACGAAGCCGGACTGGCGCTCATGGGCACCGAGGTGAAGTCGTTGCGCATGGGCAGAGCGTCCCTGGTGGATGCCTTCTGCCAGTTCGACAACCGCGGTGAGCTCTGGCTGGAGCACGCCCACATCCCGGAGTACCTGCAGGGCTCGTGGACGAACCACTCGGCCCGGCGCCGCCGCAAGCTGCTGCTGCACCGCGCCGAGCTGGACAAGATCGCGGGCAAGACGCGCGAGGCCGGCTACACGATCATCCCGCTGTCCCTGTACTTCGTGCACGGCAAGCGCGTGAAGGTGGAGATCGCGGTGGCACGCGGCAAGCGCGAGTACGACAAGCGCCAGACCCTGCGGGAGAAGCAGGACAACCGCGAGGCTCAGCGCGCCATGCGCTACCGCAACTTGCGCAGCTGACCCGCACCCCTCACCCGGCCGGTGCCTCCAGGTGGAGGTGCCGGCCGTTCCAGCTCCGGCGCAGCCAGCGGTCGTGGGACGCGACGACGACGGTCCCCGGGTACTCGGGCACGGCCGCCTCGAGCTGGGTGGCGAGCACCAGGGAGACGTGGTTGGTGGGCTCGTCCAGCAGCAGCACGTGCGGCGGGTCCGCGAGCAGGACCGCCAGGGCCAGCCGACGCCGCTGTCCCACGCTCAGCTCGCCCACCCTGCGGTTCTCATCCCGCCCCGCGAGCAGTCCGAACGTCCCCAGGGGCACGGCCTCCGCGCGGTCCGCTCCAACGAGGTCCGCGTAGACCCGCGCGGCGCCCCGGCCCGGGTCCGCCCCCGCGAGGGTGTCGTCCTGGCCGAGCATGCCCACGCGCACACCCGGGGCACGGTGCACGGAGCCACCCGTGGGCTCCAGTTCACCGGCGAGCAGCCGCAGCAGGGTGGACTTCCCCGCACCGTTGGGGCCGATGAGCAGCCACTTCTCCCCGGCACCCACACTCAGGGACACCGGGGCCAGGTGGTGCGCCACCGTGGCCCGGGATGCCGTGAGCACGGGACCGGAGGCGTGCAGGTGGCGCGCGGCGGCGTCGTCCGCGGCGGTGAGGCCCCGGAAGAACAGCTCCTGCGGGGGCTTGCGCACCTGCTCCTCCTCGAGCGTGGCGAGGCGGGCGCGGGCGTCGTTGACGCGGCGCGAGACCGCGGTGGCGTTGCGGTCCGCGTAGAACTTCTTGGCGGCCCGGGCCTCCGTGCGTGGTCCCCGGTCCGCATGGCCCACGCTCTGCTGGTCCTTCACGGCGGCTCGCAGCCTCTTCAGCTGCTCCTGCTCGTCCCGGTAGGTGCGCTCCCAGCGCTCGCGGGCGTCCAGGCGGGACAGCACGTACTGCGAGTAGGTGCCGCTGAACCGCGTCACGCCGATTCCGGTTCCGGTGCCGTCGCCCACGAGGTCCGCGGTCTCCGTGTGCGGGCGCGGTGCCGGGTCCAGGTCCACGAGCGAGCCGACGGTGGCGTCCAGGAACGCGCGGTCGTGGCTCGCGAGCAGCACCGGGCCGTGCCACGCGCGCAGCGTGGCGGAGACGTAGTCGATCGCGGTGTCGTCCAGGTGGTTGGTGGGCTCGTCCAGCAGCAGCACGTCCGGCGCGGACAGCAGGGTCCACGCGAGGGACAGCCGGGCCCGCTGCCCACCGGAGAGCTGCGCGGTGCGGCGGTCCCGGGGGATGCCGCCCAGCCCGAGCGCCTCCAGCGTGGTGGCCATGGCGGTGTCCACGTCCCACGCCCCGCTGCGCTCCGCGGCCTCGAGGGCGTCGGCGTAGCGCGTGCTCGCCCGTTCGTCCTGCGGTGCGGCGGACAGGGCGCGGGCGGCGTCGTCGACGGCGCGAGCTGCCTCACGGGCGGGCCGCACCGCAGCCTCCACGGCCTGCGCCACGGTGTCCTGTGGCGCGAACGGCGGCTCCTGGTGCAGCAGACCCACGCGGGCGTCACCCCCGCCGGGGACGACGGCGCGCACGGTGCCGGCGTCTGGTGCCCACAGACCCGCGAGGATGCGCAGCAGGGTGCTCTTGCCGGAGCCGTTCTCACCGATCAGACCGGTGGGTCGCCCGGCGGTGACCGTGAAGGACACGTCCGTGAGGACGCGGTGGGTTCCGAACGAGGCGGACACCCCGTCCACCGCAAGGTGCGCTCCGGTGGGAGCAGCGCTGCGGGCGGGGCGGGTCCCGCGTCCGGGCACGGGGGAGATGTGGTGGGAAGAGTTCATGGGAGTCCTCTGATGGTCACGGTCCCCGCCGGGCAGCGGCCTCGGACGCGGGGTTCGGAAGGACTCATCGGGACATGGCCCCCACCGTAGGGCACGGGGCGGGAGGGGACAAGGCCCCGGTGCGACGGCGACCGGCCCGGATGGTACGGGCTGTCCGGCGGGGCTGTTGACGCGCGGGCGCGAGCGGACGTACGCTTGGTTGTCCACGATGCGGTTAGAGAACCTTTCGCTGAGTGGATGCTCATTGAAAAATGAATACGGGGATGATCGGTTTCGACGATGTGAGTTGAGACAGGGGAAGCGGGCCGAGGATGCAGAGTCATCTCGTCAACGCTCTCTGCAAGAACACAAGTGCCAAATCCAAGCGCACTGACTTCGCTCTCGCTGCGTAAGTAGCCCGAGCAGTCTGTCAGCCCAGGTTCACCTTCGACCTGGAATCTGACATCAGCTAGAAGGTCACTGCTCTGGACGTACGTCACGGACGTCCAGGGGACTTCTACGTGACTGAGTCCGGCGGCCACTCGTGTGCGAGATGGCCGGGACTGAGAAACCTGCCAGCACACTGCGCCCGGAGAAGCCCTGACAATGCTGCATCGGACGGGGGTTCAATTCCCCCCATCTCCACCCCGGGATGTCCTCGGACATCCGTGAAACGCCTCGGACCGCTCGGTCCGGGGCGTTTTTCACATCCTGGATGCCGGGTCACCGTCTCCGGGTCGTCTCCCTCCAGTCTCTTTCCGGTGCGCCTCCGGGACGGGGCGGATACTCCTCGGCGCGCGGTCACGAAACCCGTGGGACACATCCGGGTCTGTGGGAGACTGAACGCGGAGAACCAGCACTACGAGCGAAAGGCACTCATCCTCATGAGCGAACGCCCCCACGAGCCGTCGGGCTCGTCCTCGGCCTCGGACCGCGAGCAGCCGCAGTACGGTCAGCGTGCCCAGGACGGCACCTCGGACACCACCCGTGAGCAGCCGCAGTACGGTCAGGCCACGTGGCCGGACCAGTCCAGCCAGGGACACGGCCAGCAGTCCGCCGACGGCTCCGACCGGCCCGGTCAGGGCTACGGGAACCATGGGTACGGCACCCAGAACTACGGCACCCAGGACCACGGTGCCCAGGGGTACGGCACCTACAGCCAGGGGAACCAGGGCTACGGTGTGCAGTACGGCCAGGAGAACCAGTCCGGCACCGGCTACCCCACGCACTACCAGAACGACGACTCCCAGCAGGCCTACGGGAACCCGGGTTACGGCGCCCAGGGCTACGGGAACCAGGGGTACCCGGCCCAGGGCTACAACGGCCAGGGCTACCCCGGCTACGACCAGGGCCCCGTTCCCGGCAAGGGTCTGGCCATCGCGTCGCTCGTGCTGGGCATCGTGGGGATCCTGACGTTCTGGTTCGCGGGTCTGGGTGGCCTGCTGGGCCTGGTGGGCCTGGTGCTCGGCATCATCGGGCTCGTGAAGCTCCGCAAGACCAGGCGGGAGTCCCCGGCCCTCGCCATCGTGGGCATCGTGCTCTCCGCCCTGGCCCTGATCGGAGGGGCTTTCATGGCCGCCGTGATGTTCTGGGCCGTCGGCCTGGCGGGTGACTGCGCGCAGTACGTGGAGCAGGGTGACCAGACGCAGTACCAGCAGTGCCTCAACGACAAGCTGGGCGTGGATACCCCCAACACCTGAGATCCCCGCACCGCGTCCCGCCTGTCGGGGGAGCTGTGCGCGCTCGTGGGAAGAGCCCGTTTCCACCGTTCCAGTGGTGACGGGCTCTTCGCGTGTCCAGGCGGGGCGCCTCAGCCCTCGCGGGTTCCGAGGACGTCGAGGGCGGCGTCGTGCAGCTGCCCGTTGCTGGCCAGGGCGTTGCCGCCGAACGGCCCGTCCTGGCCCGCGAGGGAGGTGAACCGGCCGCCGGCCTCGGTGACGATGGGGACCAGGGCGGCCATGTCGTACAGGTTGAGCTCGGGCTCGCACGCGAGGTCCACCGCGCCCTCGGCCACCAGACAGTAGGACCAGAAGTCGCCGTACGCGCGGGTTCGCCACACCCGGTCCGTGAGGTCCAGGAAGCGGTCCCGGATGCCCAGCTCGTTCCATCCGCCCAGGGAGGAGTAGGAGAGGGAGGCGTCCGCGAGGGTGGCCACGGAGGACACCGAGAGCCGCTGCGCCTGGGAGAGCGAGCGGCCCGTGAACGCCCCGGAGCCGGACGCGGCCCACCACCGGCGGTTGAGCGCGGGGGCGGAGACCACGCCCACCACCACCTCGCCGTCCTCGACCAGTCCGATCAGAGTGGCCCACACGGGCACACCGCGCACGTAGTTCTTGGTGCCGTCGATCGGGTCGACCACCCACTGCCGACCGCCGGAGCCGGTGGTGCCGACCTCCTCGCCGATCACGGCATCACGGTTGCGCCCCCGCCCCAGCTGCCCCCGGATCACCTGCTCGGCCTCGCGGTCCGCGTCCGTGACGGGGGTGAGGTCCGGTTTGGTGTCCACGGTGAGGTCCTGGGACTTGAACCGCTTCATGGTCAGGCCGTCCACGGAGTCCGCGAGGATGTGGGCCAGGCGGAGGTCGTCCGTGTGGTTGCTGGGTGCGCGCATGCGTCTACGTTATCGCCTGTCCGAGCCGCTTTTCGCTGTCCCCGCCCTGCATCACCCCGCGCAACGCCGCCAGCAGACGCCGCAGGGACTCGAGCCGTTCGGGGGCGGCCGGGGAGGCCTCCGGGCGGCGGACCCAGGCGTCCAGCGCGCAGCCGGGGGAGTCCGCCGTGTGCAGGCAACCCCGGGGGCAGTCCGCGGTGGCGGGCACCAGGTCCGTGAAGGAGTCCAGCAGGTTCTCCTCGCTCACATGCGCCAGCCCGAGAGAGCGGATCCCCGGGGTGTCCACCACCCAGGTGCCGGGGCGGGTTCCGGGCACGGTGAGTGCCAGCGCGGAGGACGAGGTGTGGCGGCCGCGCCCCGTGACGTCGTTGACACCCCCGGTGGCGCGCTCGGAACCGGTCAGGGCGTTGACCAGGGTGGACTTGCCCACGCCCGAGGGCCCGAGGAACACGCTGATGTGCCCGTCCAGCAGCTCCCTGAGCTCCGCCAGGGACTCCTCGGAGATGGCCAGGGACTCCTCGTGCCGCCCGGCCTCCGGGCGCTCACCGCGCTCGGTGGCCCGCTGGGTGCTGATGGTCAGCACGTCGAGGTCGTGGAGGTGGGACAGGAACTCGGTGGGATCCGCGAGGTCCGCCTTGGTCATGCAGACCACCGGGGTGATGTCCGCGTCCCAGGCGGCCACGAGCCCACGGTCCACGAAGCCCGTGCGGGGGGTGGGAGAGGCTGTGGCCAGCACCAGCACCAGCCGGTCCGCGTTGGCCACGATCACCCGCTCCACGGGGTCGGTGTCGTCCGCACTGCGCCGCAGCACGGTGGTGCGGGGTTCGATGCGCACGATCCGGGCGAGGGTGTCCGGGGCTCCGGTGACGTCCCCCACGACCCCCACGAGATCACCTGGAACGATGGGCTGCCGGCGCAGCTCCTTCGCCCGGACGCACAGCACGGTGCGCGAGTCCGCTCTGTCCTCGTCCGCCACGCACGTGTACCGCCCCCGGTCCACGGCCACCACACGGGCGACCACCGCGTCCTCGTGTGCGGGGCGCTGCTTGGTGCGGGGGCGGGAGCCGCGCTTGTTGGCGCGCACGCGGACGTCCGACTCGTCCCAGGTTCTGCCGGCCATGACCTCAGTGGTCCCCGGCCACGAGGTCCGCCCAGAGCTGCGGGAACTCCGGCAGCGTCTTGGCGGTGGTGCCGATGTTCTCCACCAGGATCCCGGGCACCCGCAACCCGAGGATCGCCCCGGCCGTGGCCATGCGGTGGTCGTGGTAGGTGTGGAACTGCCCGGCGTGCAGGGGCGCGGGCTGGATCTCCAGACCGTCCGCGGTCTCCCGCACGCTGCCGCCCAGCCCGTTGAGCTCGGCACTCAGCGCGGCGAGGCGATCCGTCTCGTGACCGCGCAGGTGGGCGATGCCGCGCAGCCGGGAGGGCCCGGAGGCCAGGGCGCACAGGGCGGCCACCGTGGGGGCGAGCTCGCCGGCCTCGGAGAGGTCAAGGTCCACCCCGCGCAGCCGTTCCGGGCCGGTCACGGTGAACATGCCGTCCCGCACGTCCACCCGGGCTCCGAACCGCGGCAGGATGTGACGCCAGTGGTCACCGCCCTGGGTGGTGTGCGCGGGCCAGTCGGGAACGCTCACGGTGCCACCCGTCACGACGGCGGCGGCGAGGAAGGGCCCGGCGTTCGAGAGGTCGGGTTCCACGGTCACGTCCAGGCCGGGCACGGCGCCGGGCTGCACCCGCCACTCGTGGTCGCCCGTCCGTTCCGCGGCAATCCCTGCGTCCCGCAGCACGGCGAGCGTCATCTCCACGTGCGGCAGGGACGGGACGCCGCCCGCGGTGTCGTCGTGGCGCAGCACCAGCGGTGCCTCGAAGCGCACCGCGGACAGCAGCAGCGCCGAGACGAACTGCGAGGAGCCGCTCGCGTCGATGGTGACGGTTCCCCCGGCCACGGAGCCGCCGCCGACGACGCTCAGGGGCAGGGTGCCCCGGCCCTCGTCCACGACCTGGACGCCGAGCTGGCGCAGCCCCTCGAGGACGGGGCCCATGGGGCGGACCCGCGCGGCGGCGTCGCCGTCGAAGTCCGCGGTGCCCGAGCACAGCGCGGCGAGCGGGGGGACGAAGCGCATGACGGTCCCGGCCAGCCCGCAGTCGATGCGGGCCCGGGAGGTCAGGACGGGGTGGGGG
>NZ_PHOA01000033.1 GCF_003687455.1 Kocuria tytonicola | reverse complement strand
TCGTGGGGCACCCGACCAGTCTAGGAATGCGGCTGCGCGCCGCCCGCCGCGCCACCCGCGGGAGACGAACTCACGGGCCGGTACAGTGAGTGCGGCCGCCGTGGCGGCCCACCCCACCCATTCTCCAGCCGAAGGCATTGTTTCCGTGCTCAATCGTCTCCACGACCGTCTCGGGTTACGCACCACACCCTCCATCTTCTTCCTCTCGGCGGCCCTGGTGGTCGTGTTCACCGTGGCCATGGGTCTGTTCCCCGGTCCCGTGCAGGGTGCCTTCGGTGCCGTGGCCCACGTTCTGCGGTACGAGACCGGCTGGTTCTACACCTTCAGCGTGACGGCGCTCGTGGTCTTCGCGCTGGGTCTCGCGGTGAGCCGCTACGGCCGCGTCAAGATCGGCGACGACGACTCCCTGCCCGCGTACTCCGGCCTCACCTGGTTCGGCATGCTGTTCGCGGCAGGGGTGGGGGCCATCCTGATGTTCTGGGGTGTGGCCGAACCGATCACCCACTACGCGAACCCGCCCATGTACGGCACGGAGGCGGGCTCCGACCGGGCGGCCGTGGAGGCGCTGAACATCGCCAACTTCCACTTCGGGCTGCACATGTGGACGATCCTCGCGGTGCCGGGGCTCGCGTTCGGCTACTTCACGTACAAGCGCAAGCTGCCTCCGCGGGTGTCCTCCGCGTTCCACCCGCTGCTGGGGGACGGCATCCACGGGCCGTGGGGCAAGGCCATCGACATCCTGGCGATCGTCGCCACGGTGTTCGGACTCGCGGTCTCCGTGGGCATGGGCTCCCTGCAGATCAACAGCGGCCTCACCTACGTGTACGGGGTCCCCGTGTCGGGCTGGGTGCAGGCGGGCATCATTGCGGTCATCACCGCCGTGGGTCTCGCCTCCGTGGTCGCAGGCATGGAGAAGGGCGTCAAGCGGCTGTCCTACGCCAACATCGTGCTCGCGGTGGCCCTGATGCTGTTCGTGCTCATGGCGGGTGCCTCCATGTCCACCATGCGCGCGATCGTGGAGTCCGTGGGCAGCTACGTCAACCAGCTGCCCACGCTCGCGTTCTTCAACGACACCCACGGCAACGGCGAGTGGTCCGGGGACTGGACCGTCTTCTACTGGGCGTGGACCGTGACGTGGGCGCCCTTCGTGGGCATGTTCGTGGCCAAGATCTCGCGGGGCCGGACCATCCGCCAGTTCGTGGTGGGCGTGCTGGCCGTCCCCTCGGCCTTCGTGGCCGTGTGGATGGCGATCTACGGCTACAACGCGATCCGCATCGACCGGGCCCCCGAGACCCGGGGCAGCCTCACGGACACGATCGTGACCCAGGGCAACCCCGAGGCCGCGCTGTTCCAGTTCCTCGGCTCCATGCCCTGGTTCGCCGTCACCGCCCTGGTGGCCCTGGTGGTCATCACCATCTTCTTCATCACCTCGATCGACTCCGGTGCCCTGGTCATGGACGCGATGGCCAACGGGCACGAGGACGAGGCACCCCGGCGGCAGCGGGTCTTCTGGACCCTGGCCGTGGGTGCGGTGTGCGCGGCGATCCTGCTGACCGCGGGCGAGAACGGGCTCGACGCGCTGCAGGAGGTCATCATCGTGATCGGCGCGCCCGTGATGCTGCTGGAGGTGCTGCAGGCGGTCATGCTGCTGCAGGCGCTGCGGCAGGACGCGGGCACGGCCCGCCCCATGCGCACCCGGCAGTGGAAGAAGGTGCTTCCCGCGGAGGAGTACCACCGGCGCGCGCAGGAGGACACAGCGGCGGTCTCCGAGTTCGTGATCCGCCCCGAGTACGAGGTGGGCACCGAGCCCGAGAACGACACCCACCAACCGCGCACGTGGCACTGGCAGCGCGAGCAGGAGGGCCGCCCGGTGTACCAGCTGGCACTGACGGGTGGCGCCTCCTCGGGCAAGCGCACCGCGGCGCACGCCTTCGAGGAGCTCGGCGCCGTGATGCTGGACAGTGTGCAGATGTGGCACGAGCTGCTGGAGCCAGGGACCGCCACGCGTGAGGAGGTGGACCGCATCTTCGGCGAGCAGCTGGGAACGGGCCCGGCGGCACCGGCGGCCGACGTCTCGGACGCGCTCGACGAGCTCATGCCCCGCAACGAGACGGTGCGCACCCGCGCCCACGAGCTGCTGATGCCGCACATGCGGGAGACGGCGCGGCGCCGTGCCCGGGAGGCCGGACCCGATGCCGTGATGGTCCAGGTGCTCCGCGACCCGCTCGAGACGGAGCAGCACGACCGCTTCGACCTCGTGGTGGCCGTGGCCGCGCCCGCGGAGGAGCGCGTCCAGCGGCTGCGCGAGGACGAGGGCGTGCCCGCGGACGTCGCGTGGGACATCGTGGACCGGGCGCCGTCCGAGGACGAGACCAGGGACATCGCGGACCGGGTGATCGTCAACGACGGGGACGTCGCGCAGGTGCGCGAGCAGGTCCGCGCCATCTGGGAGGATGAGGTCCTGCCCGTCCTGCAGGAGGACGATCCCACGGAAGGCCAGGAGCATGACGGAACCGTTCACGCGCGCGGGACGAACTGACGTCCTGAAGGTCGGTCTCACGGGCGGCATCGCCTCCGGCAAGTCCACGGTCTCCCGGTGCCTCGCACGCCTCGGCGCCGTGGTGGTGGACGCCGATGCCCTTGCCCGCGAGCTGCAGGAGCCGGGGGCCCCGGGGCTGGCCGCCATCGTGGCGCACTTCGGCGAGCAGGTCCTGGACCGGGGCACGGGGCGGCTGGACCGCGCCGCCCTCGCCGCGCTCGTGTTCGCCGACCGGGAGGAGCTCGCCGCGCTCAACGGCATCATGCACCCGCTGGTGCGTGCCGAGGCCGCCCGGCTCGCGGCCACGGTGCCACCCGGGGGAGTGCTCGTGCAGGACATCCCGCTGCTCGTGGAGACCGGTCAGCACACGGACATGGACCGCGTGCTGGTGGTCGAGGCCCCCGAGGCCGAGCGCGTGCGCCGCATGGTCGCGGACCGCGGCATGGACCCCGACGACGCGCGACGCCGCATTGCCGCCCAGGCCTCGGACGCCCAGCGCCGTGCCGTGGCCACCACCGTCTTCGACAACTCGGCAACGCGCCAGGACCTCGAACGCCAGGTGCGGCAGTGGTGGGAGGCCGAGACGGCCTGACCGCCAGTCGGCGGCCGCGGCGGATCCACGGCGCGGGACTCCTCGGGCACTGCCGGACCCGGGGACGGAACAGCTCGTCACGGGGCACGTCCCGGGGCCGTTTCCGCACGCGGACGACGCGGCACCCAGAGGGCCGTGCGGCGTCGTCGTGCGTGTCGGAGGGCCCGCGTAGCCTGGTGGCATGTCGCTCGCGCAGAAGATCAACCGTGTGGTCGCCCCGTTCGAGGTCGTGTCCGAGTTCCAGCCCGCCGGGGACCAGCCCAGGGCCATCGCGGAGCTCTCGGAGCGCATCCAGGGCGGCGAGAAGGACGTGGTGCTCATGGGCGCCACGGGCACCGGCAAGTCCGCCACCGCGGCGTGGCTGATCGAGGCCGTGCAGCGGCCCACTCTGCTGCTCGTGCAGAACAAGACGCTCGCCGCGCAGCTGGCCAACGAGCTGCGGGAGCTGCTGCCCAACAACGCGGTGGAGTACTTCGTCTCCTACTACGACTACTACCAGCCCGAGGCGTACGTGCCGCAGACGGACACCTTCATCGAGAAGGACTCCTCCATCAACGAGGAGGTGGAGCGGCTGCGCCACTCCGCCACCAACGCGCTGCTGACCCGCCGGGACACCGTGGTGGTCTCCACGGTCTCGTGCATCTACGGCCTGGGCACACCGGAGGAGTACGTCAAGCAGATGGTCACCCTGGCCGTGGGCCAGGAGATGGACCGGGACGCCCTGCTGCGCCAGTTCGTGAACATGCAGTACGTGCGCAACGACGTCGACTTCCACCGTGGCACATTCCGCGTGCGCGGGGACACCGTGGAGATCATCCCCATGTACGAGGAGATGGCGCTGCGCATCGAGTTCTTCGGGGACGAGATCGAGGCCATCTACACCCTGCACCCGCTCACCGGGGAGATCGTCAACGAGGAGCAGGAGATGTACGTGTTCCCCGCCTCCCACTACGTGGCCGGCGCGGAGCGGATGGCCATGGCCATCGAGTCCATCCAGGACGAGCTGCGGGAGCGGCTGCAGGAGCTGGAGTCCCAGAACAAGCTCGTGGAGGCCCAGCGGCTGCGCATGCGCACCACGTACGACCTCGAGATGATGGAGCAGATGGGCTACTGCAACGGCATCGAGAACTACTCGCTGCACATCGACGGCCGCCCGCGCGGGTCCGCCCCGCACTGCCTGCTGGACTACTTCCCGGACGACTTCCTGCTCATCATCGACGAGTCCCACGTGACCGTGCCGCAGATCGGCGGCATGTACGAGGGGGACATGTCCCGCAAGCGCACCCTGGTGGACCACGGTTTCCGGCTGCCCTCCGCCATGGACAACCGGCCCCTGAAGTGGGGCGAGTTCCTGGAGCGGATCGGGCAGACCATGTACATGTCCGCCACCCCGGGTCCGTACGAGATGTCCAAGGTGGACTCCGTGGTGGAGCAGATCATCCGACCCACCGGCCTGGTGGACCCGCAGGTGGTCGTGAAGCCCACCAAGGGTCAGATCGACGACCTCCTGGAGCAGATCGAGCTGCGCGTGGAGCGGGACGAGCGTGTGCTCGTGACCACTCTGACCAAGCGCATGGCCGAGGACCTCACCGAGTACCTCATGGAGCACGGGGTCAAGGTGCAGTACCTGCACTCGGACGTGGACACCCTGCGCCGTGTGGAGCTGCTGCGCGAGCTGCGGATGGGCACGTTCGACGTCCTCGTGGGCATCAACCTGCTGCGCGAGGGCCTGGACCTGCCCGAGGTGTCCCTGGTGGCCATCCTGGACGCGGACAAGGAGGGCTTCCTGCGCTCCACCACGTCCCTGATCCAGACCATCGGCCGCGCGGCCCGCAACGTCTCCGGCGAGGTCCACATGTACGCGGACAAGATCACCCGCTCCATGGACGTGGCCATCGAGGAGACCAACCGGCGCCGCGAGATCCAGGTGGCGTACAACACGGAGCACGGGATCGACCCGCAGCCGCTGCGCAAGAAGATCGCGGACATCACCGATCAGCTGGCCCGCGAGGACGAGGACACCCAGGCCCTGCTCGCCCAGCGGGCCGCGGCCAACAACCACACGGCACCGGTCAAGGGTGCGAAGGGCAAGGGGACGCAGAAGGGCGGCGACGCCGCTGCGGCGGAGTCCAAGCTGCTGCGCGACGGCGTGGCGGCGGCACCCGCGGAGGACCTCGTGCAGCTCATCGGGGAGCTCAGCGAGCAGATGCGCAACGCCGCGGCGGAGCTGAAGTTCGAGCTCGCCGGGCGCCTGCGGGACGAGATCGCGGACCTCAAGAAGGAGCTGCGCCGCATGAAGGAGGCGGGCCACGCGTGACCGGGCCCACGGCCCGGGTGCCAAGGGCGCCGCTCGGGTAAACTGGCGCTCCTGTACGGCCCGGTCCCGGGTTGTTCCCTGTCACTCTCACGCCTAAGGGGTACCCGTGGAAATATCCGGACTGCAATGGGGCATCACCATCGCGGTGATCGTGGGCCTGCTGGCCTACGACTTCATCTTCCACGCCCGCAAGCCCCACGAGCCCACCGTGAAGGAAGCGGCCACGTGGACGAGCCTGTACGTCTCCCTGGCACTGCTGTTCGGGCTCATCGTGCTGTTCTGGGACGGACCGGCCTTCGCGGCGGAGTACTACGCCGGGTTCGTCACGGAGCAGGCGCTGTCCGTGGACAACCTGTTCGTGTTCCTCATCATCATGGCGTCCTTCAAGGTCCCGCGCGCTGACCAGCAGAAGGTGCTGCTGTTCGGCATCGTGGTGGCGCTGATCGCCCGCACGCTGTTCATCTTCGTGGGCGCGGCCGCCATCAACCGGTGGGCCGCCCTGTTCTACGTCTTCGGGCTCTTCCTCATCTACACGGCCGGGAACCTGGTCAAGGGCGAGATCACCGACAAGGACGAGGACGACGAGGCCAACAACATCATGGTGCGCCTGGCCAAGCGCTTCCTCAAGACCACGGACGAGTACGACGGCGACAAGCTGTTCACGGAGGTGGACGGCAAACGCGTGATGACCCCCATGCTGCTGGTCATGGTGGCCATCGGGCTGACGGACATCATGTTCGCCCTGGACTCCATCCCCGCGATCTTCGGACTCACGCAGGAGACGTACATCGTCTTCACCGCCACGGCGTTCTCCCTCATGGGTCTGCGCCAGCTCTACTTCCTGATCGACGGGCTGCTGGACCGTCTCATCTACCTCTCCTGGGGACTCGCGATCATCCTGGGCTTCATCGGCGTCAAGCTCATCCTCCACGCACTGCACGAGAACACCCTGCCGTTCATCAACGACGGTCAACCCGTGCACGTGGTGGAGGTGACCACCGGGTTCTCCCTCGCGGTCATCATCGGTGTCCTGGTGCTCACGGTCGTGGCGTCCCTCTACAGCCCCAAGGGCCGCGCCGTGCGCATCATCAACGGTGCGCGGGACTGGTCCGAGCGCTACCTCAGCCTCCCGGAGTCCGCCCCCGTGGAGGAGCGGACCAAGGCCGCGGAGAAGATGAAGAAGTACCGGGACCAGCTGCCGGGCGTGAAGGCCAAGTACAAGGACGAGCTCATCGAGTCCGAGGCCCGCTACCACGACCTGCTCGAGCGCGCCCACGGGCTGCGGGAGAAGCGCGTCGCGGAGGCGGAGAACAACTGACCATCCGCCGGGGAGCGGGCCCCACCGGTCGAGGACCGGTGGGGCCCGCGGCGTCCGGCACGGCGTTCCGGCGCCGCATCCCGCGAGGCCACGATCACCTCGGCGGGGTCTGGGCACAGGGGGTGCGCCACCGGTATAGTGGGTGACGATCAGGGGAGTATCCCGCCTCCCCGTGCACGTCAGTACGTCCGGCGCCACCGCCGGGCCGGGCACGGGCCACGACCACCGGAAGACCCGCCACGAGGCGCAGGATCCCGGACGTGGGGGAGAGACTTGTGCGGTTCCACCCACCCACAAGGAGTCCCCGTGGAGATCACCACGTTGCAATGGGGCGTCACGATCGCCTTCATCCTCGGCCTGCTGGCCTACGACTTCATCTTCCACGCCCGCAAGCCCCACGAGCCCACCATCAGGGAAGCTGCGGTGTGGTCCGCGGTGTACGTGGGCATCGCCCTCGCGTTCGGCCTCGTGGTCCTGTGGCTGGACGGCACCACCCTGATGGCCGAGTACTACGGCGGGTACATCACGGAGAAGGCGCTGTCCGTGGACAACCTGTTCGTGTTCCTCATCATCATGGGCTCCTTCGCGGTGCCGCGCGCGGACCAGCAGAAGGTGCTGCTGTTCGGCATCGTCTTCGCGCTCGTGGCCCGCACGGTGTTCATCTTCGTGGGTGCCGCGGCCATCAACGCGTTCGCGTGGGTCTTCTACCTGTTCGGGCTGATCCTGATCTTCACGGCCGGCAACCTCATCAAGGGGGAGATGACGGAGAACGCGTCCCACGAGGCGGACAACGTGGTGGTGCGCCTGGCCCGGAAGGTCGTCCACACCACGGACCACTACGACGGCGACAAGCTGTTCACGGTCCACCACGGCAAGCGCGCGCTGACCCCCATGCTGCTCGTGATGATCGCGATCGGCGGCACGGACATCCTCTTCGCGCTGGACTCGATCCCGGCGATCTTCGGGCTGACCCAGGAGCCGTACATCGTCTTCACGGCCACGGCGTTCTCGCTCATGGGGCTGCGGCAGCTCTACTTCCTGATCGACGGCCTGCTGGACCGCCTCATCTACCTCTCGTGGGGACTGTCGGTGATCCTCGCCTTCATCGGCGTGAAGCTCATCCTGCACGCACTGCACGAGAACACGCTGCCGTTCATCAACAACGGTGAGCACGTGGCCGTGGTGGAGATCGGCATCGGCACGTCCCTCACCGTGATCGTGGGCGTCCTCGTGGTCACCGTGCTCGCGTCCCTGTTCAGCCCGAAGGGCCGCGCGCTGCGCACGATCCAGAAGACGCAGGACCTCACGGAGCGCTACCTGGCCCTGCCGGCAGACGCTCCCGCGGAGCGGCGCCACGAGATCGCGGACCGGCTCAAGGACCTCCAGGAGCACTTCCCGAGGATCTCGGAGAAGCACAAGGAGGAGCTCATCGGGTCTCGCACCCGGTTCCGCCACATGCTGGAGACCGCACGGGGCCAGCACCGGGAGTTCGAGGAGACGGGCCGGGTGGTGACGCCCTCTCCGGAGGTCCCGGGTGGGGCCCGGTAGGAGAGGGCGGACGACGCCGCCCGGCCGGGGACGCGGGCCCGCCGGCTACCCGGCGAACGGCCCGGGCGGCGTCGTGCACCACAGCGCGGCGCCCGCGAACAGCGCGGCCCACAGCAGGGACACCAGGGTGCCGATGATGAACTGCTCGCGCTGGCGGGCGTTGGTGAACTCGCCGTAGCGCGCGAGACCCTTGACGGCCACGACCACTCCGATGCCCGCCACCATGCCGGTCAGCAGGGAGACGATGGCGGCGGCGCGCTCCAGCGCCCCGATCACGAGGCCGCCGCGCAGGGGCGGGTCCACGGGCTCGGCCGTGGCCTCGGACTCCGTCCAGGGGCTCGTGGCCGGCTGCGGCCGCTCGTGGGAGACGTCCGCGAACGAGAACACGGCGCGCACCACGGGGTCACCGGACAGTGATCCGGCCACGAGCAGCGCCGGGTAGGCCCACTCCCGGGGCACGGTGCCCGAGACCCAGGTGAGCACCGCGGTCACGAGCACGAGCGCGGCGGGCAGCACCACCGTGGCGAGGGGTCGGAGAAGGGTCACGGCGTCTGCCTCCCGGTGGCGTGGCGGGCGGGAGTCCGCGCGGACTGCGTGGCTCCCTGGTGTGGAGCGCGTGGCGCGTCCGCGGCGGCCCGATCCGGTTCGTGGCCGTCCGCGAGCTGCAGGAGGGCACGGATGCTGTCGCGGGCCTCGCGCTCCTCGTGCCACAGGGCCGCACTCAGTCGGCGGGAGACCGAGGACTGCCCGATGTTGAGCCGCGCGGCCACGGCGTGCTGGGTGAGCCCGGACTCCGCCAGCGCGGCGGCCTCGTGCCCGGCGGGGGAGCGGCGTCCGCGCACGGCGCAGACCAGACCCAGCACGGCCCCGGCCTGCTCGGCCCACTCGTTGCCCCGCACGGCGGGGGTGTCCTGCTCCTTGGCCGCGTTCACGGCCTCCCGCGCCGCCACGAAGGCGGGGCCCGTGGACTCCCGCACGGTTCCGGCCAGCGGCTCGTCCACGGCACCCACGCCCAGTCCCACGTGCCACTGCTCCGTGGCGGTGAGGGCCAGGACGGCGGCGAGGGCGGCGGCGGCGTCGTCGTACAGGGCCTGGAGCTCGTCCCCGGCGTTGACGTCCCAGTCGAGCACCGGGTGGGGGAGGTCGCGCTGCAGCCGGTCACGCTCGGCACGCATGTCCAGACCGTCACGGTCCCGGCGGGACGCGCGGCGGTCGATGGTCAGGACGAACATCCCTGTCCTCCTCCGATATGCGCTTTGAAGCGCATCATATCCAACTATGCGTATCTGGACGCATTACTGTGTGGCCGGTTCAGCGCCCGGTGTCCGTGACCGGCCCCACGTTGTCCACGAGCACGGCGGGGAAGCCGTCCTCGTCCGAGGCCGCGAGGTCGATCCGGGCGTTGATGCCCCAGTCGTGGTGGCCGTCGGGGTCGTCGAAGACCTGCACCACGGTCCAGAACCCGGCCAGGCCCTCGGGGTCCTCGGTGATCCGGATCAGGGAGGGGCCGCGGGACTGGGCGTCGGTGTAGATGTCCTCGTGCTCGTCGAAGTACGCGTCCATCGCGTCCGCCCAGCGGTCGCGGTCCCACCCGGTCTTCTCGTCCAGGGCGCCCAGCACCTTGTCCTTCTCCTGGGCGAAGAGCTCCACCCGCTGGAACAGGGCGTTGCGCACCATCACCCGGAAGGCCCGGCGGTTGGCGGTGACGCCCTCGGGCTGCTCCGCCACGAGCTCCTCGAGGGAGTCCGCGCCGGTTTCCATGGGGGACTCCTCGCCGGACGCGAGCTTCTCCCACTCGTCCAGCAGGGAGTTGTCCGTCTGCCGGATGGACTCCCCGAGCCACTCCACGAGGTCCGTGAGCGCCTCGGTGGTGGCATCCACCGGCACGGTCTGGCGCAGGGCCTTGTACGCGTCCGAGAGGTAGCGCAGCAGAATCCCCTCCGAGCGGGCCAGGCCGTAGAACTGCACGTAGTCCCCGAACGTCATGGCGCGCTCGTACATGTCCCGCACGACCGACTTGGGGGACAGCTCGAACTGCGAGACCCACGGCGAGGAGCCGCGGTAGGTCTCGAAGGCCTGGTCCAGCAGCTCCTTGAGGGGCTGCGGATAGCTGATCTCGTCGAGCTCGCGCATCCGCTCCATGTACTCGAGGCCCTCGGCCTTCATGGTGGCCAGCGCCTCGCCCTTGACCTTCTTCTCCTGCAGGTTCAGCACCTGCCGGGGCTTCTCCAGGGTGGCCTCGATCACGGAGACCACGTCCAGCGCGTAGGTCTCGGACTCCGGGTCCAGCAGCCCCAGGGACGCCAGGGCAAAGGGGGACAGCGGTTGGTTCAGCGCGAAGTTCTCCTGCAGCTCCACGGTGAGCCGGTAGCGGCGTCCGGTCTCGTCCGGCTCGGGAAGCCGCACCACCACACCGGCGCGCAGCAGCTCCTTGAGGATGGCCAGTGCGTGGCGCACGAGGGCCCGCTGCTTGGCGCGGGGCTCGTCCACGGCGGTGAGCAGCCGGTAGCCCGCCGCCAGGTTGTCCCCGGGGCGCTGCAGCATGTTGAGCACCATGGAGTGGGTGATGCCGAACGAGGACGTGAGCTGCTCGGGCTGGGCGGCCACGAGACCGTCGAACGTCTTGCGGCTCCAGGAGACGAAGCCCTCCGGTGCCTTCTTCCGGGGCACCTGGCGCAGCTTCTTCTGGTCGTCCCCGTGCTTGGCGCGGGCCTTGGCCAGGGCGCGCTCGTTCTCGATCACGTGCTCGGGGGCCTGGACCACCACGGTGCCCGCGGTGTCGTAGCCCGCGCGTCCGGCGCGGCCCGCGATCTGGTGGAACTCGCGTGCGCTCAGGCGGCGGGTGCGGCGACCGTCGTACTTGGAGAGTGCCGTGAGCAGCACGGTGCGGATGGGGACGTTGATGCCCACGCCCAGGGTGTCCGTGCCGCAGATGACCTTGAGCAGACCGGTCTGGGCCAGCTGCTCGACGAGCCGACGGTACTTGGGCAGCATGCCCGCGTGGTGCACGCCGATCCCGTGGCGCACGAGCCGGTTCAGGGTCTTGCCGAAGCCCGCCGAGAACCGGAAGTCCTTGATGAGCTCCGCGACCCGCTGCTTCTCCTCCTTGCTCAGCACGTCCACGGACATCAGGTTCTGCGCCTGCTCCGCGGCCGCCAACTGGGAGAAGTGCACCACGTAGACGGGGGCCTGGTGGGTGGTGAGCAGCTCCTCGAGCTCCTCGTGGATGGGGCGTTCGGAGTAGTAGTGGTGCAGGGGAATGGGCCGCTCCACCGAGCAGACCAGGGACGTGGTGCGCCCCGTGGTCTCCTCGAGCCGGTGCTCGATCCGGGTGGTGTCCCCCAGAGTGGCGCTCATGAGCAGGAACTGGCCCTGCGGCAGCTCGATGAGCGGCACCTGCCACGCCCACCCGCGCTGCGGGTCCGCGTAGAAGTGGAACTCGTCCATGACCACCACGCCGAGGTCCGCGTCCGGGCCCTCCCGCAGGGCCACGTTCGCGAGGATCTCCGCCGTGCAGCACACGATGGGCGCCTCGGCGTTCACTGCAGAGTCCCCGGTGACCATGCCCACGTTCTCCGCCCCGAAGATCTCGCACAGGTCGAAGAACTTCTCGGACACGAGTGCCTTGATGGGCGCGGTGTAGTACGAGCGCTGCCCCCGCGCGAGCGCCGCGAAGTGCGCCGCTACGGCCACCGTGGACTTCCCGGAGCCGGTGGGCGTTGCGAGGATCACGTTGGAGCCGTTGGCCACCTCCAGCACGGCCTCGTCCTGCGCGGGGTACAGCTCCATGTCCCGCGAGGCGATCCAGCCGAGGAACCCCTCGTAGATCTCGTCCTCGCTCAGCGGGTTGGAGGCGAAGTCCCCCCGCAGATACTGGTGACCGGGGGCGGAGAGGTCTGGGGCGAGGGAGTCGAGGAGTTTCATCCCGGTCAGCCTAGCGGCCGGCGGGGACACCCACACGGGACCCGTCAGTCCACGACGACGCCGCGCCCGGCCTTCGCGTCCGCGCGGCGGCACAGCAGCGCGAACACCGCTCCGGAGAGGTTGTGCCACACGGAGAACACGGCTCCGGGCAGGGCCGCCAGGGGCGACATGTACTGCGCGGCCAGCCCGGCGGCGAGCCCCGAGTTCTGCATCCCCACTTCGATGGCGGTGGTGCGCCGCACGGGCGCGGGCTGAGCGGTCAGGCGGCCCACGAGCCACCCCAGGGTCATGCCCAGGGCGTTGTGCACCGCCACGGCCACCAGCACGAGCAGGCCGGCCTGCAGGATCTTGTCCGCGGAGCCCGAGACCACGATGGCCACGATCACGGCGATGGTGAGGACCGACAGCCACGGGAGCACCGGCAGCAGGCGCGTCACCACGCGCGGCAGCGCCAGGCGCACCACGAGGCCGAGCAGGACGGGCAGCAGCACCACCAGGGCAATGGACTTCGCCATGGAACCGCCGTTGAGCGGCATGTACGCGCCGGCCAACCACAGGGTGAGCACCGGAGTGAGCAGCGGCGCCAGGAGCGTGGAGATGGACGTCATGGTCACGGACACCGCCACGTCACCGCGGGCCAGGTAGGAGACCACGTTGGAGGCCGTGCCACCGGGGGCGCAGCCCACCAGGATCACGCCGGCGGCGATCTCGGGCGGCAGCTGCAGGGCCCAGGAGACGAGCACCGCGATCCCCGGCATGAGCACGTACTGGGCCAGGACCCCCACCAGGATGGGCACGGGCCGCCGGGCCACCAGTGCGAAGTCCGCGGGGCGCAGGGTCAGTCCCATGCCGAACATCACGAGCCCCAGCAGCGGGTTCGTCCAGGGTGCGGCCTGGTGCACAGCGGGCGCGAACAGGTACCCCGCAGCACCACCGGCCAGGACGAGGAGCGGGAAGACCAGGACCGCCACGTAGGCGGCGCGGTCGGCGGAGGACCGGGCGGCAGCGGCGTCGTCGTCCCGCGGGGCGCGGGCGGGGGAGACGCTCACCAGCCGCGCTCTTCCCACTCCTGCAGGTGCGGCCGCTCGGCACCCAGCGTGGTGGGGGCACCGTGGCCCGGGTGGATCACGGTGTCGTCGTCGAAGCGGTCGAAGAGCCGCTCGGTGACGTCCTGGAAGAGCTGGCGGAAGTCCTCGGGGGAGGAGGTCTTGCCGAGCCCGCCGGGGAACAGGGAGTCCCCGGTGAAGATGTGGGCGGGGCCGTCCGGGTCCCGGTAGACCACGGCGATGGAACCGGGGGTGTGCCCGCGCAGCTCGACGATCTCCAGCTCGAGCCCGTCCAGCTCGGCGGTGTCCCCGTGGTCGAAGGTGAGGTCCATGGGAACGGCGATGTCGTTCTCGTCCGCCGCACCGCAGGCCGTCATGGCCTCGGAGTGCGTGGCCACGTTCTCCAGGGCGCGCACGTGGTCCCAGTGGGAGTGCGTGGTGACGATCAGCTGCAGGTTGCCCCAGTCCGAGCAGTCGCCGGAGCCGGCGGCCACCATGCCCGCAATGGCGCGGGCGTCGTCGGCGGCGTCGATGAGCACCTGCGTGCCCTCGGACTTGGAGGTGAGCAGGTACACGTTGTTGTCCATGTCGCTCACGGAAATCCGGCGGATGGTGATGTCGGTGAGTTCCGTGACCTCGGTCTGCGTGGCGATCATGCCCACGAGTGTAGGCCGCGAGCCCGGGCACGGGCGAACGGCGGAAGCCCCCCGGGAGGGCGTGCCCCCGCGCCCGTGGACAGCCCAGCGGTGCAGATATATAGTTGCGTGAAACAAATATCGCCGCGGGGGACGAGTGCGCCCGCCGCACGGAGGGGAGGGGGTCGCGCGGTGAGCGTGTCCCACGGCACCGCGCAGGACCTGGTGCGCAACCTGCTGGAGCTGCAGAGCGCCACGCGGCGCGTGCTCAAGGCGTCGGCCGCGCACCGGGAACTGAGCGTGGTGCAGACGACCATCCTCACGCTGCTGAGCTGCACGCCAGGGCGCCGCGCCAAGGACATCGTGGCCGAGTCCGCGCTGGGCGCCTCGGGCATGAGCCGCCACCTCGCCGTGCTGGAGCAGCTCGGGCACGTGGCCCGCACGCCGGACCCCGCGGACGGCCGGGCGCAGATCGTGCACCTCACGGCCAGCGGGCGCACCGCGCTCGAGAGCCACCTGCGCGCGGACGCCGAGAGCCTCGCGTCCCGGCTCGGAGACCTGAGCGAGGAGGACGCCGCCCGCACGAGCGACGGCCTCTCCCGGCTCACGGAGCTGTTCCTCGCATCGCTCGGGACGGCCCCCCGAACCGCCACCATCCCGGCGGTGTCCACGGGCCCCGCCGCGTCCCACGACCCCGTCGCATCCCACGACACCACCGACCCCCTGCACCCCGGTGCGTCCGGCACGGCCGGGCGCGGAGAGGAGAACACCCAGTGACAGCCCCCCGAGACACGAGGCGCGGTGGTTCCGCCACGCGCAGCCCCGAGCAGGAGCACCGCGACGTCCTGCAGGCGCTGACCGGCATCCTGGCGGCGTTCTTCATGGCCATGGTCACGCTGACCATCATCGGTACGGCACTGCCCGTGATCATGGCGGACCTCGGAGGGGACCAGACGGCGCTGTCCTGGACCGTCACGGGAACCCTGCTGGCCAACGCCGTGACCACCCCCGTGTGGGGCAAGCTCGCGGACCTCTTCGACAAGAAGAAGCTGCTGCTCATGGCCATCGCGATCTTCGTGGTCGGCTCGGGTGCGGCGGGGCTCTCCACGAGCATCGGCATGCTCGTGGTGGCCCGCGTGATCCAGGGCGTGGGGATGGGCGGTCTCATGGCCCTGGCCCAGACCATCCTGGGCACCATCATCCCGCCGCGCGAGCGCGGGCGGTACGCGGGGTACATGGGCGCGGTCATGGCCGTGGCCACGTCCGTGGGACCGCTGCTGGGCGGTCTGATCGTGGACGCCTTCGGCTGGCGCTGGTGCTTCCTCATCCCCGTTCCGCTGTCCGTGCTCGCGGCCGTGCTGATCGTGAAGACGCTCCACGTCCCTGCGGTCACCCGCGACCGGGCACCCAGGGTCGACGTCCTGGGCATGGCCCTGCTGGCCCTGGCCACCTCCGCCCTGCTGCTGTGGGTCTCCTTCGCGGGCAAGCTCTTCGACTGGGGCTCGTGGCAGGCCGTCCTGCTGCTGGCCGTCGCCGTGGTCGGCGCCGTCGCGTTCGTGGCGGTGGAGCGCCGGGCGAGCGAACCCACCATGCCCCTGCACGTGATCACCGAGCGCACCACCGTGCTCGCCATCGTCGCGGCGATCGCCACGGGCGCGGCCATGTTCGCCTCCACCACCTACCTGGGCCAGTACTTCCAGCTGGGCCAGGGCTACTCGCCCACGGAGTCCGGTCTGCTGATGCTCCCGCAGGTCGTGGGCTCGTTCCTGGGCTCGATGGTTGCCGGGCAGCTGATCTCCCGCTTCGGGCGCTGGAAGCGCGTCCTGATCGTGGGTGCGGTGGTCCTCGCGGTGGGTCTGTTCCTGGGCTCGCAGCTGACCCACACCACCCCGGCGTGGCTCGTGGGCGTCTACATCTGCCTCGTGGGTCTGGGTGTGGGCACGCTCAACCAGAACCTGGTGCTCGCCGTCCAGAACACCGTGGGGCTCAAGGACATGGGCTCGGCGTCCTCCGCGGTCGCGTTCTTCCGCACCGTGGGCGGTGCCGTGGCCGTGTCCCTCTTCGGGGCCCTGCTCACCCGCCACCTCGCCTCGGAGATGTCGCGGTTCGCCGCGGAGCACGGGACGGACCCGTCGGCCACCCCCGACGCCGCCTCGATCGACCTCGCGGGTCTGCCACCCGCCGTGCTCGAGGCCATCCGCGAGGCCTACGGCACGGGCACCGGGCTGCTGTTCCTGGTGGCGGGCTTCGCCTCGCTCGTGACCCTGCTGTGCGTGCTGCTCATGAAGGAGACGCCGCTGCGCACCACCGTGGACGTCGCGGAGGTGGACCCGGACACCGGGGAGATCACCGTGGTGACGCGGCGCGTGGACCCCGTGGAGGCCGCCGGTCTGCGCATGGAGCGCGCGGAGACGGGACAGATCCCGGTGATCGACCCGAACGCGTCCGGGCTGCGGCGCGGGCGCGGGGAGGAGCGGGGCACCCCGCGCGGCGCCCATGCGGCGTCGGACGCGGAACCCGAGGAGCTGCCCCGGGACGACGCCGCCGCCCGCGCACCCCACGCGCCCACCGGCAGGGCCCGCCACCGGGCCTGATCCGGGCCCGCCGGGAGGGCCGGTGGGCGTGTCGGGGCCGGGTACTAGAGTGGCAGCCGTGTCAGAGCGAACCCACGAAACGTCCAGCGACCGCCAGCCCACGTCCGTGCACGCGCCCGCCACGCGCGCCTCCGGGGTCTCGGACCTCACGGAGATCGTGGTGCAGGGCGCCCGCGAGCACAACCTCAAGAACGTGGACCTCACCATCCCCCGGGACTCCATGGTCGTGTTCACGGGTCTGTCCGGGTCCGGGAAGTCCTCCCTCGCGTTCGACACCATCTTCGCGGAGGGCCAGCGCCGCTACGTGGAGTCGCTGTCCTCCTACGCCCGCATGTTCCTGGGACGCGTGGACAAGCCGGACGTGGACTTCATCGAGGGCCTGTCACCGGCAGTGTCCATCGACCAGAAGTCCACCTCGCGCAACCCGCGCTCCACGGTGGGCACCATCACGGAGATCTACGACTACATGCGTCTGCTGTGGGCGCGCATCGGCCACCCCCACTGCCCCGTGTGCGGCGAGCCCATCACCAAGCAGACCCCCCAGCAGATCGTGGACCAGCTGCTCGAGCTCCCGGAGCGCACGCGCTTCATGGTCCTCGCGCCCGTGGTCAAGGGCCGCAAGGGTGAGTTCCAGGACCTCTTCCAGCAGCTGAGCCAGCAGGGCTACGCGCGCGCCGTGGTGGACGGGGAGACCGTCCAGCTCGAGGACGCCCCCAAGCTCAAGAAGCAGTACAAGCACACCATCGACGTGGTGGTGGACCGGCTCACCGCCAAGCCGGACGCCCGCCAGCGCCTCACGGACTCGGTGGAGACCGCACTGAACCTCGCGGAGGGCCGCGTGGTCATCGAGATCGTCACGCGCGAGGGCGAGGAGTCCCCGTGGCAGGACGAGCGGCGCACGTTCTCCGAGAACCTGGCGTGCCCCAACGAGCACGAGCTGCAGACCGACGAGATCGAGCCCCGCTCGTTCTCCTTCAACGCGCCGTTCGGGGCGTGCCCGAAGTGCGACGGCATCGGCTCCCGGCTCGAGGTGGACGAGGACCTTGTGGTGCCCAACCCGGACCTCTCCCTCGTGGAGGGCGCGATCGCCCCGTGGTCCCTCGGAAAGGCCACCAGCGAGTACTGGAACCGGCTGCTCGCGGGCCTCGGCAAGGAGGTGGGCTTCGACATGGTCACGCCGTGGAAGGACCTGCCCGCCAAGGCCCGCAAGGCCGTGCTGGAGGGCAAGGACTACAAGGTCACCGTGGCGTACCGCAACCGCTGGGGCCGCGAGCGCAAGTACTCGCAGGGCTTCGAGGGTGTGTACGGCTACATCAAGCGCAAGCACGAGGAGACCGAGTCCGACCACGCCAAGGACCGCTACGAGCAGTACATGCGACAGGTGGCGTGCCCCGAGTGCGGCGGTGCGCGCCTGAACCCCACCATCCTGGGGGTCACCGTGGGGGGCAAGAGCATCGCGGAGGCCACACGGCTGCCCATGCGGGAGTCGCTCACGTTCTTCGAGGAGCTCACGCTGGACTCCCGGGAGGCGAAGATCGGCGACCAGGTGCTCAAGGAGATCGTGGCGCGCCTGACGTTCCTGATCGACGTCGGGCTGGACTACCTCAACCTGGAGCGCGCCGCGGCCACGCTGTCCGGCGGCGAGGCGCAGCGCATCCGGCTGGCCACGCAGATCGGCGCGGGGCTCGTGGGTGTGCTCTACGTGCTGGACGAGCCCTCGATCGGGCTGCACCAGCGGGACAACCGCCGGCTCATCGACACCCTGCTGCGGCTGCGGGACATGGGCAACACGCTCATCGTGGTGGAGCACGACGAGGACACCATGCGCGAGGCGGACTGGATCGTGGACGTGGGCCCCGGTGCCGGCGTGCACGGCGGAAACGTGGTGCACTCCGGCACCTACGACGAGCTGCTGCAGAACCGGGAGTCCATCACCGCGGACTACCTCACGGGGCGCCGGCTCATCGAGGTGCCGCAGAAGCGGCGGCCGGTCGACAAGAAGCGGCAGCTCACGGTGGTGGGTGCACGGGAGAACAACCTGCAGAACCTCACCGTGGACTTCCCCCTGGGCGTCTTCGTGGCGGTCACGGGCGTCTCGGGCTCCGGCAAGTCCACGCTGGTCAACGACATCCTCTACACGAGCCTCGCGAACAAGCTCAACGGGGCCAAGCAGGTGCCCGGGCGGCACCGGCGGATCGACGGCCTGGAGCACCTGGACAAGGTGGTCCACGTGGACCAGAGCCCCATCGGCCGCACCCCGCGCTCCAACCCGGCCACCTACACGGGTGTGTTCGACCGCATCCGCAAGCTCTTCGCGGAAACGCAGGAGGCCAAGGTGCGCGGCTACCAGCAGGGCCGCTTCTCCTTCAACGTCAAGGGCGGGCGCTGCGAGGCGTGCTCCGGTGACGGCACCCTGAAGATCGAGATGAACTTCCTCCCGGACGTCTACGTCCCGTGCGAGGTGTGCAAGGGCGCCCGGTACAACAGGGAGACCCTGGAGGTGCACTACAAGGGCAAGAACATCGCCGAGGTCCTCGACATGCCCATCGAGGAGGCCGCGGAGTTCTTCGCGCCGTTCGCGGCGATTGCGCGCTACCTCAACACCCTGGTGGAGGTGGGCCTGGGCTACGTGCGCCTGGGCCAGCCCGCCACCACGCTCTCGGGCGGTGAGGCGCAGCGGGTGAAGCTCGCGGCGGAGCTGCAGAAGCGGGCCAACGGCCGGACCATCTACGTGCTGGACGAGCCCACCACCGGACTGCACTTCGAGGACATCCGCAAGCTGCTCATGGTGCTGCAGAGCCTCGTGGACAAGGGCAACAGCGTGATGACCATCGAGCACAACCTGGACGTGGTGAAGTCCGCGGACTGGATCGTGGACCTCGGACCCAACGGCGGCTCCGGGGGCGGCACGGTGGTCGCCCAGGGCACGCCCGAGCAGGTCGCGCAGATCGAGGAGAGCTTCACGGGCCAGTTCCTGCGGGAGGTGCTCGAGAACTCCGCGCAGCGCGAGGCCGCACACCGCTCCGGTGGAAAGGTCGGCGCCTCCAGCAGGAGGACCGCGGGGGCCGCCGCCGCGGCGGGCTCGTGATGGCGCAGCGACCCGTCGTCCTGTGGGATCTGGACGGCACCGTCCTGGACCCCGTGGGCGCCATCACCGAGGGCATGGCCGAGGCCCTCTGGACGTGCGGTTTCGAGGCGCCCGAGAACCTCGACCGCTTCGTGGGCCCGCCCATCGGCGAGTCGCTGCGGCGCTTCACGGACGTGCCCGAGGAGATGATCGCCCAGGTGGTCTCCGTCTACCGGGCGGGCTACCTCACGGAGGGGCTCGAGCGCACGCGGGTGTACCCCGGCATCCTGCCCGTACTGGAGCAGCTCAGGGATGCCGGTGTGCGGCAGGCGGTGGCCACGCAGAAGCCCGAGCACATTGCCACGGAGGTGGTGGCCCGCTTCGACCTCGCCCCGTACTTCGAGACCGTGAGCGGTGCCGCGGACGACCTCGTCCCGCCGCGCGGGGGCTGCGGGCAGGTCCACGACAAGCCCGCCATCATCGGCGAGGCGCTGCGCCGGCTCGGTGCCCTGCCCCCGGACCCCGCGCACACCGTCATGGTCGGGGACCGCAGCTACGACGCCGACGGCGCCCGCAGCCACGGTCTCGACTGCCTCGGTGTCGCGTGGGGTTTCGCGGGCCCGGGGGAGCTGGAGCAGGGGTGTGCCGCAGTCGCCGGGGAGCCCGGGGATTTGGCACACTTGCTCCGTCGGTACACGGAGCACTAGGGAGCGCGGGCAATGATCACCAAGTACGACCTCACCAAGGCCACGGTGGCGCGCGCGCTGAAGCTCACGTGCAGGCCCGTGATCACGGGCCTGGACCGGCTGCCCCAGAGCGGTCCCGTGATCATTGCCGCCAACCACCTGACCTTCCTGGACTCCGTGATCATCTCCGCATTCATGCCCCGACGCGTGAAGTTCATCGCCAAGGCCGAGTACGTGAACAGCCCGGGGATCAAGGGTCGTGTCATGCGGGAGGCCTTCGAGTTCATCGACATCATTCCCGTGGCCCGCGGCCAGCAGAGCGAGTCGGTGGCCGCCCTGCAGCCCGCCGTGGAGCACCTGCGCGAGGGCAAGGTCTTCGGCATCTACCCCGAGGGCACCCGCTCCCGGGACGGCTACCTGTACCGCGGTCACTCCGGTGTGGCGTACCTCGCCCACCTCACCGGTGCCCCCGTGGTCCCGGTGGGCATGATCGGCACGCAGCGGCTGCAGCCGCCGGGGGCCACCATGATCCGCCCGGCGAAGTTCGAGATGCACGTGGGAGAGCCCATCACGGTGGCCCGCTCGGGGGAGCGGCAGACGGGGAAGATGCGCAAGGAGCTCGTGGCGCAGGTCATGGACGCCATCGCGGCACTCTCCGGCCAGCCCCGCAAGGACGTCTACAACGTGTCCCCCTCGGCGGCGAGAGACCTCGGGCGTGGCTGATCCCGCCAGCTACAGGCCCGCACGTCAGGACATCCCCACGAACCCCGGGGTGTACCGGTTCCGGGACGAGCACGGCCGCGTCATCTACGTGGGCAAGGCCAAGAACCTGCGCAACCGGCTGTCGTCCTACTTCGCGCCGCTGCACCAGCTCTCGCCCAAGACCCGGGCCATGGTCACCACGGCTGCCGCGGTGCAGTGGACGGTGGTGGGCTCCGAGTTCGAGTCCCTGCAGCTCGAGTACACGTGGATCAAGGAGTTCGCGCCGCGGTTCAACATCGCCTACCGGGACGACAAGTCCTACCCGTACCTCGCGGTCACGATGTCCGAGGACGTCCCCCGGGCCATGGTCACCCGCGGGGAGAAGAAGCCCGGCAACCGGTACTTCGGCCCCTACTCCCAGGCCTGGGCCATCCGCGACACCCTGGACGCCCTGCTGCGGGTGTTCCCCGTGCGCACGTGCACCAAGGGCGTGTACCAGCGGGCCGAGCGCAGCGGCAGGCCGTGCCTGCTGGGCTACATCGACAAGTGCTCCGCGCCGTGCGTGGGGGAGATCTCCCAGGAGGAGCACCGTCGGCTCGCGGACGACCTCTGCCGCTTCATGGCGGGCCACGCCAGGCCGTACATCCGTGAGCTCACCCGGCAGATGAACGAGGCCGCCGAGCGCATGGACTTCGAGACCGCTGCCGCGCGCCGGGACGATGTCGGGGCGCTGGAGCGGGCCTTCGAGCGCAACACGGTGGTCCTCGCGGACACCACGGACGCGGACTTCTTCGCCATCGCGGAGGACGAGCTGGAGGCCGCCGTCCAGGTGTTCTACGTGCGCGGCGGCCGCATCCGCGGGCAGCGCGGCTGGATCACGGAGAAGGTGGAGGACGTCACCACCGCCGAGCTCATGAGCAACCTGCTGCAGCAGGTCTACGGCGAGGCGCAGACGGGGCTGGCCCCGGCGGCGTCGGGCCGCAGGAAGCCCGCGGCGCAGGGCAGCGAGGACGTGGTGGGCCAGCACCGCCGCACCTCGGAGCTCGCCTACCGCCAGGACACCATCCCGCGCACCGTGTACGTCTCCACCGAGCCGGACGAGGCGGACGAGATCCGCGGCTGGCTCAGCCAGCTGCGCGGCTCGCAGGTCACCGTGCAGCGCCCGCAGCGCGGGGACAAGGCACAGCTGCTGGAGACCGTGGCGGAGAACGCGCGGCAGGCACTCGCCCTGCACAAGTCCCGCCGTGCGGGGGACCTCACCACGCGCTCGGCCTCCCTGCAGCAGCTGCAGGAGGCCCTGGGGCTGCCGGACGCGCTGATGCGCATCGAGTGCTACGACATCTCCCACGTGCAGGGCACCAACGTGGTGGCTTCCATGGTGGTGTTCGAGGACGGCCTGCCGCGCAAGTCCGAGTACCGCAAGTTCTCGATCACCGGGGACGCCGCGCGGGACGACACCGCCTCGATGTACGACGTGATCCACCGCCGGTTCTCCCGCCACGTGGAGCAGCAGCGCCGCGCCGCGGAGAAGGGGCTCAGCACGGGCGAGGTGTCCCCGGACGCCGAGGAGCCCACCTCGCGTGCGTTCGCGTACCCGCCCAACCTCGTGATCGTGGACGGCGGACCGCCCCAGGTGGCCGCGGCGCAGCGCGCCCTGGACGACCTCGGTGTCACGGACGTGCACGTGGTGGGCCTCGCCAAGCGGCTCGAAGAGGTGTGGGTGCCCGACGACGAGTTCCCCGTGATCCTGCCCCGCGCCTCCGAGGGGCTCTTCCTGATGCAGCGCGTCCGGGACGAGGCGCACCGCTTCGCGATCACCTTCCACCGGCAGAAGCGCTCCAAGGCGATGACGGTCTCCGCGCTGGACGAGGTCCCGGGGCTCGGCCCCGCGAAGCAGAAGGCGCTGCTGAAGCACTTCGGCTCCGTGAAGAAGCTGCGCGCGGCCACGCCCGAGGAGATCCTGGAGGTCAAGGGCTTCGGTCCCGCACTGGCCGTGAAGGTGGCCGAGTCCCTGGGAGGGGAGCGGGCGGCGTCGTCCGAACCGGGGGTCGACACCGGAACGGGCGAACTCCTGGAGTGAATCTGGTCTACCCTGAAG
>NZ_PHOA01000032.1 GCF_003687455.1 Kocuria tytonicola | reverse complement strand
AGATGTGTATAAGAAACAGGGGCACGGCGCTGGCCGGCAGCACCGTGCCCAGCGCCAGTGTGAGGCCCAGTGTGGTGGCCAGGCAGGTCTTGACGGCCCTGCCTCGCCCGGGGCGTGTCTCGTGATTCATGGGTCTTCCTTTGACATTCGGGGGATGCCGTGAGGCGCATCACAATGGCCTCAGCCTGAGCCCTGAATCATTGAAAAGCAACGATTTCGTCAAAAGTCCCTGTGTTGCACCTGGAAACGGTGGGCACGGGACGTTTGAGCAGGTCATCCGCTACTGTTCTCCGGCTCTGACCGCCAGGCCCCCGGTGGTGGCCGCCGTTCCGGCGGCCCATCCCGCGCCCCGCGGAGGTCCGTCCCGTTCCCCGAACTCAGTACCGTGGCCACCGGATCGCCGCGGACGGCGCCGGGTAGACTTGGCTCTCGGTTCCTTCCACCCATCGGGCCACACCCGGATAGAGAGTGCTTCCATGCCAGCAATCGTGATCGTCGGCGCCCAGTGGGGCGATGAGGGCAAGGGCAAGGCCACGGATCTCCTGGGTGGCCGCGTGGACTACGTGGTCAAGCCCAACGGCGGCAACAACGCGGGGCACACCGTGGTGGTGGGCGGGGAGAAGTTCGAGCTCAAGCTCCTCCCGGCGGGCATCCTCAGCCCCAACGCCACCTCCGTGATCGGCAACGGCGTGGTCATCAACCCGCAGGCCCTGTTCGAGGAGATCGACGGCCTCGAGGCGCGCGGAGCGGACACCTCCCACTTGCGGATCTCCGCCAACGCGCACCTGGTGGCCCCGTACCACCAGACGCTGGACCAGGTCAGCGAACGGTTCCTGGGCAAGCGCGCCATCGGCACCACGGGCCGGGGCATCGGTCCCACCTACATGGACAAGGTGGGGCGCCTGGGCATCCGCGTGCAGGACATCCTGGACGAGTCCATCCTGCGCCAGAAGATCGAGGGGGCCCTGCGGCAGAAGAACGAGCTGCTGGTGAAGCTCTACAACCGCCGGGCGTTCGAGGTGGACGAGATCGCCGAGTACTTCCTGGGTTTCGCGGACCGGCTGGCGCCCATGATCGTGGACTCCACGCGGCTGCTCAACGAGGCGCTGGACCGGGACGAGGTGGTGCTCATGGAGGGCGGCCAGGCCACCTACCTGGACGTGGACCACGGCACCTACCCGTTCGTCACCTCCTCGAACCCCACCGCGGGCGGCGCGTCCGTGGGCTCCGGTGTGGGCCCCACGCGCATCACCCGTGTGATCGGGATCCAGAAGGCGTACACCACGCGTGTGGGTGCGGGCCCGTTCCCCACGGAACTCTTCGACGAGATGGGTGAGCGGCTGCGCACCACGGGCGGCGAGTTCGGCGTCAACACCGGCCGCCCGCGCCGCACGGGCTGGTACGACGCCGTGATGGCGCGCCAGGCCGCGCGGATCAACGGCTTCACGGACCTGTTCGTGACCAAGCTGGACGTGCTCACCGGGCTGCGGGAGATCCCGGTGTGCGTGGCCTACGAGGTGGACGGCCAGCGCTTCGACGAGATGCCCATGACCCAGTCCGACTTCCACCATGCCAAGCCGGTCTACGAGACCTTTCCGGGCTGGACCGAGGACATCACCGGCGCGCGCGCCCTGGAGGACCTGCCGCAGAACGCGCGGGACTACGTCCAGGCGCTGGAGGCCATGTCCGGGTGCCGGATCTCCGCGATCGGTGTGGGCCCGGACCGCGACGACACCATCGTGGTGCGGGACCTCATCGCTGACTGACCCGTCCGCCCGCGGACACGGAACCGCCCCGCTCTCCCCCGGGAGAGCGGGGCGGTTCCCCTGTGACGGGACGTTTCCCCCGGGGTCGGTGCGCAGCCCAGCGGATGAGCGGGCTGGGTGGGTGCGCGGCCCGGGTGGGTGCTCGGCCCGGGTGGGTGCGCGGGCGCCGTCGTACGACGACGTCCGCGCACCGTGCAGTGCCACGGCGCGCCGGGTGCCGGGGTCAGTGCCCGGGGGTCACGTCCGCGGTGCGCAGGTCCACGGGCTTGTCCTTGGTGGCCAGCTTGTGGCCGAGCCACAGGGCCAGGAAGATCGGCAGGCCCAGGTAGGAGGACAGCAGGCTCAGGGGGTTGACGTCCCCGGAGGTGAAGATGCTGTAGCCCTGGCCCACGATCACGATGGCGCACATCACGAGCGCCACGATGGGCCCCACGGGGAAGAACCGGGCGCGGTAGGTGAGGTCTTTGGGGTCCCCGCCCTGCAGCACGTAGGCCTTGCGGAAGCGGTAGTGGCTCCACGCAATGCCCATCCACACGATGAAGCCCGCCAGGCCCGAGGCGTTGATGAGCCACACGTAGGCCTCTCCCTCACCGATCAGGGTGGTGAGGAAGCAGGACATGCCGATCAGCGTGGTGGCCAGCAGGGCGTACATGGGCACACCGCGTCGGTTGACCCGGGCGAGGAAACGCGGGGCCTTGCCGGTCTTCGCCAGCGCGTAGAGCATGCGGGTTGAGGCATAAAGCCCCGAGTTGCCTGCGGAGAGGATGGCGGTGAGGATCACGGCGTTCATCACGGACGCCGCGGCCAGCACGCCCGCGTGCTCGAAGACCAGGGTGAACGGGGAGATGGAGACGTCCTCCACCTCGCTCGCCAGCAGGTGGGGATCGGTGTAGGGGATCAGGAAACCGATCACGGCAATCGCACCGATGTAGAAGAGCAGGATGCGCACGAACACGGTGCGGATGGCCTTGGGGACCGTCTTGCCGGGGTTCTCGGCCTCACCGGCGGCCACACCCACCAGCTCGGTGCCCTGGAAGGAGAAGCCGGCCACCATGAAGATGGACATGATGCCCGTGAAACCGTTCACGAACGGCGCCTCACCCGCGGTCCAGTTGTGGAAGCCGGGGGAGGGCCCGCCCAGGATCCCCAGGATCATGAGGACACCCAGCACCAGGAACACCACCACCGTGATCACCTTGATGAGCGAGAACCAGAACTCGCCCTCGCCGTAGGCGCGCGCGCTGAGCGCATTGAGGGCGAACAGGATCACCAGGAACGCTGCGGACCAGATCCAGGCGGGCACGTCCGGGAACCAGTACCGCATCACCAGGGCGGCCGCCACCAGCTCCGCGGCCACGGTGATCGCCCAGTTGTACCAGTAGTTCCAGCCGATGGCGAAGCCGAAGGAGCGGCTGATGTACCGGGTGGAGTACTCCTCGAAGGAGCCCGCAACGGGCAGGTGCGTGGCCATCTCGCCCAGGGACTGCATGAGCAGGAAGACCATCAGCCCGATCGCGGCGTAGGCCACCAGTGCGCCGCCCGGTCCGGCGGTGTTGATGGAGTTGCCGGAGGCCACGAACAGGCCGGTGCCGATGGCCCCACCCATGGCGATCATGGTCAGGTGGCGGGACTTCAGAGTGCGCTGGAGCGAACCGTCGTCGGGGCCGTCATGACGGGCGCGCTGCGGGTCGGAGAGGTGGGAATCACTCGCGCGGGGCGGGGCGGTGGCCGCCTCCGCGCGTCCCCGACCGGACGAAGATGGAGTCACTGGGTCCTCCCAGGAAGTGTTGGTCCGGTGCCGAGCAGGTGTGCTGCGACTGACCGCAATTATGCGGTGTTCGCCGGTTGAACGGGTCGTTTCCACGGCAGCAGCCGCCGAAATGGCGACAACTCCTCAGAAAAGAAGCAGGGTGGTGATCCCCAGCACCCCCAAGAGTACGCACGCCCCGGAGGTCAGGAGGACGGACACCGCGTCCGGCGTGATCCGCTCCCCGGCGATTCCCGTGGCCGACCTGCGGTAGCGCAAGCGCTGGGTGGCATAGATGCCACCGGCCAGGCACAGGGCAAAGGTGAACAGGCAGAGCACGAACACCCCGTGCATGGGCAGCCACTTGAGGTAGACGGCGGCCGCGGTGCACAGGGCCAGCATGGTGCGGCCCCAGGAGAGGACGGTCCGCTCGGGCTGCAGTCCGGGGTCCTCGTGCCCGCGACCGGCCGGGGCCGGGGCGGGGCTCATCGGGTCAGGACCACCACGACGAGCACCCCCGAGGCAATGGCCCCGCCCACGGCCACGAGCGGCGCGATCAGGGGCAGCGGCAGGGGAGCACTGTGCCGCATGGAGCGCTCCACGTTGAGCCAGCGCACGGCGGCACCCGCGCTCAGCAGCATGCCCAGGAGGAGCAGCACCACTGCCAGGAACGTGCGCACGGCCACGTCGAAGATGTCGCCGGTGAACGCCTCCACGGCGATGCCTCCCGCCAGGAAGGCCAGGGACGTGCGGATCCAGGCCAGGAACGTGCGCTCGTTGGCCAGCGTGAAGCGGGGGTCGGGTTCCGCTCCGCCGCGCAGCAGCCGCTCGCTCAGCGCACCACGACGCCGCTCGGCCGGGTCTTGGGGGTCGCTCACGGTTCTCCTCGGGGTGGTTGTTCCCCGATCGTATGCGCTGGAGGGGCGGTCGGCGGCAGGCTGCCGACCCCGCGGCTCCTTGTCCCTGGGCACGGGCTGGGAGAGGATGGCTGGACTCGTTCCCCCCCCACCACACGGAGGCCAGATCGTGAGCTCGAGCAACCAGTCGGCCGAGGACCCCCGGGCCCGCCAGCAGACGCAGCAGTACACCCCGCCGGCCGGTCGCTGGGAGTACGTCCCCGGCAGCCCCCAGGACGCCCAGCGCTACGCCGAGGCCTCCAGGAGCACCGACCTCTCCCTCATCCTGGGGATCCTGGGCGTCACCGTTCTCCCGTTCCTCGGACCCTTCGCCCTGTGGCAGGCCACGAAGGCGGAGAAGCTCGGTGGCCGGGCCACCGCGGGCAAGGTCCTGGGCTGGGTGGGCATCGTCATGCTGGTTCTCATGGTCGTGTGGCTCGTGCTGATCTTCACCCTCTGGGGCGTGATGTTCACGCAGATCGTGAACGAGGGCGTGGTGAACACCTGACCGGGCGTCCGCCCCCTCCAGCACGGACCGCGACGCACGGCGGCCGACCCCCTCTCGATAAGGTGGTCGGCCGCCGTCGTCGTGCGCGGGCGGGTGTTACCAGATGGTGACGCGCTCCTCCTCGGGGAGCCACATGCCGTCGCCCTCGGTGACGTCGAACGCCTCGTAGAACGCCGCCACGTTGCGCGGGGTCTGACCTGCCCGGAACTCCGCGGGGGAGTGCGGATCCGTGGCGATGCGCGTGCGCAGGGCCTCGTCCCGGGACTTCTCCTGCCACACGTAGCTCCAGGAGATGAAGAGGCGCTGCGCTGGGGTGTACCCGTCGATGCTCTCGGTGTCCGGTGTGGTCATCTTCCCCTGGGCCCGCTTCCATGCCTTGTAGGCAATGGAGAGGCCGCCCAGGTCACCGATGTTCTCGCCCAGGGTGAGCTCGCCGTTGACGTGGGGAGCGTCGTCGGCGCCCCCGAACTGGGCGGGGGACAGTGCCGCGTACTGGCCCACCAGACGGGCCGTGCGCTCCTCGAAGGCCTCGCGGTCCGCGTCCGTCCACCAGTTGCGCAGCTTGCCCTCGCCGTCGCACGTGGAGCCCTTGTCGTCGAAGCCGTGGCCGATCTCGTGGCCGATCACGGAGCCGATGCCGCCGTAGTTCACGGCGTCGTCGGCCGCCTCGTCGAAGAACGGGGGCTGCAGGATGGCTGCGGGGAAGACGATCTCGTTGCGCAGCGGGTGGTAGTAGGCGTTCACGGTCTGCGGCGTCATGAGCCACTCGTGCTTCTCCACGGGCCTGCCGGCCTTGCGTGCGAGCTCCGCCACAGCGAACTCGGTGGTCCGCACCACGTTGCCCACGAGGTCCTCCCCGCGGATCTCCAGCGCGGAGTAGTCCTTCCACTTCTCCGGGTAGCCGATCTTGGGGGTGAACCCGGAGAGCTTCTTCAGGGCCTCCGCCCGGGTGTCCTCGGTCATCCAGTCCAGGTGCTCGATGGAGTCCCGGTAGGCGTCCAGCAGGTTGGCCACGAGCTCGTCCATGCGGGCCTTGGCGGTGGGAGAGAAGTGCTCCGCGACGTACAGCTTGCCCACGGCCTCCCCCAGGGCCCCGTTGACCAGCCCGACGCCGCGCTTCCAGCGCTCGCGCAGCTGCGGGGTACCGGAGAGCACCGTGCCGTAGAACGCGAAGTTCTCCGCCACGAAGGCCTCCGGGAGGTATGCCGCGCGCGCGGAGACCACGTGCCAGCGGGCCCAGGACTTCCACGCCTCCAGCTCGTCCTGGGTGAGCAGCCCGTCCAGGCCGGTGAAGAAGCTGGGCTGCGCGTTGACCACGGTGGCCAGGTGCTCCGGCGTCAGGCCCACGCCCTCCAGCACGGCGTCCCAGTCCAGGTTCTGCACCTGCCCCGCGAGCTCCGTGTACTCCATGGGGTTGTACATCTTGGTGAGGTCCCGGACCGTGACCTTGTCCCAGTGGTGGGAGGCGATGCGCGTCTCCAGGTCCACGGCCGCGCGGGCCTGGCTCGCGGCGTCGTCGAACCCGGCGAGCTCCAGCATCTTCTGGACGTGCGCCAGGTACTTCTCGCGGATCGGCGCGTACTGCTCCTCGCGGTAGTACTCCTCGTCCGGCAGGCCCAGCCCGGACTGGCCCACGAACACCAGGTTGCGCTGCGGGTCACCCGGGTCCGAGTCCAGGTCGATGTCCAGCGCGGCACCAACACCGCGGCGCATGGCCGTGCCGAACCACCGGGACAGCGCGCGCGGCGAGTCGATCGCGGCCACGGCGTCCAGGTCCTCGCGCAGCGGCTCGGTGCCCAGCGCCTCGATCCGCTCGGTGTCCATGAAGGACCGGTACAGCAGCGCGATCTTCGTCTCCGCGCTCTGCTCCCCGGACGACGCCGCCTGCTCACCCTCCGCGCTCGCGCCCGTGATGATCTCGCGCACCGCCTGCTCCGCCTGGTCCCGCAGCTCGACGAACGCGCCGGTGCCGGGCTTGTCGTCGGGGATCCGCGCAGTGCGCAGCCACGTGCCGTTGACGTGGCGGAAGAGGTCGTCCTGCGGGCGGACCGAGGGGTCGAAGGCGTCGAGGTCGAACACAGAAGTTGTCATGATCACATGCTAACCACGCGCGCGGTGCGGCTCCACGGGTGCGCGGGGCTTTTTCGGACAGCTAAACGGGTGAGGGCCGGAGCGGGGCAGGCGTCACCCGCGCGGCACCGGGCCGGGGCGGCGTCGGCCTCTGCTGCCGGCCCCGTGCTCTCGGTCGGCTGCAACAACGGAGCAGATGCGGTTCAGCGGTCGGATCTGTGCCTTTGCTCCACCCCGCAGCGTCCCAGGGCGCATGTCGCGGCGCACCACGGGAGCTGCGCGTCCGGAGGGGGCGCCGTCCGGACGCAGCGGGCACACGTGGGCGGAGCGGCGTCGTCGTAGGGGGTCAGGCATCCCCGGAGGACGCGCCCGAGATCTTCTCCCCGCGTCGTTCGGCCATGAGCAGCTCCCACGTGCGGAAGAGCCGGGGCAACGAGATGATCAGCAGCCCGCCGAGCATGTTGAACGGGATCACCCACGCGAACCAGCCGAGCCAGTCCAGGTAGGAGTAGTCCCACCCGGCGTGCATGGCGCCGAACATCACGATGGAGTTCAGGGCGCCGTGGAGCATCCCGAGGCCCACCACCAGGAAGCCGCCGATCAGCGAGATCACGGCGGTCATCATGTCGCTGCCCGTGCCCTGCTGCATGCGGGTCATCAGGGTGATCGTGGACCCGGCCAACAGCGCGAGGCACACGGTCTCCATGCCGAAACCGTCCGAGACGTACCCTGTGGCGACCTCCACGAGCGTGGCGGAGAAGTCCGGGAACGCCGCCACGACCACCCACATGAACGCCCAGCCGCCCACGAGGTTGGTCACCAGCGTGACAACCCACAGCCGCAGCAGGGACCACCACGTGCCGTGCCCCGCGACCACCGCGTTGATGGGCAGCAGGAAGTCCTCGGTGAACAGTTCGGAGTGGGCCAGCCGCAGCGCCAGCAGGCCGACGCCGAACGCCGTGCCTGCCAGCAGCTTGGAGCCGGTGGCATCCATGACGGCGAGCATGGCCATGATGCCGAGCCCCACGTCGATCCCGCCGAACAGCCCCGTGACCACCAGCGCTCGCCAGGTGCGGTGCAGCCGGTCCGCACCCTCCTGGACGGTGTTCTGGAACTCCTCGACCAGCTCGTCCTCGAGGGGCTGGTCCGTGCGCCCGGAGGAACGCCGTGCGGTCTCGCTGTCGCGGGTCTCTGCCATGCGGTTCAGCGTAGGGCACGGGGTGCGCCCGCCCGCCCACGCAGAAGTTGCTGCCTGGCGGAGCAAGTGCAGGCCGCGGCGTCGGAAAGCTGCAGAAACGGAGCAGATGCAGCCCGGTAACCTGCACGCGGCAGTGTCGGAGCAGATGCAGCTCCGGGGTGCCGGGCACCGCAATAACGGAGCAAACGCGGCCCGGAGGTCCGCAGGGTGCAATAGCGGAGCAAACGCAGCCCATGGCAGTGAAAAGCTGCATCAACGGAGCAAAAGTAGCGGCGCAACTCCCGGAAGCCTCCGCTGTCAGCCCTTGCCGGTGAAGCGCGGTGTCCGCTTCTCCTGGAAGGCCTTGAAGCCCTCGCGGTAGTCGGCGGTGGCGCACAGTGCGGTCTGGGCGGCGTTCTCGGCGGTCATGGACTCCCACAGTCCGATCCGCTCGTCCCGGATCTGCGCCACGAGCTGCTTGGACGCCACGAACGACTGCGTGGCACCGCGGGCAACCTTCTCCACCCGGGACACGGTGAAGTCCAGGAGCTCGGCCGCGGGCACGGCACGGGAGAACAGCCCCGCCGCCACGGCCTCCGCGCCGCTCATCAGCTCGGCCGTGTAGATCAGGTCCAGCGTGCGATGCGCGCCGAGGCGCTCGGTGAACAGCGCGTGCCCGCCGGAGTCCAGCGTGGCCCCCAGGTTCGCGAACGGTGAGCCGATCTTCGCGTTCTCCGCCACGTAGACCACGTCCGTGGCAATCGCCAGCCCCAGCCCCACGCCCAGGCACGCCCCCTGCACCGCGGCGAAGGTGGGTGCCGGGAAGCTCGACATCTGCCGCAGCAGGGGTGCGAGGGTCCCGTCCAGGTACCCCTGGGTGTCGTCCGTGGCGGGGTCCACACCGGAGATGTCCCGTCCGGCGCAGAACCCCCGGCCCTCACCGGTGAGCAGCAGCGCACGGACCCCTGCCCCCTCCGCCTCGGTGTACGCGGCGGCGAGCCCGCGCAGCGCGTCCTCGTCCAGCGAGTTCATCTTCTGGGGCGCGTTGAGCACCACGCGGGCGATCTCGTCCTCGATGGTCAGCTCGATCACGGCGTTCTCCTTGCGGTTTCGGTTCGGGCCGCGCGGTCCGGGCGACGTGCGCGCGGCAGGGCCGGTGGCCTGGGTGGGCAGGCAGAGACGGCGACGGCGCCGCCCGGGTGCCGGTGCGGCGTCGTCGCCGTGGGTGCGTGGCGGCGCTGCCGCGGGGTGTGGGTGCGAGCGGAATCCGCAGCACGCACCGGCAGCGCGCCGGGACCCGGGCAGCGGTGCGGCCGACAGGGCGGCACGTGGGTCAGGCGTCGAAGTCCACACTCAGCTCGTCCGAGGTGGGGCGCGTCTGGCACGTGAGCACGTAGCCGGCGTCCACCTCGTCCTTCTCGAGCGCGAAGTTCTCCTCCATCTCGAACCCGCCCCTGGTGACCTTGGCGCGGCACGTGCCGCACACCCCGCCCGCGCACGCGAACGGGACGTCCGGGCGCACACGCAGTGCGGCATTCAGCACGGTCTCCGCGGCGGACTTCGGGGACTCCACCTGCGCGGAGGTGCCGTCCAGGGTGAAGACGATCTTGTAGTTCTCGCCCTTGGGGTCCGCCACGACCGGGCGGCCCTGCTGGCCCTGGGGTGCGGTGGGCTTGCCCGTGGTGAACAGCTCGAAGCGCACACGGGACTCGTCCACGCCGCGCTCCTTGAGCACGTCCCGGCACAGCTGCACGAGCTCGAACGGCCCGCACAGGAACCACTCGTCCGCGGAGTCCACCTGGATCACGTGCTCCAGCAGCTCCTCCAGCTTGTCGTGGTCGATCCGCCCGGACATCAGCGGGGAGATCCGCTGCTCGCGGGAGAGCACGTGGTGCACGGCCAGGCGCGCGGGGTACTTGTCCTTGAGGTCGCCCAGCTCCTCCGCGAACATCACGTCCATGGACGAGCGGTTGGCGTAGACGACGTCCATCTGAGCGGTGTCCGAGGCGCGCAGCAGCGCGCGGGCGATCGCCATGATGGGCGTGATCCCGGAACCGGCGGCGAAGGCCACCAGGTGCACGTTGCGCTTCTTGGCCACCTCCTTCTCCGCGAGCTTCTCGGGGTCGTTCATGGAGGTGATGTTGACCTTGGAGGTGAACGCGCCCTGCGGGTTCATCACGTCCAGGGTGTCCCCGGCGGCCAGCTGCTCGTTGGCCCATGTGGAGAACACGCCGCCCATGTCCTTCTTGATGGCCACGCGGATCTCGCCCGGGGTGGGGTCCGCGCAGATCGAGTAGGACCGGCGCACCTCGTGCCCGTTGATCATGGCGCGGATGGCCACGTACTGACCCGGGAGGTAGTCGTAGTCCGCCACGAGGTCCTCGGGGACGTCGAACGTGACCTCCACGGAGTCCGAGGTCAGCTTGCGCACCTCGGAGACCGTGAGGGTGTTGAACGTGGCGCGGCGCCTGCCGCCCCCCGCGCTGGCTTCGGTGGCGTCCTCCAGGGCGGAGGTGTCCGCGGTTTCGCTCATGATCAGTGCACCTTGAAGTAGTCGTAGGGTTCTTTGCAGTCGTCGCAGACCCACAGGGCCTTGCAGGACGTGGACCCGAAGCGGGTCATCTCGTGCGTGCGCAGGGAGTCGCACCGCGGGCACTTCACCGCGAGGCTCAGCCGCACCGGCCCGGAGTTGTGCCCGGCGGCGGTCCGTCCGGTGGGCGGGGCGATGCCGTACTCGCTGAGCTTCGCCCGGCCCTCGGGGGACATCCAGTCCGTGGTCCACGCCGGGCGCAGCACCTGCACCACGCGCACGTTCTCGTAGCCCGCGGCGGTGACGGCGGCCTCGAGGTCCGCGGCCATGGTGTCCATGGCGGGGCAGCCGGAGTAGGTGGGGGTGATCACCACCACCGTCTCGTCCTCCCCGGCCACCGCGTCCCGCAGCACCCCGAGGTCCTCGAGCGTGAGCACGGGGATCTCGGGGTCGCACACGGTGGCGGCGACGTCCCACAGGGTGGCGTCGCGCGGATCGTCCGGTCGCTGCGAAGGGCCGAGGGGCACCTCGCGGGGCGCCACGCCACCCGTGGGCGGCAGCGAGCGGGGCGGAACGCGGGAGAACACGGTGCTCACCACGTGGCGCCGGGATGCTGGCGGGCGAGCCACTGCATCTCGGCGAGGATGTACCCGCGGTACTCGGAGTAGGCGCCGTCCCTCGGAGCCGCGGACAGCCGCGCCTGGGCCACGTTCGGGACCTCCAGCTCGGCCTCGGCCAGCAGTGCGGTCACGCGCTCCAAGGTCCGCTCGCGCAGCGTGGAGGGGCGCACGGCAATGCCCTCGAGCTCGTCGTGCAGCGGCTCGTCCGCGAACAGCTCGTCCAGGTAGGGCCACATGTAGTAGAGCCCGTCCTGGATGCGCCGCTTGGACTCCTCGGTGCCGAGCCCCAGGCGCAGGATCCACTGGGCCGCGTGGTCCTGGTGGTACTCCACCTCCTTGAGGGCCTTGTCCGCGATAGCCGCGAGCGTCTGGTCCGTGGAGGACTGCAGCGCCGAGTAGAGCTCGTACTGGTAGAAGGAGAACAGCAGCTGGCGGGCGATGGTCTGCCCGAAGTCCCCGTTCTCCTGCTCCACGAGGCGCACGGAGCGGAACTCCTCCTCGTTGCGGAAGTACGCGAGCTCGTCCTCGGTCTTGCCCCATGCCGAACCCGCGTAGGTCAGCAGGAACCGTGCGTGGCCGATCAGGTCCAGTGCGATGTTGCCGAGCGCGATGTCCTCCTCGAGCTCGGGGGCCCGCGAGATCCACCAGCCCAGACGCTGGGACAGCATCAGGGCGTCGTCGCCGAGCCGCAGCGCGTACTGGGCCACGGCCTCCGGGGCCCGGCCGCCCGTCTCCGCGATCTCCTCGGCGGTGATGGCGACGCCCGCGGACTGCTTGGTGGCGGAGTCGTGGGAGGCGAACGCGCTCACAGGTGCTTCACCCCTTCGCTCTTGGTGTAGTACGTGGCGTGGCGGTAGCTCTTGCCCTGCGCGGACTCGAAGTACCCGCCCTTGGAGTCCGGGTCCGAGGCCGTGATGGCGTCCGCGGGGACCACCCACACGCTCGTGCCCTCGTTGCGGCGCGTGTAGAGGTCACGCGCGTTGCGCACGGCCATGGTGGCGTCCGGGGCGTGCAGGGATCCCGCGTGCACGTGGGACAGCCCGCGCGAGGAGCGCACGAAGACCTCCCAGAGGGGCCAGTTGCCAGTCTGGTTCTCGCTCATGCTCAGGCTCCGATCAGCTCGGCGGAGCCGCGGCCCGCCACGACGGTGAATTCTTCGGTGGCCTCGGCATCCGTCGCCGACGCCGCCGCGGCAGCTTCCGCGGCCTCGCGCGCCTGCCGCTGGGCGTAGGCCTCGGCGGCCTCCCGCACCCAGGCTCCCTGCGCGTGTGCCTCGCGGCGGCGCTTCATGCGCTGCACGTTGCACGGGCCGGAGCCCTTGATCACGGACATGAACTCGTCCCAGTCCAGCTGGCCGTAGTCGTAGTGCCCGCGCTCCTCGTTCCACTTCAGGTCCGGGTCCGGCAGGGTCAGGCCCAGGGCTTCGGCCTGCGGGACGATCATGTCCACGAAGCGCTGGCGCAGCTCGTCGTTGGAGAAGCGCTTGATGTTCCACTGCATGGACTGCTGCGAGTTGGGGGAGTCGGCGTCCGGGGGGCCGAACATCTGCAGGGCCGGACCGTAGAAGCGGTTCACGGCGTCCTGTGCCATCTGCTTCTGGGCCTCGGTGCCGTGGGAGAGCTCGTAGAGGATCTCCCAGCCCTGGCGCTGGTGGAAGGACTCCTCCTTGCAGATGCGCACCATGGCGCGGCCGTACGGGCCGTAGGAGGCGCGGCACAGCGGGACCTGGTTGCAGATCGCGGCGCCGTCCACGAGCCAGCCGATGGCGCCCATGTCCGCCCACGTGCGGGCCGGGTAGTTGAAGATCGAGGAGTACTTGGCCTTGCCGCTGAGCAGCTGCTCGTTGAGCACGGAGCGCGGGGTGCCCAGGGTCTCCGCGGCGGAGTAGAGGTACAGCCCGTGGCCTGCCTCGTCCTGGACCTTGGCCATCAGCACGGCCTTGCGCTTGAGGCTCGGGGCGCGGGTGATCCAGTTGGCCTCCGGCTGCATGCCGATGATCTCGGAGTGCGCGTGCTGGGAGACCTGACGGGTCAGGCTCTTGCGGTAGGCCTCCGGCATCCAGTCGCGGGGCTCCACGCGGGAGTCCTCGCTGATGAGGTGCTCGAAGTGCTGCTGCTCGGCGGTGGTGGCCGCCTGGTCCGCAGTGGTGGTCTGCTCAGTCATGGTGTGTCCTCGGTTCACGGGTGAGATGGGAGCGGAGGGTGAACTCTGTACGCTGCCGACGATAATAACTGACCGCTCGTTCAGAATATAGACCCCCGGTGTGGCCGTCAACACATTTTCCGCCCGCGGGGGAGGAGGCCGTCAATGGCGGCGGCCCTGCAACGCGGCCGCCACTCATTGACACACGTCACATTTCGGGGTTGTCTACTGACCGATCGTTCACAAAAGTTTCGAGGAGCGCGCCGTGCCACACCATCCTGTCCTCACGGGGGACCGAGCCTCCGAGTGGCTGGGCGTCACCGTGCTGCGCGCGGGCCCTGGCCACTGCGAGATCTCCATGGTGGTGCGGGAGGAGATGGTCAACGGCTTCGGGATCGTCCACGGCGGGATGATCTTCTCCCTGGCGGACACGTGCTTCGCCATGACCTGCAACGACCCGGACCCGGACGGCGCCACCATGACCGTGGCGCAGGGCGTGGACATCAACTTCCTCAGCTCCGCGCAGCCCGGGCAGACCCTGGTGGCGGAGGGCCGCCAGATCGCCACCACGGGCCGCAGCGGCCTGTGCGACATCACCGTCACCACCGCGGACGGCGAGCTCGTGGCCCAGTTCCGCGGCCGCAGCCGCACCGTGCCCCGCCGTCAGAAAGCGTGAATGCCATGACCACCTGCTCCGTGCCCAACCCGTACCGCCCCGTGGACTCGCAGGACCCATCGCAGCCGGATCCCGAGGAGCTGATGAGCCGGGACCAGATCGAGGCGCTGCAGACCGAGCGGCTGAACTGGACCCTGCACTACGCGTACGAGAACGTCACCGCCTACAAGGAGCTCTTCGACGAGCACGGGGTGCACCCGGACGACTTCCACGAGCTCGAGGACCTCGCCACGTTCCCGTACACGGACAAGGAGTTCCTGCGGAAGGCGTACCCGTTCAAGTCCCTGGCCACGCCGATGTCCGAGGTCCGGCGGATCCACGCGTCGTCGGGCACCACCGGCCAGCCCACCGTGGTGGCGTACACGGAGGAGGACCTGCAGACGTGGGGCACCCTGGTGGCGCGTTGCTTCCGGCTCTCCGGGATCGCCCCCGGCGACAAGGTGCACAACGCGTACGGCTACGGACTGTTCACCGGCGGTCTGGGTGCACACTACGGTGCCGAGCGGCTCAAGTGCGCCGTGATCCCCATGTCCGGCGGGCAGACCGAGAAGCAGGTCCAGCTGATCCGCGACTTCGAGCCGCAGGCCATCCTCTCCACGCCCACCTACCTGCTGACCATTGCGGACGGATTCCGCAAACTCGGTCTGGACCCGCGCGAGACCTCCTTGAAGCACGCCGTGCTGGGGGCCGAGCCGTGGACGGAGGAGATGCGCCACGAGATCGAGAAGACGTTCAACATCACGGCGTGCGACATCTACGGCCTCTCCGAGGTCATGGGCCCCGGCGTGGCCGGCGAGTCCTGCGAGTCGAAGGACGGCTCGCACATCTGGGAGGACCACTTCCGCCCGGAGATCATCGACCCCTTCGACGACACCGTGCTGCCCACCGGACGCCCCGGTGAGCTGGTGTTCACGGCGCTGACCAAGCAGGCGCTGCCGATCATCCGCTACCGCACGCACGACCTCACTCGGCTGCTGCCCGGCACCGCCCGCCCCGGTCACCGGCGCATGGGCCGCATCACGGGGCGCTCGGACGACATGATCATCCTGCGCGGCGTGAACCTGTTCCCCTCGCAGATCGAGGAGCTCGCGCTGAAGATCCCGGCTCTGTCCCCGCACTTCACGCTGGAGATCACCCGGCCGAACCGCATGGACCAGATGACCATCCACATCGAGCGCCGCGAGGAGGCCACGGTGGAGGACGCCCAGGAAGGCGGGCGCCGGCTGCAGCACGAGATCAAGACGAAGATCGGCTCCAGTGCCGCGATCGACATCGCCGAGCCCGGCACCCTGGAGCGCTCCTCCGGCAAGCTGCGCCGCGTGTACGACCGCCGCGACAAGTAGTGTCCCGCGCGGCACCCGGTCCTCCGCGGGGACGGGCCCAGGTGACGAGCCGGTAGCCTGGAGACCCCGTCCCCCCGGAAGATCGAGGCCCGCGTCCATGCCCACCGAGCAGCAGTTCCTCCCCGACGACGCCCCCGCCGACGACGCCGCTGCCGCACCCCGGCGCGGCCGTCCCGGCTACGACCGCGAGACCCTGCTGTCGGTGTGCGTGGAGGTCTTCAACCGCTACGGCTACGACGCCACGTCCATGGGCACGCTCTCCAGGCACCTGGGGATCTCGAAGTCCGCGATCTACCACCACGTGGAGTCCAAGGAGGCCATCCTGGGCCAGGCCCTGGACCGCGCGCTGGACGCGCTGGAAGCGGTGTTCTCGGAGGTGCTCGCGAACGGCAGCGGGCCGGTGAACAAGCTCGAGCAGATCCTGGACGGCTCCGTGCGGGTGCTCGTGGCGCAGATGCCGTACGTGACGCTGCTGCTGCGGCTGCGCGGGAACTCGGAGGTCGAGGAGGCGGCGCTGCAGCGGCGTCGCCACCTGACCCACACCGTGGAGGACCTGGTGCGCCAGGCGCAGGAGCGTGGCGAGCTGCGCACGGACATCTCCGGGAAGTCCGCGCCGCGCCTCATGCTGGGCATGGTCAACTCCATCGTGGACTGGTACCAGCCCGGGCGTTCCGGCACGGTGGACCAGCTCGCGGACACCGTGGTGACCATGGTCTTCGCGGGCCTGCGCGCGTAGCCGGAGCCGTGCCCGCGCACCCGCCTAGGGTGTGCCCATGGACATCTCACCTACCCGCACCCTCGACCGGGCCGCGCTGATCCGCCTGTACGACGCCGTGGGGTGGAGCTCCTACACACGGCGCCCGGAGGACTTCGGGCCGATGATCGAGAATGCGTGGCTGGTGCTCTCCGCGTGGGCCGCGGGCCAGCTCGTGGGGCTGGCGCGCGTGGTGGGCGACGGCGCCACGGCGGCCTATATCCAGGATCTCCTGGTGGACCCGGCGCACCAGCGACGTGGCATCGGCCGCGCGCTGCTCACCGAGGTGCTGGCCGAGACGTCCCACATCCGCCAGATCTACATCTCCACGGACGACGCCGACTGGAACCGCCACGTGGTGAAGCTCTACCGCTCCCTGGGCTTCCGCCCCACCCCGGACCTGGGCGGCACCACGCTGGCGATCATGCGGTGATGGTGGCGGAGGCCCCGCGACGCGATGTCGTGGGGCTTCCGTGCTGTCGAGGTCGCTGCGGACGGTCCTGCTCGGCGTCCGCTCACACCTCCGGTGTGGGCCACTGCTTGGCCACCAGGGTGAGGACGTCGTAGGTGGCCACGATCTCGTCGTTCTGGTTGGTCAGGCGGGCGTCCCACGCCACCTCTCCGTACTCGTCCGTGACGCGCGGGGTGATCTTCTTGGCGGTGAGGGTCACGCGGATCGCGTCGTCGTAGGTCACCGGGGTGATGAAGCGCAGGTTCTCCAGCCCGTAGTTGGCGAGCACGGGCCCCGGGGCGGGCTCCACGAACAGCCCGGCGGCCCACGAGACCAGCAGGTAGCCGTGGGCCACCCGGCGCGGGAAGAACGGGTTGGCCGTGGCGGCCTCCTCGTCCGTGTGCGCGTAGAACGTGTCCCCGGTCTTCTCCGCGAACTCCAGGATGTCCTCGAGCGTCACGGTGCGCAGCTCCGAGACGAACTGGTCCCCGATCCGCAGGGTCTGCAACGACTTCCGGAAGGGGTGCTCGCCCGTGCCGTTCTCGACGTCCTCGCGGGTCACGGTGTTGGCGGCCGCGCCCCAGTGCCACTGGCCGGTGATCCCGGTCAGCAGGTCCGGGGAGCCCTGCACGGCGGTGCGCTGCATGTAGTGCTTCACGGCGCGCACGCCGCCCAGCTCCTCGCCGCCTCCGGCGCGGCCGGGGCCGCCGTGCACCAGATGCGGCACGGGGGAGCCGTGGCCCGTGGAGGTCGTGGCGTCGTCGCGGTCCAGGAACAGCACGCGGCCGTGGTACGCGCCGATTCCGGACGCGAACTGCGCCGCGAGCTCGGGGGAGTGGGTGCACACGGTGGCCACCAGGGAGCCGCCGCCCAGCGCGGCGATCTCCACGGCGTCCGCAACGTCGCCCGAGTAGCCGAGCACGGAGGTGACCGGGCCGAACGCCTCGACCTCGTGCACGGCGGGGGTGCGGGCGTCGTCGAACGAGAGCACGGTGACGGGGAAGAACGCGCCGTCCTGGGGCACGGCGGAGAGCTCCTCGGGTCCACCCACCTCCACACGGGCCCCGGCGTCGATCAGGGTGCGCACCGAGCGCAGCACCTCGAAGTACTGGTCCTCGGACGCCAGGGGGCCCACGGTGGTGGCGGCGTCGCGGGGATCGCCCACGACGGCGCGCGCGGCCACACGCTCCTTGAGCGCCTCGACCACGGCCCCCCGCATCTGCTGGGGCACGATCACCCGGCGGACGGCGGTGCACTTCTGCCCGGCCTTGGCGGTGATCTCCAGGACCACGGACTTCACGAACGCCTCGAACTCGGGGGAGCCCTCGGTGACGTCCGGCGCCATGATCGCGGCGTTGAGGGAGTCCGTCTCCGCGGTGAACCGCACACCCTTCTCCTGGACGTTCGAGTGCGCCCGCAGGGACTGGGCGGTGGCCGCGGAACCGGTGAACGCCACGTGGTCACGGGCGTCCAGGTGGTCCAGCAGGTCCCGGGCGGAGCCGGAGACCAGCTGCAGGGAGCCCTCGGGCAGCAGGCCGGAGTCCAGCATGAGCCGCACGCACGCCTCGGTCACGTACCCGGTGGGGGTCGCGGGCTTCACGATGGTGGGCACCCCCGCAATGAACGCGGGCGCGAACTTCTCGAGCATGCCCCACACGGGGAAGTTGAACGCGTTGATCTGCACGGCCACGCCCGGCAGCCGCGTGTACACGTGCTCGCCCAGGAAGGAGCCGTCCCGGGAGAGCTGCTCCACGGGCCCGTCCACGATCACGTTCGCGTTGGGCAGTTCGCGGCGGCCCTTCGAGGAGAAGGTGAACAGGGTGCCGATGCCGCCGTCCACGTCGATCAGGTGGTCCTTGGCGGTGGAACCGGTCGCGTAGGAGAGCTCGTACAGCTCCTCCTTGTGCTCCCCGAGGTACTGGGCGAGCTGCTTGAGGATCAGCGCACGGTCGTGGATCCGCAGGGTTCCCAGGGACGCCTGCCCCACGGTGCGCGCGTGCTCCACGGCCCCGGCGGTGTCGATCCCGTCCGCGCACACGCGGGCCACGAGCTCCCCGGTGGCGGCATCGCGCACCTCCGCGACCTTCTGCGGGTCCTCCGGGCGCCACCACTGCCCCTTCACGAAGCTGGGCAGGAGCTGCGGCTGCTGGGTTTCGGATGCCTGGTTCTGGGTGCTCACGCGGGGTCCTCCGGACGGTCGCGGCCTCAAGCCGAACGATCGGTCAGTATTGCCCCCAGGATAACCTAGGTCACACAGGGGCACCATGGCCGTCACCCGGGCATCCGGCCCTCGACGCCGCCCGGCGGCCTGCCGTGCGGAACGCACCCGAGCGGCGTCGCCCGCCCTGCGAGCTCGCGGGAGAACGGCCCCGTCGGCGGCACCCGCGCAGCTGTGGCGGCCACGGAGCGCCCGTGGCGGCGCGGAGGCCGGGAACGGCAACGGCTCGACAACGACGAGAGACACGGAACGAAGGAGCAGACCATGCACGAGGACCCGACCCCCGCGGACGCACGCGTGGAGAACGGACGGCGCGCGGCGTCGCCGGATGAGCAGAAGGGGAGGGCGTTCGATCCCTGGAACATCGAGCTGGGCGAGCTGGACCGCAAGATGGGTGTGGAGGTGGAGGAGCAGTCCGCCGAGCGGATCGTGGCCACCATGCCCGTGGAGGGCAACCGGCAGTCGCTGGGTCTGCTGCACGGCGGCGCGTCCGTGGCGCTGGGGGAGATGCTGGGGTCCTGGGCCGCGGTGATCCACGGCTCCACCATGGGCAAGGTGGCCGTGGGCACGGACATCAATGCCACCCACCACGCCTCCGCCACGAGCGGGCGGGTGCGCGGCGTGGCCACCGCCATCCGGCTGGGCCGCACCATGACCAGCCACGAGGTGGTCATCATGCACATCGACACCGGCCGCCGCCTGTGCACGGTGCGGATCACCAACTACCTCAAGGACGCGCCGGGCGAGTGACGCGGCCCCGCCGGGGCCCGCTCCCTCACCGGGGCGGGACACGGCGGGCTCCCCGGGGCCGCCGGGCCCCGGACGGACCGGTGGGCTCGGCCGGACTGGTGGGCCCGGACGCGCCGGGCGGTTCTGCGTCCGTGGGAGGGCTGAGGAGCCCCTCCACCGGACGACGTGAACGCGGGGGTCGCGGTCGCGGAGTCACCGGCCCCAGTGACCGTGCCGCGACCCCCACGGGTTCGGGGTCAGTTCGTGACCGCGGTGCGGATCAGAACTGGGCGCTCTCGGTGGAGCCCTTGAGCGCGATGGTCGAGGAGTTGGGGTTGACCACCTGGGAGACCAGGTCGAAGTAGCCGGTGCCCACCTCGCGCTGGTGCTTGGTGGCGGTGTACCCGCGCTCCTCGGCGGCGAACTCGCGCTCCTGCAGCTCCACGTATGCGCTCATCTGGTTGCGGGCGTAGCCGTGGGCCAGGTCGAACATGGAGTAGTTCAGGGCGTGGAAGCCCGCCAGGGTGATGAACTGGAAGCGGAAGCCCATGGCGGCGAGCTCGCGCTGGAACTTGGCGATGGTGTCGTCGTCCAGGTGCTTCTTCCAGTTGAAGGACGGCGAGCAGTTGTACGCCAGCATCTGGTCCGGGAACTCCTCGTGGACGGCCTCCGCGAACTTGCGGGCCAGCTCCAGGTCCGGCGTGCCGGTCTCCATCCAGATGAGGTCCGAGTACGGAGCGTACGCCTTGGCGCGGGCGATGCAGGGCTCGATGCCGTTGCGGACCTTGTAGAAGCCCTCCGCGGTGCGCTCGCCGGTGATGAACTCGGCGTCCTGCTCGTCCACGTCCGAGGTGATCAGCGTGGCCGCCTCGGCGTCCGTGCGGGCGATGATGATGCTGGGGACGTCCTCCACGTCTGCCGCGAGGCGGGCCGCGTTGAGCGTGCGCACGTGCTGCTGGGTGGGGATCAGCACCTTGCCGCCCAGGTGGCCGCACTTCTTCTCGGAGGCCAGCTGGTCCTCCCAGTGCACGCCTGCCGCACCGGCGTCGATCATCGACTTCATGAGTTCGAACGCGTTGAGCGGCCCGCCGAAGCCGGCCTCCGCGTCCGCGACGATCGGCGCCATCCAGTTCTCCACGGTGTGGACGTCCTCGGCGTGCTCGATCTGGTCCGCGCGCTTGAGCGCGTTGTTGATCCGGCGCACCACCTGCGGGACGGAGTTCGCGGGGTACAGGGACTGGTCCGGGTAGGTCTGGCCCGCCAGGTTGGCGTCACCGGCCACCTGCCAGCCGGAGAGGTAGATGGCCTTGAGACCGGCCTTGACCTGCTGAACCGCCTGGTTGCCGGTCAGAGCGCCCAGAGCATTGATGTAATCCTCCGAGTTGAGCAGGTGCCAGAGTCGTTCCGCGCCGCGCCGGGCGTTGGTGTGCTCTTCTCGAAAGGAGCCCTGCAGACGCAGGACCTCCTCGGGCGAGTAGTCACGGGTCACGCCCGCCCAGCGGGGGTTCTCTTCCCAGTCACGGGCCAGTTCGGCGGCGCTGCGGAGGTTGCTGCTGTCGTTGCTCATCTCGGTCTCCTTCGATCGTTTGAGCCGGCGGACTCGGGGAAAGCTCCGCACGGGTAACTTGATGAGTTCTACTTTTGCCGGGATCTGCACCCCCGCATAGGGGTTTTCCGTGTGAAGAAATAACTTTCTTCACGTTTGAGAAAAATCGTCCTAAACTCGTCCTATGACCCCCACCACAGGCCCCCGCAGGCGCCGTCGCACCGCCGACGCCGCTCCCACCTCGTCCGCCGCCGCTCACGCCCCGGGTGGGGCGGCCCCCGGAGCGGGCCGCGGGGCACCCGGTGGCGCGGCGTCGTCGTCGTCCGGTGGTCGTGCGGCCCGGTCTGCGGCCGCCGCGCAGAGCCGCACCGGATCCGCCGTGCCCGAGGACGAGGCGGGGGACCCCACCGACCCGATCGTGCTGGGACGGCGCATCCGGTACCGGCGCAAGCGGCTGCGGATCACGCTGGAGGAGCTCGCACGCACGGTGGGGATGGCGCCCTCCGCGCTGTCCCTGATCGAGAACGGCAAGCGGGAGCCGAAGCTGAGCACCCTCTCCGCCCTGGCCGGTGCCCTGGACATGGGGGTGGAGCAGCTGCTGGGGTCCAAGGCGCCGTCCCGCCGCATGGAGCTGGAGATCCAGGTGGAGCGCGTGCAGCGCGGGCCCATGTACGCGGCCCTCGGGCTGCCCACGGTGCGCGTGGGCCCGGGGATGAGCACCGAGACGCTGGAGGCGCTCGCGGCCCTGCAGCAGCAGCTCGGCCAGCGGCTCGAGGAGCAGGCCGCCACCCCGGAGGAGGCCCGGCGCGCCAACACCCAGCTGCGCGCGCGCATGCAGGGGGTCAACAACTACTTCGAGCGGATCGAGACCATGGCCGCGGAGCTGCTCACGGCCATCCAGCACACGGGCGGTCCGCTGTCCGAGCACCACATCTCCCGGCTCGTGGAGCACGTGGGCTTCGAGATCCACCAGGTGCCGGACCTTCCGCACTCCACGCGCTCCGTGACGGACCTGCGCAACCGCCGGTTCTACCTGCCCTCCAGCGCGGGGGCGGGATCGCCGTGGTCCGTGCTGCTGCAGGCCGTGGGCCACCACCTGCTGGAGCACCGCCGGCCCGCGAACTACGGCGAGTTCCTGGAGCAGCGCGTGGAGACCAACTACTTCGCGGCGGCGCTGATGATCCCCGAGACCTCCGCGGTGGACCTGCTGGCGCGCGCCAAGTCCCAGCGCGAGCTGTCCGTGGACGACCTCCGGGACGCGTTCGCGGTGTCCCACGAGACGGCCGCGCACCGGATGACCAACCTGATGACCCACCACTTCGACATCCCCACGCACTTCGAGAAGGTGCACTCCTCCGGGATCATCCACAAGGCGTGGCAGAACGACGGCCTGCAGTTCCCCACGGACCACAGCGGCGCGGTGGAGGGCCAGCGGGCGTGCCGTTTCTTCTCCGCGCGCCAGGCGTTCTCCGGCACCAACCGGCTGCTCTCCCACTTCCAGTACACGGACACCCCGCACGGCACGTTCTGGTGCTCGGCGCGTGTGGAGGGCTCCGAGCACGGCGAGTTCTCCATCTCCTTCGGCGTGCCCTACGAGCACGTCAAGTGGTTCCGCGGCCGCGCCACCTCCTACCGGCGCACCTCCACGTGCCCGGACCCCGCGTGCTGCCAGCAGCCCTCCCCGGCGCTCGCCGAGCAGTGGGACGGGCAGGCCTGGCCCTCGGCCCGCCCCGCCACGCACATGCTCGCGGCCATGCCCGCCGGGGCGTTCCCCGGGGTGGACGAGACCGAGGTCTTCCGCTTCCTGCAGCGCCACGCGCCCACCGTTGAATTGGACGGGGACCTCGCGTAACGTCCATCACGTTCCTACTGCCGCGTAGCCCGGCATCGCGGCGGATCGCCGTTCCCGGCGGGGTGCGGCACCCCACGACGACGCCGCACGGCCCGTTCCTGAACGTGCGTCCCCGTGCCGTGCGTCGTGGCCGGTGGTGCAGACCGTCGCGGGGTTCGGCGCGCGGTGGTCCGCGGAGGGCTCGGGCGTTGCCTGCGTCCTCGCCCGCACCGGACGCTCTCCGCACCCATCCCGGTTCCGGGCACCACGGAACCCTCCCGGCCTCCGGCCGGACGACGAAAGGACATACCCATGACCATCTCCACGTGCGAGCTCTACGACGAGCGCGGCGACGAGCTGCAGTCCGTGACCACCCAGTTCATCTCCGTGGGCGGCGTCCACCGCTTCACCGGGCCCATCCGCACGGTGCGCTGCTTCGAGTCCAACGTGGACGTCAAGAAGCTCGTGGCCACCCCGGGGGACGGTGCGGTGCTCGTGGTGGACGGGCAGGGCTCCATGAACTGCGCGCTGCTGGGTGACAACGTGGCCCGCACCGCCATGGAGAACGGCTGGGCCGGGCTCGTGATCAACGCCCCGGTGCGGGACCGCGTGGAGCTCGGCACGCTGGAGATCGGCGTGAAGGCGCTGGGCACCAACCCCCGCAAGTCCTCGCCCAACGACTACGGCGAGACGGACGTGGTCGTCACCTTCGGCGGTGTGGTCTTCCGCCCCGGCAAGACCCTGTGGGCGGACGAGGACGGGATCCTCGTGGAGCGCTGAGCGCCCCGTCCCGGGGCGCTCAGCGC
>NZ_PHOA01000031.1 GCF_003687455.1 Kocuria tytonicola | reverse complement strand
CCCCGCCCCCCCTCGGTGCGGGCCCGGTCCACTCTGCAGCTCCGGTCCGCTCCACATGGGCCGGGTACCCATCGCCTAGCATGGGGGTGTGAACCAGCGCACGGTGACGGCATGACCCAGTGGATCGCGGTGGCCCTGGCCATCACCTCGGCGGTGTGCCTGGCGCTCGGCACGCAGATCCAGTCCGCGGCGGTCACCGGGCACACCGGGGGTGCACTGTCACCCCGGGGGCTGCTCGTGCTCGTGCGGAACCGCCGGTGGGTCGGCGGCCTCGCCCTGCTGGCCTCGGGCACACTGCTCAACGTCGCGGCGCTCGCCCTGGCCACGGTCACGGTGGTGCAGCCCCTGGGCGTGATCGCCCTGGTGATCACCACCCTGCTGCACGCCAGGCGCCGCCGGCTCACCATCAACCGCAGGACCTGGCTCGCCGTGGCCCTCTGCAGCGTGGGCGGTGCCGGGTTCGTGGCGTGCGCGGTCCCGGCCACCGACCCGTCCCACGTGGCGGGTGCCGGCGCCGAGCGGCTCGTCGTGCTGCTGCTCACGGGTCTCGTGGTGCTCGTCGGAGTCGCGGAAGTGGTCCTGCGCAGACGCCGGATCAGCATGTTCTACGTGCTCGCGGCCGGGGTGCTGTACGGGTTCGTGGCCGTGCTGGTGCGTCTGACCATGACCGCCCTGCTGTCCGGCGGGATCGGCGCGGTGCACTGGCTCAGCGTGCTCATGATCCTGGTGGCGGCCCTGCTGGGGGGCTGGATGGTGCAGTGCGCCTACTCGTGCGGCCCGCCGGACCTCGTGATCGCGGGTCTCACGGTGGTGGACCCCATGGTGGGCGTGGCACTGGGGCTCGTGGTCCTGGGTGAGGCCGGTGCGGGCCTGACCACTGGGACCGCCGTCACCATGGGTCTGGCAGGTCTCGTTGCTATAGTCGGCGTCGTCCTGCTCTCCCGGTACCACCCCGAGGTCCTCCAGCGCCGAGCGGCCGCTCGCGCCCGGACGGCGGATCCGGGGAGCGGCACCCGTCCCCGGGCCGCCACGACCCCGTGTCGTGGCGAGCACGCCGACCAGTGAGCAACGTACGGAACCCCACGCCTTGAAGATTCTGATCACCGCAGAGACCTACCCTCCCGACGTCAACGGGTCCGCGCAGTTCGCGCGCCGCCTCGCGCACGGCATGCTCGGCCGGGGGCACGAGGTCCACGTGGCCGCCGCCATGCCCACGAGCGGGGCTTCCCGGATCATGACGGACGACGGTGTGGTGGAGCACCGCTTCCGCTCGCACCACGCGTTCACCCACCCCTACTTCCGCATCTGCCTGCCGTGGGAGATCGCCCGCGAGGTCTCGCGGCTGCTGGACGAGCTGCGCCCGGACGTGGTGCACGTGCAGTGCCACTACATCCTGGGGCGGATCATGGTGCGTGAGGCCGTGCGCCGGGGCATCCGGGTGGTGGGCACCAACCACTTCATCCCGGAGAACATCGAGCCGTTCCTGCCCTTCCCGCAGTGGTTCATCCGTGGCTACCGGAAGGTGTCCTGGTGGGACATCGCACGGGTCTACGGCAGGTGCGACGTGATCACCGCACCCACACCGCTCGCCGTGCGCACCATGGTGGACAACGGCGTGCCGGACCGGGCGGTCGCGGTCTCCAACGGGATCGACGCCGGTCACTACCAGGCCGCCGCCGACGAGCAGATCCAGCACCCCGAGCACCCCGTGGTGCTCTTCTGCGGCCGGCTGGCCGTGGAGAAGAACGTCAACGAGCTGATCGAGGCGCTGGCCCTGATCCCGCGCGAGAAGAACGTGCACGCGGAGATCGTGGGGGAGGGGGAGCAGCGGGAGCGGCTCGTGAAGCTCGCCCACGAGCGGGGCGTCGCGGACCGCGTGCACTTCCTGGGCTTTCTCACGGACGACGAGCTGCGCCGGGCCTACCTCCGGGCAGACGTGTTCTGCCAGCCCGGCACCGCCGAGCTGCAGTCGCTCGTGACGCTCGAGGCCATGAGCGCCTCCACACCCGTGGTGCTCGCCAACGCCCGGGCCCTGCCGCACCTCGCGGACGAGGGACGCAACGGATACCTCTTCGCCCCCGGCAGCCCGGGGGACCTGGCCCACAAGCTGCAGCTCGTGCTCGACGCTCCGCCCGAGCAGCGCCGGGTCATGGGCGAGCACAGCCGCCGGATGGTGGAGCAGCACTCGTTCGCCCGCACCCTGGACACCTTCGAGCGGATCTACCGCGGCGAGAGCCGCTGACGCCGCCCGCGACGGACGGCCACCCGTGCGCAGCCACCCGGGCGCGGTGCCGGGTCGAAACCGTGCAGTGCGGTACCTTGGACCGGCGGTCGGTCACCGGCCGCACCACGGGGCGGTAGCTCAGCTGGTCAGAGCAGAGGACTCATAATCCTTGGGTCGTGGGTTCAAGCCCCACCCGCCCTACCACGACCCCCGCGGTCCGCAGAGAGGACCGCGGGGGTTTTCCGTGCCCGCACCCGTCGGCCCGCACCCGTCAGCCTCCGCCCGGCAGGGGCAGGAGGACCGACGGTCGCAGGTCTGCCACGAACTGCACGGGGTTCACGTACTCCCCGTCCTCTCGCACACCCCAGTGCACGGCCGAGCCGCCCGGGCCGTGGCCCGGATCGGCCACCGTGGCGACCACCTGCCCCCGCGCAACGCGCTCACCCCGGTGGACCACGGCGGTGACCGGCTCGAAGGAGGACAGGTGGCCCTCACCGTGGTCCACAGTGAGCACCTCCCGGTCCACCACCATGCCGCTGAAGCTGACCACCCCAGCCTGCGGAGCGCGCACGGGTGTGCCGGGCGGGGCGTGCAGGTCCACGCCGCGGTGGCCGGGGAGCCACCTCTTCGCGGGTGCCTCGAAGCGCCGCTCCACCGCCGGGCGCGGGGACACCGGCCAGGCCCAGCCGGGGCTCGCACCGCTCGCCGGGGCGGGCCAGCCCACCAGGAGCGGCCACAGCAGCAGCACGAGTGCCCCGCAGACCCACACCGCGCTCCGGGTGGTGCCCTGCGCGGCGGAGCCAGCCGCTGTCACGTGTGCCGAGGTGCCCGAGCCGGACGGGCCGGTGCACGGTGCGGGGCGCACTGGCCCGGCGGGAAGGAGAGTCATGCCCTCAGGCTGGCGTGGCGGCGGCGTCGTGCGGGAGACGGTGCCCCGATGTGGAGTGCGCACGGCACGCGGCGGTGGCGGGATGCTGTAGGCTGACCCGTGCAGTTGCCCTGCCGCAGCACACCCATGCCCGTTCGCGGGCGTGGGCGGCGGCGGGACGGCTGACTTCGCGCGCGAAGGAACCCGGAACGGATCCGCTCCCACCGGGTGCGCACCCCTCGGTCCGCTCGAGCTCCCGGCAGCGGGAGACGACGGTACGGGGCGCGTCGGGCCACGCTCCACGAGCACGGCCCGCGCATCGCGCCAGGGACCGGCACCACCGGTCGAGAACCGTCAACCCACGGCGGCCCCCGGGCCGCCGGATACCCACGAGGAGACGACATGCCCGTCGTTACCATGCGCCAGATGCTCGACAACGGCGTCCACTTCGGCCACCAGACCCGCCGCTGGAACCCGAAGATGAAGCGCTTCATCTTCACCGAGCGCAACGGCATCTACATCATCGACCTGCAGCAGTCGCTGGGCTTCATCGACAAGGCCTACGAGGCGGTCAAGGCCACCGTGGCCCACGGCGGCACCATCCTGTTCGTCGGCACCAAGAAGCAGGCCCAGGAGGCCATTGCCGAGCAGGCCACCCGCGTGGGCATGCCCTACGTGAACCACCGCTGGCTCGGCGGCATGCTCACCAACTTCCAGACCGTGTCCAAGCGCATCGACCGCATGAAGGAACTGGAAGAGGTCGACTTCGACGACGTCGCCGGCTCGCAGTACACCAAGAAGGAACTGCTGCTGCTGCGCCGCGAGAAGGAGAAGCTGGAGCGCACGCTCGGCGGCATCCGCAACCTCACCAAGACCCCGTCCCTGATCTGGATCGTGGACACCAAGAAGGAGCACCTCGCGGTGGACGAGGCCCAGAAGCTCGGTGTGCCGATCGTCGCGATCCTGGACACCAACTGCGATCCGGACGAGGTCGCGTTCCCCATCCCGGGCAACGACGACTCCATCCGCTCCGTGTCCCTGCTGACCCGCGTCGTCGCTGACGCCGTGGCCGAGGGCCTCATGGAGCGCCACAACGGCAAGTCCAACGCCGCCGAGGAGCCCATGGCCGAGTGGGAGCGCGAGCTGCTCGAGCAGCACGAGGAGCAGAAGTCCCAGGACTCCGCCCCGGCCGCTGCGCAGGAGGCTCCGGCCGAGCAGGCCGCCCCGGCTGCCGAGGCGCCCGCCGAGACCGAGCAGAAGGACGCCCCCGCCGCCGAGTGAGGCCGCGGGAGGTGTTCACCTCCCATTCTTCCCGGTGGCCCACAGTGGTGACCGGAACCGCCCGGGCGTCCCAGGACGCCCGGGCGGACACAACCGACAACAGAGGAGTTCACATGGCGAACTACACCGCTGCTGACATCAAGGCCCTGCGCGAGCGCACGGGCGCCGGCATGCTGGACGTCAAGAAGGCCCTGGACGAGGCCGACGGCGACGCCCAGAAGGCCCAGGAGATCATCCGCGTCAAGGGTCTGAAGGGTGTGACCAAGCGCGAGGGCCGCTCCACCGCCGAGGGCATCGTGGTGGCGCGCACGGAGAACAGCGTGGGCTACATGGTCGAGGTCAACTCCGAGACCGACTTCGTGGCCAAGTCCGCGCCGTTCGTGGAGTTCGGCAACAAGGTGCTCGACGCCGCCGTGGCCGCCGACGCCGCGGACCTGGACACCCTGCTCGCCTCCGAGGTTGACGGCAAGACCGTCTCCGAGCTCGTGACCGAGACCGGCGCGCTGCTGGGCGAGAAGGTCGTCGTGCGTCGCGTGGCCCGCGTGGCCGGCGACCACGTGGCCGTGTACCTGCACAAGACCTCCAAGGACCTCCCCGCCCAGGTGGGCGTCCTGCTGGCCGTCTCGGGCTCCGACGCGGAGACCGCCGCCCACGACGTCGCCGTGCACATCGCCGCCATGTCCCCCGCGTTCCTCTCCGAGGACGACGTCCCCGCCGAGACCGTGGAGAACGAGAAGCGCGTGGCCGAGGAGACCGCCCGCAACGAGGGCAAGCCGGACAAGATCATCCCGAACATCGTCCAGGGCCGCCTCAAGGGCTACTACAAGGAGGTCGTGCTCGTGGACCAGGACTTCGCCAAGGACTCCAAGAAGTCCGTGGGCCAGGTCCTCTCCGAGGCCGGCGCCACCGCCACCGCGTTCGCGCGGTTCCGCGTGGGGGCCTGAGCCGAGCTCGTCCCACGGCCGCGCCCCGGGCCCGCTGAGTGCGGGCGGGGCAGTGCGGCCGGGGTGCCGTGACGGGAGACCGTGACGGCGCCCACCCCGCAGCGGCGGGGCATCACCGGGGGACCGGTGGCGCCCCGCCGCTTCTGTATGCTGGGGGGCGGTCTGCCACGGGTGGGCCACATCCAGAACACGCAGCGGCCCCGGGAGGATCCATGCCCACCACCAACGACTCCGAGCCCCAGGACGAGGCACTGCGGATGAGCCGTGAGTCCCGGCGATCGGAACCGGGACGCCGGCGTGTGCTGCTCAAGCTCTCGGGCGAGGTCTTCGGGGGCGGAAGCGTGGGCGTGGACACTGATGTGGTCCGCCAGATCGCCGAGCAGATCGCAGCGACCGTGGGTCAGGTGGAGACGTCGATCGTGGTGGGCGGCGGCAACTTCTTCCGCGGCGCCGAGCTCTCCCAGGCCGGCATGGACCGCTCGCGTGCGGACTACATGGGCATGCTGGGCACGGTCATGAACTGCCTGGCGCTGCAGGACTTCCTGGAACAGTGCGGCGTGGACACCCGCGTGCAGTCCGCCATCAAGATGGAGCAGGTCGCGGAGACGTACATCCCCCGCCGCGCCATCCGCCACATGGAGAAGGACCGCGTGGTGATCTTCGGCGCCGGAGCCGGACTGCCCTACTTCTCCACGGACACCGTGGCCGCCCAGCGCGCGCTGGAGGTGCACGCCACCGAGGTGCTCATGGCCAAGAACGGTGTGGACGGCGTCTACACCGCGGACCCCCGCAAGGACCCCGAGGCACGGCGGCTCGCGAGCCTCACCTACGACGAGGCGCTTGCCCGGGACATCCGCGTGATGGACCAGACCGCGTTCGCCCTGTGCCGCGACAACAACGTGACCATGCGGGTGTTCGGCATGGAGGGTGCGGGCAACGTGACCCGCGCCGTGCTGGGCGAGGAGATCGGCACCCTCGTCACCCCCTGAACACACCCGCGGGCCGCGGCCCCAGGACCCTGGGGGCGGGCCCGGACGATAGAGTGGGACCACTGTCCCGCCGCCGGGGTGAGCGACTCCGGCACAGCCTCGCACGACCCGTCGCAGAAGGAGAACCACCCGTGATCTCAGATGTCCTCTCGGATGCCACCACCCGGATGAGCAAGGCGGTGGACGCGGCGAAGACCGACTTCTCCACGGTGCGCACCGGCCGTGCGAACCCCGCGCTGTTCTCCAGCCTGCTGGTGGAGTACTACGGCACCCCCACCCCGCTGCAGCAGCTGGCCTCGTTCCAGACCCCCGAGGCCCGCACGCTGCTCATCACGCCCTACGACCGCAGCGCGCTCAACGACATCGAGAAGGCCCTGCGGGACTCGGACATCGGCGCGAACCCCGCGAACGACGGCAGCGTGATCCGCGTGGTCATGCCCGAGCTCACGGAGGAGCGCCGCAGGGAGTACGTGAAGATCGTGCACACCAAGGCCGAGGAGGCCCGAGTGTCCGTGCGCAACATCCGCCGCCACGCCAAGGAGTCCATCGAGAAGTTCGTCAAGGACGGAGACGTCGGCGAGGACGACGGCAAGCGCGGCGAGAAGGACCTGGACGCGGCCACCAAGAAGCACACCGACCAGATCGACGAGCTGCTCAAGAACAAGGAAGCCGAACTGCTCGGCGCCTGATGTCCGCTCCTGAACCAACCTCTCCAGCGCCCCGCGACCCCGTGGCGGGCTCCCACCCCGTGGAAGCGCCCGCGGGGGAGGCGGCCACGGGCGGGCACGACGAGTCCCCGACCACCGGGCCGCTGCGCCACGTGCTCGCGCGGCCGTTCCAGCGCAGCCGTGAGCACAGGGCGCCGTCCCGGGCCGGGCGCAACCTCCCGGCCGCCGTGGCCGTGGCGGTGGTGCTGATCGGTGCGCTCGTCACGGGGCTGTTCTTCGTCCCCCTCGTGCTGGCGCTGCTGGCGGGCACAGCGGCGGGGATCGGGGTCTGGGAGGTCGCGCGGTCCCTCACCTACAAGGGCGTGCTGATCCCCAAGGTCCCGGCCGTGGTGGCCGCGGTCCTGATGCCCCTCGCCGCGTTCTTCGGCGGCGCGCCGTGGCTGTCCATGGCGCTCGTGCTCGCGGTCACGCTCGTGGTGGTGTGGCGGGCCTTCGGTCCGCGGCACGGGATGATGCTGTCGATGATGGGCTCGGTGTTCGCGCTCGTGTGGGTGTCGTTCCTGCTCAGCACCGCCGTGCTGCTCTACCACTCCGCGGACGGACCGCAGAAGGTCCTCACCGTGATCCTCCTGGCCGTCAGCTCCGACACCTTCGGCTACGCCGTGGGTGTGGTGTGGGGCAAGCACCCCATGGCCCCGAGGATCTCGCCCAAGAAGTCCTGGGAGGGCTTCGCGGGCTCGCTCGGGGGTGCCGTGCTCGTGGGGATCCTGAGCGCCGTCCTGCTGCTGGGACTCCCGTGGTGGCAGGGCGCGGTCCTGGCGGTCGCGATCGTGGCCGTCTCCACCGTGGGGGACTTCTCCGAGTCCATGATCAAGCGCGAGATCGGGATCAAGGACATGGGCACCCTGCTGCCCGGGCACGGCGGTGTGATGGACCGCATCGACTCCATCCTCTTCGCGGTGATCACCGGCTACGTGATCTTCGAGCTGTTCTCCGTTCTCGCATGACGCGGGCGGGCTCCGGGGCCTGCCGCCGTGGGCCGGTCGTCGTGGGCGACCGGCCCGTTCCAGTTCCGAAAGGGCTCTCATGACGTCTCAGGACCGCTCCCCCCGCCTCGACCAGCGCTCGTGGGGGTACGACCCCGCCCAGGTGGACGACTTCCTGGACCGCGTCGCGGCCGTGCTCCACGCCACGGACGCGCGGTCTCCCACTGCGGGGCACGACGCCGCCGCGTCGGCTCCCGGCGCGGGTGCCACTGCGGTCCCGGGGTGCGAAGAAACCGGGGCTGCGGCCGGCGCGTCGTCGGTCGAGGGCGCAGGGACCTCCGGGGCGGTGGGGGAGTCGACCCCTGCCACCGCGGGGTCGAGCGCCCGTGTGGGCAGCCGACAGGTGCGGGAACGCGTGTTCGACCGGGGGCGCGAGGGCTACGACCCCGCGGCCGTGGACGCCCACCTGGACGATCTCGAGGACGAGCTGTTCGACCGCGAGCGGGAGGCGTTCGTCGCGGAGCACGGCGTCCAGCGGTGGAACGAGCACGTGGAGCTGCTGGGGCAGCTGCTCGTGGGCCGTCTCAACCGCCCGCGCACGGAGCGGTTCCGCAGACCCGCGAAGCACCGTACGGCGGGGTACTCGGCGGCGGACGTGGACGTGCTGTGCGACCGGCTCATGGAGCAGCTGCGCAGCGCCCCGGACATCGACCCCCGGCTGCTGCGCGGCGCCGTGTTCCGCGCGGCGCAGGGGCAGCGCTGCTACGAGGAGCAGCAGGTGGACGCGTTCCTGGACCGCGCCGTGGAGTTCGTGCTCGCGGTGAGGGGACACCAGACGCGGCGCTGACATCCGGGCGCGCGGCACGGCCCGTCTTTGTATACATTGAACGGCGCGGATCGGCGAGATATGCCGCAGGATGCCGTCACAATGCGGATTATTCGGGGCAACATCCACGCTCCCCTCCCGCTGTGGATACACAACTCCTACTGTGGTGGTCATCACACTAGGAGGCACACATGGCATCCACGCCCTCCGTCGATCCCAACGGCTCCGCAGCCACCCTCGGCATCGACTTCCCCGCAGTGCAGCGCTCGGAGCAGTTCCAGCGGCTGCGCTCCACCCACCGCTCCTTCGTCTTCCCCCTGGCCGTCGCGTTCCTCGTCTGGTACCTGCTCTACGTGGTGCTGGCCATCTACGCGCCGGGGTTCATGTCGCTGAAGGTGCTGGGCAACATCAACCTCGGACTCGTCCTGGGCCTGCTGCAGTTCGTGACCACGTTCGGCATCACGGCGGCCTACGTGCGGTTCGCCAACCGCCGGCTGGACCCGCAGGCCACGGCGCTGCGCGAGCAGCTCGAGGCGGAGCAGCTCGAGGCCCAGCACCACGCGATCCAGCACCGTGGGCAGCCCGGAGCCTCTGAGCAGCCCGGCACGTCCGAGGGGGTTCGGCCGTGAACATCCTCGCCACCACCCTGCCGGCGGTGCACCTCGCGGAGGGCGCTTCGGCCACCGTGGGCAACCCCGCGATCAACATCTCCATCTTCCTCAGCTTCGTGCTCGTGACCCTGGTGGTGGTGATCCGGGCGTCGAAGTCCACGGCCACCGCGGCGGACTACTACGCGGGCGGCCGCTCGTTCTCCGGCACGCAGAACGGTCTGGCGATCGCGGGAGACTACCTCTCCGCGGCGTCGTTCCTGGGCATCGTGGGCGCGATCGCGCTGCAGGGCTACGACGGCTTCCTCTACTCGATCGGCTTCTTCGTGGCGTGGCTCGTGGCCCTGCTGCTGATCGCCGAGCCGCTGCGCAACACGGGCAAGTTCACCATGGCGGACGTGCTGTCCTTCCGGCTGCGCCAGCGTCCCGTCCGCGTGGCGGCGTCCATCTCCACGCTGGCCGTCACGTTCTTCTACCTGCTGGCCCAGATGGCCGGCGCCGGTGCCCTCGTGTCCCTGCTGCTGGGGATCAGCTCCAAGGCGGGCCAGTCGCTCGTGATCGTGATCGTGGGCGTCATCATGATCGTCTACGTGCTGGTGGGCGGCATGAAGGGCACCACGTGGGTGCAGATCATCAAGGCCTGCCTGCTCGTGACGGGCGTGGCCGTGATGACCGTGTGGATCCTCGCGATGTTCGGGTTCAACTTCTCCGCGATCCTCGGGGCCGCGGTGGAGACCAACAACAAGCCGGCCATGCTGGAGCCGGGCCTGAAGTACGGGGTCAGTGAGATCTCCAAGCTGGACTTCATCTCCCTGGGCCTCGCCCTGGTGCTCGGTGCGGCCGGTCTGCCCCACGTGCTCATGCGCTTCTACACGGTGCCCACGGCCAAGGAGGCCCGCAAGTCCGTGGTGTGGGCCATCACGCTCATCGGCCTGTTCTACCTGTTCACCCTGGTGCTGGGCTTTGGCGCGGCGGCCCTGATCGGGGCGGACCGCATCAAGGGGGCACCGGGTGGCGTGAACTCCGCGGCACCCCTGCTCGCCTACGAGCTGGGCGGATCGGTGCTCATGGGGCTCATCGCGGCCGTGGCGTTCGCCACGATCCTCGCTGTGGTCGCGGGACTGGCCATCACGGCGTCGGCCTCCTTCGCGCACGACATCTACACGTCGGTGATCAAGAAGGGGAACTCGGATCCCCGCCGGGAGCTGCGCGTGGCCAAGACCACGGTGGTGGTCATCGGTCTGATCTCGATCGCGGGTGGCATCGGCGCGCAGGGGCAGAACGTGGCGTTCCTCGTGGCCCTCGCCTTTGCGGTGGCCGCCTCCGCCAACCTGCCCACCATCCTCTACTCCCTGTACTGGAAGCGGTTCACCACGCGAGGGGCCGTGTGGTCCATGTACGGCGGGCTGATCCTCTCCGTGGTGCTGATCGTCTTCTCCCCGGTCATGTCCGGTGCGGAGACGTCCATGATCCCCACCGCGGACTTCGCCGTCTACCCGCTGTCCAACCCGGGCATCATCTCCATCCCGGCCTCGTTCCTGCTGGGCTTCCTGGGCTCCGTCACGGAGCGCCGCAAGGAGGATCCGTACAAGCAGTCCGAGATGGAGGTGCGCTCGCTCACGGGTGTGGGCGCGGAGAAGCCCGTGGCCCACTGATCGCGGGGGAGGGCGGTTTCTGTGAGCCACATCTCCTACCCGACGGTAAGGCCTATAGTCCTGCTATCTGGTAGTACACTGAACGGCAGTTCGCTGACCAGAGCGAGGCTCGCCCCGTCATGTGGGCAACCGCATGCGCGAGCAACGACAACTTGAGGTGGAGAAATGGGCATTATTAGCTGGATCATCCTCGGTCTGATCGCTGGCGCCCTCGCCAAGCTGATCCTGCCGGGCAAGCAGGGTGGCGGGATCATCGTGACCATCATCCTGGGCGTCGTGGGCGCGTTCCTCGGCGGCTGGCTGGGCAGCTTCATTCCGGGCCTGCACGCCGGGATCGACAAGATCAGCATCGGCACCATCATCACGTCCGTGGTCGGCGCACTCATCGTGCTGCTGGTCTACGGCTTCGTGACCGGGCGTCGTCGCTGAACGACCCACAGGCCCTGAGGGGCCTCCGCGCAAGGGCGTCACCTCTGAGGTGGCGCCCTTGTCGCATCTGCGGAGCCGGGCCCACACCGCGTCCGGGCCATACTGGTCCCATGAACAGCGCACCCGCCATGACCCCGGACCTCGACCGCGCCACCCGGGACGCCCCCCGCAGTCTGGTGATCCTGGGCTCCACCGGCTCCATCGGCACGCAGGCGCTGGACGTCGTCGCCTCGGCGGCACGGCTCGCCCGGCCCGTCACGGACGCGGAGCACCCGCCCTTCCGGGTGCTCGCCCTCGCGGCCGGTGCCGGCAACCTGGAGCTGCTCGCGCGCCAGGCCGTGGACTTCGCGGTGGCGGCCGTGGGCACGAGTGGCACGGCGGACGACGCCGCCCGGCTGCGTGAGCTGCTCGCGGCACGGACGCGGGCGGCGTCGTCGGCGGCGCTTCCCGAGGTGTTCCACGGTCCCGAGGCGGCCACGCGGATCGCCGAGTGGAACGGGACGGACGTGGTGCTCAACGGGATCACCGGCAGCATCGGTCTGGCTCCCACGCTCGCGGCTCTCACGGCGGGGCACCGCGTGGCGCTGGCCAACAAGGAGTCGCTGATCGCCGGGGGGCCGCTCGTGAAACGCGCGGCCGAGGCCACGGGCCTCGCCGACGCGCTGATCCCGGTGGACTCCGAGCACTCGGCCATTGCCCAGACCCTGCGCTCCGGCACGGCGGGGGAGGTGGCACGTCTGGTGCTGACCGCGTCCGGCGGCCCGTTCCGCGGGATGAACCGCGCGCAGCTCGCGGACGTCACCCCCGCGCAGGCCCTCAAGCACCCCACATGGGACATGGGAGTCATGGTGACCACCAACTCCGCCACGATGGTCAACAAGGCGCTCGAGGTCCTGGAGGCGTCCCTGCTCTTCGACGTGGACCTGGAGCGCATCGACGTGACCGTGCACCCGCAGTCCGTGGTGCACTCCATGGTGCAGTTCGTGGACGGCTCCACGATCGCGCAGGCCTCCCCGCCGGACATGCGGCTTCCCCTGGCGCTCGGCGTCGGCTGGCCCCACCGCGTGACCGGCGCGGCGGTGCCGTGCGACTGGAGCACCGCCGCGCAGTGGACGTTCGAGCCCCTGGACGCCGAGGCCTTTCCCGCGGTGGAGCTCATGAAGCGCGCGGGGTCTCTGGGCGGGACCTGGCCCGCGGTGTTCAACGCGGCGAACGAGGAGGCCGTGCACGCGTTCCACCGCGGGGAGCTGGGCTTCACGGGGATCGTGGACCTCGTGGAGCGCGTGGTGGGAGACCACGACGGGGTGCGGGAGCCCACGCTGGAGGATGTCCTCGAGGCTGAGCGGTGGGCCCGGGCCCACGCGGGCGAGCGAATCTCCCGCGGCCGCTGAGGCACGGGCGGTGCCGGTGGTGCCGCAGTCCCGTGCTAGGCTCGTGGGCGGATGACGAGATCCGGCGCGTAGCTCTGGCTGGCCGGACGGCAACCCTCTCCCGTAGCGGGGTGCCCCAGATGACCATCCGGCCGCGGTTCGAAAAGATCACGGCAAGTGCGGTTTCTCTTCGAATGGCACGTGTCTGATCATTGCCCTCATCCAGGCGGGACCCTTCGCTCCGCGCGACCGGACCCCGACCCTGGAAAGGCATGATCGTGCGAACCAAACGACTGCTCCCCGTAGTACTGGCCACCACCCTGGGCCTGACCCTCACCGCGTGCGGTGGCGGCTCCGAGAACACGGACCCGGCCGCGGACGGCAAGATCACCATCGGCATCGTGGGCTCGACCCCCGTGCAGGATGCGCTCAAGGACGTGGCGGCGCAGCACGACGTCACGGTCGAGTACGTGGACTTCAGCGACTACAGCCAGCCGAACCCCGCACTGAAGAGCGGGGACATCGACATGAACTGGTTCCAGCACATCGCGTACCTCGCGGACTACAACAACAGCTCCGGGGACACCATCACGCCCGTGGGCTCCACGTCGATCTTCCCGCTGGGGCTGTACTCCAAGACCGCGAAGTCCGTGGGGGACCTCAAGCAGGGTGACGAGATCGCCGTGCCCAACGACTCCATCAACCTCTCGCGCTCCCTGAACCTGCTGAAGCAGCAGGGGCTGGTGTCCTTCACCAAGGACACGATCGCGCCCACGGAGCAGGACCTCGACGCCGAGAAGTCCAAGGTCAAGGTCCGCCCGGTCTCCGCCGAGCAGACCGTGCTGTCCATGGACTCGGTGGCCGGTTCCGTGGTCAACAACGACTTCCTGGACCGCGCGAACCTCGACCCGAAGAACGCGCTCGCGCAGGACGACCCCACCGCCGACAGCGCCAAGGTCTACGACAACCTCTTCGCCGCGACCCAGGCGAACGCGGACAACGAGACGCTGAAGAAGGTGGCGAGCTTCTACTACGACTCCACGGTCCAGGAGGCCGAGAAGAAGGAGACCAAGGGCACCGCCGTTCCCACCAAGGTGGACCAGCAGGAGCTCAAGGACCTGCTCGCGCGGTACTCGCAGGACCTCAAGGAGCAGAGCAAGTGAGCCCAGCCGACACGGCGAGCACCCTGGTCAGCTTCCGGGACGTCAGCAAGGTCTTCGAGACGGGGAACCGACGCCGCAGGCGCACGGTCACCGCCGTCGAGTCCGTGGACCTGGACATCCGCAGGGGCGAGATCTTCGCGGTCATCGGCTACTCCGGGGCCGGCAAGTCCACGCTCGTGCGCCTCATCAACGGCCTCGAGCCCGTGACCTCCGGTTTCCTCGAGGTTGCCGGGCGGCGCGTGGACGGCCGGTCGGAGACCCAGCTGGCACCCGTCCGCCGGGACATCGGCATGATCTTCCAGCAGTTCAACCTGTTCACCTCGCGCACGGTGGCGGGCAACGTGGAGTACCCGCTCAAGCGTGCCGGGTGGAGCGCGGAGAACCGGAAGGCCCGCGTGGCGGAGCTGCTGGAGTTCGTGGGCCTCACCGAGCGCGCCGGGAACTACCCCGAGCAGCTCTCGGGCGGGCAGAAGCAGCGCGTGGGCGTCGCCCGGGCGCTCGCCACGAGCCCCGAGCTGCTGCTCGCGGACGAGTCCACCTCCGCCCTGGACCCGGAGACCACCCAGGAGGTGCTGGGCCTGCTGCGCCGGGTCAACCGTGAACTGGGGATCACCATCGTGCTCATCACCCACGAGATGGACGTGGTGCGCGCCGTCGCGGACCGAGTGGCCGTGATGGACGGCGGGCGCGTCGTCGAGGTGGGGAGCACCGCGGAGATCTTCGCGCACCCCAAGGCGGAGACCACCCGCAAGTTCGTGTCCTCGGTGATGCGCACCGTGCCGCGGGAGGACGAGCTCGCCACGCTGCGCCGTGATCACCCGGGGCGCCTGGTGCTCGTGGACGTCTCGGACCAGAACCGGATCGGGGAGGTGCTCTCGGCGGCCGCGCGTGACGGTCTGCGCTTCGAGATCGCCTTCGGAGGCATCTCCATCCTGCAGTCGCACACGTTCGGGACGCTCACGCTGTCCCTCGACGGTCCCGAGGATGCCGTGACCCGGGCCGTCGACGCCCTGCGAACGGTCACCACGGTCCAGGAGGTGTCCGCATGATGGACTGGTCGACTCTCGGCCCGCAGCTGCTGAGCGCAACCGGGCAGACGCTGTACATGGTCACCGTGACCCTGGTCCTCGCCGGGCTGATCGGCCTGGCGGTGGGCGTGGGTCTGTACGTGACCCGGCGGGGCAACATCCTGCAGAACGTGGTGGTGTACACCATCCTGAACGTGGTGGTGAACTTCGTCCGTCCCATTCCGTTCATCATCCTGCTGGCCGCTCTCGGACGGGTGACCGAGGGGGTGGTGGGCACCCGCCTGGGGCCCAACGCCGCGATCTTCGCCATGACCATCGGCGCCACCTTCGCGGTGGCCCGGATCGTGGAGCAGAACCTCATGACCGTGGATCCGGGTGTGGTGGAGGCCGCGCGCTCCATGGGGGTGTCGCGCTGGAAGATCATCACCACCGTGATCCTGGCCGAGGCCCTCGGGCCGCTGGTGCTCGGCTACACCTTCCTGGTCATCGGCATCACGGACATGTCCGCGATGGCGGGCGCGATCGGTGCCGGTGGGCTGGGCGACTTCGCCCTGCGCCTGGGCTACCAGCGCTTCAACGACGAGGTCACCTGGGCCGCGGTGATCGTGATCATCGTGCTGGTGCAGCTCGTGCAGTTCTTCGGCAACTGGCTCGCGCGCCGCATCATGCGCCGCTGACGCGGCCGGGGCCGTAGCGCTCCCGCGTCCGCCGCACCACGCCGCCCCCGTTCGCGCCTCCCGCGCGGCCGGGGGCGGCGTCGTCCCCGCTGCCCGGTGCCCCGGCGAGGCACGCGTGGGAGGTTCGACGGGTCGCAGCCGTGGGGCACAATGGAGGCTGCACCACACGGGGCGCGCGTCACGGGCCCCGCACGTCGATTCCCTGGAGGAAATTCGTGACCTCGGTCAACCTCGGCATGCCCGCAGCACCCCAGCCCGTCCTGTCCCCGCGGCGGGCGACCCGCCAGATCAGGGTGGGCTCCGTGGGTGTGGGCTCGGAATCGCCGATCAGCGTCCAGTCGATGACCACCACGCCCACCACCAACATCAACGCCACGCTGCAGCAGATCGCGGAGCTCAACGCCGCCGGGTGCGACATCGTGCGGGTGGCCTGCCCGTCCCAGGACGACGCCGACGCCCTGCCGATCATCGCCAAGAAGTCCCCGATCCCGGTGATCGCCGACATCCACTTCCAGCCCAAGTACGTGTACGCGGCCATCGACGCCGGCTGCGCGGGCGTGCGCGTGAACCCGGGCAACATCCGCAAGTTCGACGACCAGATCGAGGGCATCTCCCGGGCCGCCGAGGCCGCCGGGGTGTCCATCCGGATCGGCGTGAACGCCGGCTCCCTGGACAAGCGGCTGCTCGAGAAGTACGGCAAGGCCACCCCGGAGGCCCTCATGGAGTCCGCCGTGTGGGAGGCCTCGCTGTTCGAGCAGCACGACTTCCACGACTTCAAGATCTCCGTGAAGCACAACGATCCCGTGACCATGGTCCGGGCCTACCAGCTGCTCGCCGAGCGGGGGGACTGGCCCCTGCACCTCGGTGTCACGGAGGCCGGGCCCGCGCTGCAGGGCACCGTGAAGTCCGCCACCGCGTTCGGCATCCTGCTGTCCCAGGGCATCGGGGACACCATCCGCGTGTCCCTCTCCGCGCCCCCCGTGGAGGAGGTCAAGGTGGGCAACCAGATCCTGCAGTCGCTCGGGCTGCGCCCCCGCAAGCTGGAGATCGTCTCGTGCCCCTCCTGCGGGCGCGCCCAGGTGGACGTCTACAAGCTCGCCGAGGAGGTCAACGAGGGTCTGGCCCACCTCACCGTGCCGCTGCGCGTGGCCGTGATGGGCTGCGTCGTGAACGGCCCGGGCGAGGCGCGCGAGGCGGACCTCGGTGTGGCCTCCGGCAACGGCAAGGGGCAGATCTTCGTCAAGGGCGAGGTGGTCAAGACCGTTCCCGAGGACCAGATCGTGGAGACCCTGCTCGCGCAGGCCAACGAGATGGCGGAGAGCATGAGCCTCGACGAGAACGGCCAGCCGGTCGAGGGTGCCCCGGTCGTGACCGCGGGGTGATCCTGCGCCGTTCGCCCCGGGTGCTCCAGCCCGCGGCCGTCGAGCCCGCGGCCCTGGACCGGCTCCTCGCGCAGGACCCCGTGTCCTCGGTGTTCGTGGCCTCCCACGTGCAGCGGGTGCGGGCGGCGGGCCGCGCGGCCCCGCCCGTCCACGGCGTGGTTGACGCCGCGGGGAGACTCGTGGGCGCGTGCTGGACGGGCACCAACGTGGTGCCCGTGGTGCTGGACGAGACCGGGGTCCAGCTCGTCGCGGCCACGCTGCTGCGCACCGGTCCGCGCTTCGCCTCGGTCTTCGGCCCCGCCGAGCCGGTGCTGGGGCTGTGGGAGCGGCTGCGCCACGCGTGGTCCGCGCCGTTCGACGTTCGTCCCGAGCAGCCGCTGCTCGTCATGGACCGGGACCCGGACCCGTCCCTGCTGACGGGCCCGGCGGCCGAGGTGCGGTGGGGGAGCGAGGCGGACGTGGAGCGTGTGCTGCCCGCCGCGGCCGCCATGTTCACCGAGGAGGTGGGGTACTCCCCGTACACGAACGGCGCGGAGGGCTACCGGCGCCGGATCCGCTCCCTGCTCCGGGAGCAGCGCACGGTGGTGCTCACCGACCACCGGGGTGCCGTGGTGTTCAAGGCGGACATCGGCTCCCTGCACGGGGACGTGTGCCAGATCCAGGGGGTGTGGGTGGCCCCCGAGCTGCGCGGCCGGGGACTGGCCGTGCCGTGCATGGCCGCCACGGTGGCACTCGCCCGCACGGTGGCGCCCGTGGTGAGTCTCTACGTGAACTCGTACAACGCCCCCGCGCTGGCCACCTACCGCCACGTGGGCTTCGAGCGCCGGGGGGACTTCGCCACGGTGCTGCTGTGAGCACCCGGGCGTGGCAGCGCGCACCACAGCGATAGACTCGCGGGGACATCCGCAGTTTCGATCGGCCCGGTCACGGGCGGTTAGGACCTTTTCGTGCCGCTTCGCCTGAGTTCCCTGTTCCTGCGCACCCTGCGCGAAGACCCGGTGGACGCCGACGTCGACAGCCACAAGCTGCTGGTCCGCGCCGGCTACATCCGGCGCGCGGCACCCGGCATCTACACGTGGCTGCCCCTGGGACTGGCCGTGCTGCGCAGGGTCGAGAACATCGTCCGCGAGGAAATGGACGCGATCGGTGCCCAGGAGGTGCACTTCCCCGCGCTGCTGCCGCGCGAGCCCTACGAGGCCACCAACCGCTGGACCGAGTACGGCGAGAACCTCTTCCGGCTGCAGGACCGCAAGGGCGCGGACTACCTGCTGGCCCCCACCCACGAGGAGATGTTCACCCTCCTGGTCAAGGACCTCTACTCGTCCTACAAGGACCTGCCGGTGATGCTCTACCAGATCCAGACCAAGTACCGGGACGAGGCCCGCCCCCGCGCCGGTCTGCTGCGCGGGCGCGAGTTCGTCATGAAGGACTCCTACTCCTTCGACGTGGACGACGCCGGCCTGGAGGACTCCTACGCCAAGCACCGGGCGGCCTACGTGCGGATCTTCGAGCGGCTCGGGCTGCCCGTGGTTGCCGTGTCCGCCACCTCAGGGGCCATGGGCGGCTCGCGCTCCGAGGAGTTCATGCACCCCTCCGTCGTGGGGGAGGACACCTTCGTGCGCTCCGCCGGTGGCTACGCCGCGAACGTGGAGGCCGTGACCACCGTGGTGCCGGACCCCGTGGACTACACGAACGCCCCGGCCGCGCAGGTCCACGAGACCCCGGACAGCCCCACCATCGAGGCGCTGGTGGCGCGCTCCAACGAGCTGCACCCCAGGGAGGGGCAGCCGTGGACGGCCGCGGACACCCTCAAGAACGTGGTGCTCTCCGTGTCCCTGCCCGAGGGCGGGAAGCAGCTCGTGGCCATCGGCGTGCCCGGTGACCGCGAGGTGGACCTCAAGCGGGTGGAGGCCGGGATCGGCCAGGCCCTGGAGGTGGGCGGTGAGCTCGAGGTCGCCGCGGCCACCGAGGAGGAGCTGCGCGCCGTCCCCGAGCTCGTGAAGGGCTACATCGGCCCCGGGCTCAGCCGCGACGACGCCCTGCTCGGTTCGACGTCCCGCACGGGCATCCCGTACTTCGTGGATCCCCGCGTGGTCCCCGGAACCTCCTGGATCACGGGCGCCAACGCCGAGCAGAGCCACGTGTACCACCTGGTGGCCGAGCGCGACTTCACGTGGGACGCCACCCTGGAGGCCTGCACGGTCCGGGACGGCGACCCCGCCCCGGACGGCTCCGGGCCGCTGGAGATCGCCCGCGGCATGGAGATGGGCCACGTGTTCCAGCTCGGCCGCAAGTACGCCGAGGCGCTGGGGCTCAAGGTGCTGGACAGCAACGGCAAGCTCGTGACCGTGACCATGGGCTCGTACGGCATCGGCGTGACCCGTGCGCTCGCCGCGCTGGCCGAGTTCTACCACGACGAGCAGGGCCTGCTGTGGCCGCGGGACCTGAGCCCCGCGGACGTGCACGTGGTCGCCACGGGCAAGGGCACCGAGGTGCTCGAGGCCGCGGAGGAGATCGTGGGCCACCTGGAGGCCGCGGGCATCACGGTCCTCTTCGACGACCGCCCCAAGGTCTCCCCGGGCGTGAAGTTCCGGGACGCCGAGCTGCTGGGCGTCCCCACCGTGCTGGTCGTCGGCCGCGGTCTCGCGGACGGCGTGCTCGAGCTCAAGGACCGCCGTTCCGGACGCAGCCGCGAGATCCAGCGTGAGCAGGTGGTCGCAGAGGTCACCACCGAGCTGCACGGTGCGGACGGGCCCGCGGCGGACACCCTCTGACCGCGTGGAGCTCTCCCTGCTCGCGGGGTCCGGCCTGGACTCCGCGAGCCCCGGCCTCCTGCTCCTGCTCGTGACCACGGGGCTGGCGGCGGGCTTCATCGACGCCGTGGTGGGCGGCGGCGGCCTCCTGCAGCTGCCCGTGACGCTCATGATCCCCGGGCTCACCCCGGTGCAGGCGCTGGCCACCAACAAGATGGGTTCGGTGTTCGGCACCGCCACCTCCGCGCTCACGTTCTTCCGGCGGGTCCGTCCCGACCTGCGCACGGCGCTTCCCATGGCGGCCGTCGCCCTCGTGGCCTCGGGCCTGGGCGCCGCGGTGGCCGCGGCCCTTCCGGCGTCCGTGTTCAAACCGGTGATCGTCCTGGCGCTCGTGGCCGTGCTGCTGTTCACGGCCCTCAAGCCGTCCATGGGCCGGCTCACGGCCCTGCGGCACACCGGGGCGCGGCACTACGGGCTCGCCGCCGCACTGGGCGCGGGCATCGGGTTCTACGACGGGGTCATGGGCCCGGGCACGGGCTCGTTCCTCATCATCGGGCTGGTCTCGGTGCTGGGCTACAGCTTCCTGGAGGCGAGCGCCAAGGCGAAGATCGTGAACCTGGCCACCAACCTGGGGGCTCTGGCCGTCTTCGCCGCGCACGGTTCCATCCTGTGGGGGCTCGGTCTGGTGCTGGGACTGAGCAACATGGTCGGCGGCTACCTGGGCGCCCGCACCGCAGTGGCGCGGGGCAGCTCGTTCATTCGCGTGGTGTTCTTCGCGGTCGTCTCGGTGCTGATCGTGAAACTGGGCTGGGACGTCCTGACCGGCCGGTGACGGCTCCCGTGACGGACCCCACCGCGGATCCCCGTGGGCGGGGGTCAGGGCCGGCCCGGCAGGGCGGGCACGGGCTGCTCCGGGTCCAGGACCTGGCCGGCGCGCGCCGCGGTGCGCAGTGCTTCCAGTATCCACGCGCGCTGCTCCCCGGACGACGACGCCGCGGCCCGCACCAGCGTGTCCCGCGCCTCCTGCTCAGCGCGCCCCAGAGCCCGGACCGGGTCCTCCTGCACACCGGGGGGCAGCTCGTGGTGTCCCGCCACGGGGGGAGGCTCGCACTCCAGCACCGGCGCCACCCGGGGGTCGGACAGAGCGGCCCGGTGCAGCTCCGCAGCGCCATCCACCAGCCCACCGGCGGTGCCGGCCTCCGGTCCCGTGCGTGCCGCGGCGGTCTCGGCCGTGAACAGGGAGCGGTCCACCGCGGTGACGGCGGTGGTGAGACCGCTCCCGCAGGCGTCCTCACGATCGGTGACCGCCCCTCCAGTACCTTCCGTCTCCTGCTCCGTCTCCCGTGCATCGTCCTGTGAGCTGAGAGCGTCGGCCCCGCGGCCGCTCGCGGCGCCCGCCCACCAGGAGGCCGCCACCGCGGCGAGATCCGCCGTGAGGTGCTCGTCCTCGGTGCTCCGGGCCAGGCGCGCCAGATCGTCGGCCGCGGCCTCGAGGGACGGGGGAGCGGGTGCCACCGCACCGCGCTCCTCCAGTCGCCGCTGCTGCGCCGGGGTGGCCGGTGGTCCGAACGCATCGAGCTGGCGGGTCAGGGCGTCCTCGGGCAGCAGCCACGGATTCGGATGGAGCTGGGTGCGCACGGACCCGGTGGCCGCGCGCGCGGCGAGGCGGGCGGCGTCGTCATCGGACAGCGGGCGCCAGAGCGACCACGCTCCGGCGGCCAGGACCAGGAGCAGCGCGAGCACGAGTCCGAGGGCCGCGAGGCGCCAGGCGCGGGCGCGGTCGGCAGGCGGGTGGGAGCTCACGAATTCCTCCGGGGGACGGGTGTCCTCCATGATAGGGAGGAGCACCGACCGGCACAGGCGCACCGCCGCCGAGCACCCCGTGGAGAGGACCCATGACTTCCGACCAGAACGCACCCATCCGCGCCACCGTGGAACCGGTGGTCGAAGCCGCCGGACTGTTCCTGGAGCAGTGCGAGCTCACGGGCCAGGGCGGCACCCGCACCCTGCAGGTGCTCGTGGACCTGCCGGACGGCACGGAGGCCCTGGACCTGGACCGTGTGGCGGCCGTGGCGCAGCAGGTCTCGGACGCCCTGGACCGTGAGGATCCCGTCCCGGGCCCGCCCTACGAGCTGGAGGTCTCCTCCCCCGGCGCAACCCGCGCGCTCGAGACCCCGCGGCACTGGCGGCGCACCGTGGGCCACCTGGTGCGGATCCGACCCCTGGAGGGGGAGCGCTACACGGCGCGGCTGATCGAGGCCCACAACGACCACGCCGTGGTGCAGCGCTGGCACCAGCCCAAGAAGGGGATGCCCGTGAAGTTCCTGGACCCCGAGCGCGTGGACTACGCGCAGCTGCGGGGCGCCCGGTCCGAGGTGGAGATCTGACGCATCCCCCGGGGATGTACCATGGCCCACGAGACAAGACGACGAGACACCCCCGCAGCAGCGCTCCGCACACCTCGTGCGGCGCGCTGTTTGATTCCCGGCCCAGCCCGCGGCGACCGGGGGTGGTGGGACGGAAGGCCGGACACATGGACATCGACATGAGCACCCTGCGACTGCTGGAGCGCGAGCGCGACATCCCGGTGGACGTGCTGATCCCCACGATCGAGCAGGCGCTGCTGCTCGCCTACATGCGCTCGCCGGGAGCGATCGACGGCGCCCGCGCGGAGGTCGAGCGCCGCTCGGGCCACGTGACCATCTGGGCACCGGAGCTCGACGAGGAGGACCGGCGCATCGGTGAGTTCGACGACACCCCCTCCGGCTTCGGCCGCATTGCGGCGGCCACCGCGCGCCAGGTGATCCTGCAGAAGCTGCGGGACGTGGAGGACGACAACGTCCTGGGCCACTTCAAGGGCCGCGAGGGCGAGCTCGTCTCGGGCCAGATCCAGCAGGGCCACAACCCCAAGATGGTCCAGGTGGACCTGGGCACCGTGGAGGGTCTGCTGCCGCCCCACGAGCAGGTCCCCGGGGAGACCTACCGCCACGGAGAGCGCATCCGTGCGTTCGTGGTGGAGGCCAAGCGCGGCTTCAAGGGCCCGTCCATCACGCTCTCCCGCTCCCACCCGGACCTGGTGCGCCGGCTGTTCGAGATGGAGGTCCCCGAGATCGCGGACGGCTCCGTGGAGATCGTCACCCTGGCCCGCGAGGCCGGGCACCGCACCAAGATGGCCGTGGAGTCCACCCGGCCCGGGGCGAACGCCAAGGGCGCGTGCATCGGCGACATGGGTTCCCGCGTGCGCGCGGTCATGAACGAGCTCGGGGAGGAGAAGATCGACATCATCGACTTCTCGCAGGACCCCGCACAGTTCATCGGCAACGCTCTGTCCCCCGCCCGCGTCACCCGGGTCACCGTGCTCGACGAGGCCGCCCGTTCGGCCCGCGCGGTGGTGCCGGACTCCCAGCTGTCCCTGGCCATCGGCAAGGAGGGCCAGAACGCCCGACTCGCCGCGCGCCTGACCGGGTGGAAGATCGACATCGTGCCCGAGTCCCGCGCAACGCAGGGCTGAGAACCCCGGGATTCCCGCTCAGGGCGCGCGGCGCGCTAGAGTGGGGTGCGATCAGGTCAACCACCCCCGGTTCCCGCGCGCGTTCGGCGTGCACGGAACCAGGAGTGGCACACGAGGAGCGATGATGAGCACCACGAGTCGTCGCACCTGCGTGGGGTGCCGTGCCACGGCGTCCCCTGATCAACTCGTCCGAGTGACGATGGAGGACACGGAGCACGGCCCGCGGGTCGTGGCCGACCTCCACCGCCGAAGGGGAGGCCGTGGGGCCTGGGTGCATGCCACCCGAGAGTGCGTCACCACAGCGGTGCGGAAGAAGGCGTTCAACAGGGCGTTCCGCACAGCGGTCAGCGCGCACGATCTCGCGGAGCAACTCCGCGTGCTCCTGCCCGTGCAGGAGGACGACCACAAGGAAAGCGAGTCAGAAGACCATGGAAAACCGATGAGTGCCGGCCGATGAGTACTTCCACGTACTCACCCCGCAGCCGCGCAGGACACGCGTGCACCACGCCCGTGTCCGGTGGCGACTTCAACGGAAGATAAACGGTTCGTACCTGTTTCGGTGCGGACCGAGACAGGAGAACAGTGGCCAAGCCCCGTGTCCACGAGCTCGCGAAAGAGCTCGGAATCACGTCCAAGCAAGCAATTTCCAAACTGCAGGAACTCGGTGAGTTCGTCCGTGGCGCCTCGTCCACGGTGGAGCTGCCCGTAGCCAAGAAGCTGCGCACCGCGTTCCCCGCCGGCGGCGACGCCCCGGCGCAGTCCAAGCCCGCGTCGGCCGCCAAGGCCCCCGCCTCCCAGAGCGCGAAGAAGCCTGCGGCGTCGGGCCCCAAGCCCGGAGC
>NZ_PHOA01000030.1 GCF_003687455.1 Kocuria tytonicola | reverse complement strand
CCCACCGTCTCCTCCACCCCTGGCCGGGCGGGCGGAGTCCACGCCATCTTTGACCAGGAGAGGAACCGCTCTACCCTGAGAGGCAGATCACACGGTGGAGACAACGGGAAGGGCGGCCATGTCCAAAGTCAGAGAGGACGTCACGGGGCTCCTTGCCGAGACCCTGCGGGACGGCATGACCATAGCGGTGGGAGGCTTCGGGCTGTCCGGCGTCCCCCGGGACCTCATCGAGGCCGTGCGGGAGAGCGGCGTGAAGGACCTCACCGTGGTCTCCAACAACATGGGCGTGGACGGCAAGGGGCTGGGGCTGCTGCTCGAGAACCGGCAGGTGGCCAAGGCCGTGTCCTCCTACGTGGGGGAGAACAGGGAGTTCGCGCGCCAGTACCTGGAGGGCGAGCTGGAGGTGGAGTTCACCCCGCAGGGCACCCTGGCCGAGCGGCTGCGGGCGGGCGGTGCCGGGATCCCGGCGTTCTACACCGCCACCGGCGTGGGCACCCCCGTGGCGGAGGGCAAGCCCACCGCCGAGTTCGACGGCCGCACGTACCTCCAGGAGCGCGGGATCGTCGCGGACGTGGCGCTCGTGCACGCCTGGCGCGGGGACACGGACGGCAACCTGGTCTACCGCCGCACCTCCCGCAACTTCAACCCGGTGTGCGCGGCGTCCGGCCGGGTCACGTTCGCGGAGGTCGAGGAGATCGTGGCCCCCGGCGAGCTGGACCCGGACCACATCGTGACCCCCGGCGTGTACGTTCAGCACGTGGTGCGGTACTCGGGGGCGCCCAAGGAGATCGAGCAGCGCACCACCCGCCCGCGACCGGCGACCCAGGGTGCGCGCGAGAGTGAAGGAGCGGCGTCGTGAGCTGGACGCGGGACGAGATGGCGGCCATTGCGGCGTCGGAACTGGCGGACGGCGACTACGTGAACCTGGGGATCGGGATCCCCACGCTCGTGGCCAACAACCTGCCACCGGGCGTGAGCGTGGTGCTGCAGTCCGAGAACGGTGTGCTGGGCATGGGCCCGTTCCCGTACGAGGGGGACGAGGACCCGGACCTGATCAACGCCGGGAAGCAGACCATCACGCTGCGGCCGGGGGCCGCGATCTTCGACTCCGCCACGTCCTTCGGGATGATCCGCGGCGGGCACGTGAAGATGGCGATCCTGGGGGCCATGCAGGTCTCCGAGACGGGGGACCTGGCCAACTGGATGATCCCGGGCAAGATGGTCAAGGGCATGGGCGGCGCCATGGACCTCGTGGCCGGCACCCCGCGCGTGCTCGTGCTCACCGAGCACGTGGCCAAGGACGGCTCCCCGAAGCTCCGGCACGAGTGCGACCTGCCCCTCACCGGGGTGGGGGTGGTGGACCGGATCATCACGGACCTGTGCGTGTTCGACGTCGAGGACGCCGGGCTCGTGCTGCGCACCCTGGCCCCGGGCGTGACCGAAGCAGAAGTGGCCGAGAAGACCGAAGCGAACTACCGGGTGGAACTGGTGGACGTGACCCCCGATTCCGTACCCGTTCAGGAGGAACAGTGACCGAGAACGCCAATGACATCGTGATCGTCAACGGGGCCCGCACCCCGCAGGGCAAGCTGCTGGGGGCACTGGCCTCGCAGAGCGCCGTGGACCTGGGCGCGCACGCCATCAAGCACGCGCTGCAGCGTGCCGGGGTGGCTCCCGAGGATGTGGACTACGTCTACATGGGCAACGTGGTGCAGGCCGGCAACGGCCAGAACCCCGCCAAGCAGGCCGCCGTGGCCGCGGGGCTGCCCTTGAACGTCCCCGCCATGAGCTTGAACAAGGTGTGCCTGTCCGGGCTGGTGGCCGTGACCGAGGGAGCCCGCATGATCCGCGCGGGCGAGGCGGACGTCGTCGTCGCCGGTGGCATGGAGTCCATGACCAACGCGCCGCACCTGGCCCTGGGAGCGCGCAAGGGCAAGGCGTACGGGGACATGACGCTCGCGGACTCGCTGGCCCACGACGGACTGGTGGACGTGGAGCTGCAGATCCCCATGGGAGAGCTCACCGAGACGGGCAACGCCGAGCGCTCCATCACGCGCCAGGAGCAGGACGAGGTGGCCGCCCGCAGCCACCAGCTCGCGGGCAGGGCGCAGCAGGACGGGGTCTTCGCGGACGAGATCGCGCCGATCGAGATCCCGCAGCGCAAGGGTGACCCGGTGACCGTCTCCGAGGACCAGGGCGTGCGCCCGGAGTCCACCGCGGAGGGGCTCGGCAAGCTGCGGGCCGCCTTCACGAAGGACGGCACCATCACCGCGGGCAACTCCAGCCCCATCTCCGACGGCGCCGCGGCCCTCGTGCTGACCACGCGCGGCTACGCGGAGGAGCACGGCCTGGACTGGCTTGCCGTGGTGGGCAAGCCGGGGCAGGTGGCCGGTCCCGACACCTCCCTGCACTCCCAGCCGTCGCGTGCGATCGAGCACGCCCTGTCCCGTTCCGAGTGGACCGCGGCGGATCTGGACTTCATCGAGATCAACGAGGCGTTCGCCGCAGTCTCCGTGCAGTCCGTGCGGGACCTCGGCGTGGACATGGACAAGGTCAACATCCACGGTGGTGCCATTGCCCTGGGCCACCCCATCGGGGCCTCCGGTGCACGGCTGGCGCTGCACGCGGCCATGGAGCTCGCCCGGCGGGGATCCGGCAAGGCCGCCGTCTCGCTGTGCGGCGGCGGTGGTCAGGGCGAGGCGCTGCTGCTGAGCCGCTGACGCGGATCCCGCTGCGGCGACCGCACGGTCGGTGCAGCGGCGCTGTGCACCCCAGGGGGTGACCCGTCCGAGCGGCGGGTCACCCCCTGCGTCGTGTCCCGGCGCGGCGCGGCGCGCCCCGGGCCCCGCCGCGTGGCTCCCCGGCACGGCCCGAGGTCATCTCCGCTGAGAACGGGGCGGCCCCGTGCGCCCTGCTCGACAGCTCAGTACGCTGATGACGTCACGCGGCCCACGGGGCGGCACCGCTCGGCTTCGTACGGGCCGGGCGCCGAACCCCGAGGGCCGGGTAGGGACAGCTTCCAGGAGGGGACATGGCACACCCAGAACCCACGCCCGCAACGCACTCCACGCCGCCCGCAGGACCCCCGGCGGGCGAGCACGCGGCAGCGCACGCGTCGTCCGGCGCCGACGCCGCCCGCACCCGCAGGCGCGCGGGGCTGTCGGGATTCCTGTTCGGCTGCGGGATCGCGGCGGCCATGATCGACCTGTTCATCTTCCACCTGGGCCTGCAGTGGCACCACTTCTACGACCTCTCCACGCACGAGGTGGCGCTCGTGACGGACGGGTTCTTCCACGCGTTCGGCTGGTTCATCACCGTGTGGGGGCTCTTCCTGCTCGCGGACGTGCGCCGCCGGGGCGGCGTCCACTGGCCGCACTGGGCGGGTGCGGTGGTTCTGGGCGTGGGGGCGTTCCAGCTCTTCGACGGCATCGTGGACCACAAGCTGCTCGGGATCCACCAGATCCGCTACGGCGTGGACCTCCTGCCCTACGACCTCGTGTGGAACGGCACGGCGGTGCTGCTGATCCTCCTGGGGTACGTGCTGATGCGGCGGGGCGGCAGGGCCCACCCGCGCGCATGACGCCCGCCTCGGCCGTGTGGCTCGCGGGCCTTTCGGTGCCCCCGGCGCCCCCGCTGCAGGCACTCGCGGCGGACCCGGGACACGAGCACCCCGCCGGACCCGGGGACCACGGAGGTGCCCACGGGTCCGGCCACGCCGGGTCCGGGTTGCCGGTGCCCTGGCCCCTGGCCGAGTGGTCGGCCTTCGAGTGGCTCGTCCTCCTGCTCCTGGCCGCCGCCGCCGTCGGATACGGCTGGTCCCTCTGGGCGGGCAGCGGACGACGCCGCGTGAGCCCCTGGCGACCGGTCAGCTTCTCCGCGGGCCTGCTGTGCACCGGGGTGGGACTCGTGGGGCCCGTGGCCCAGGCCGGCCACGCGAGCTTCACCGCCCACATGGTGGGGCACCTGCTGGTGGGGATGCTCGGCCCGCTGCTGCTGGTGCTGGGAGCGCCGGTGCGCGTGCTGCTGCGCGGGCTGCCCACCGCGGCGGCGCGGCGGGTCACCCGGGTGCTGCGGTTCCCGCTCCTCCGGTTCGTCACGACCCCCGTGGTGGCCGCCGTGCTCAACGTGGGCGGGCTGTGGCTGCTCTACACCACGGGGCTGTTCCCCTGGATGCATGCCTCCGCGCTGGGGCACGCGGTGGTCCACGCGCACATCTTCCTGGCCGGGTACGTGTTCACGGCCGCCATTGCCGGTCCGGACCCGGACCCCCACAGGTCCTCGTTCCGGGTGCGCGCCGCGGTGCTCGTGGTCTTCATGGCCGCGCACTCGGTGCTGGCCAAGTGGCTGTACGCGCACCCTCCGGTGGGGGTTCCCGCCGACGACGTGCGGGTCGGAGCCCAGCTCATGTACTACGGCGGGGACGTGGTGGACGTGGCCCTGATCGTCCTGCTGTTCCTGGGGCACCACCACGCCACGGCGCCGCGCACGTCCGGGAGGGTCAAGACGGCATCCAGCGCGCCTCGCATGTAACGCACGTCACGTTCGCTAGTGTCTGGGGCAGCACCATTCGATCCCGACCCGTCCCCCGAGGTGACCCCATGAGCTCTCCCGAGCGCGCCCCTCGCCCCGCGGCGTCGTCCGCCCGCACCGTGACCGTGGAACCCGCACCGGCCTCCGAACCTGCACTGGCCCGCGCCATGCGACCCGTGAACTACGTGGTGGAGCGCTTCATCCCCTCGGCCCTGATCTTCGCGATCGTGCTGACCGGGGTGGTGGGCGTGATGGCGCTGCTCCTCACGGACGCCGGCCCGGTGACCGTGGTCGAGGGCTGGGGCAAGGGGCTCTCCGGGCTCCTGGAGTTCATGACGCAGATGGCGCTCGTGCTGCTGCTGGGCCACGCGCTGGCCAGCACCCGGCCCGTGCGGGCGCTGCTCGGACGGCTCGCTGCCGTTCCCCGCACCGCGCTGGCCGCATACGTGTTCGTCTTCGTGGTGTCCGCGGTGGCCTGCCTCATCACGTGGGGCTTCGGCCTGGTGGTGGGCGGGCTCCTCGCGCGCGAGGTCGCGGCGGAGTTCTCCCGCCGACGCGCGCCCGTGAGCTTCCCCATGCTGGTGGCCGCGGGCTTCTCCGGCATGGTCGTGTGGCACATGGGCTACTCCGGCTCCGGCCCCCTCACGGCCGCGACCCCCGGGTCGTTCATCGAGAAGCAGGTGGGGCACGTGATCCCCATCTCCGAGACCACGTTCTCCTGGTGGAACATGACGGCCGCGGTGGCCACCGTGGTGCTGGTGGCGCTCGCCCTGTGGCTCGTGGCCCCGCGCTCGGTGCCCGCCTCCCACACCATCACCGCCGAGGCGCTCGCCCAGTCCGAGCAGCAGATCCCCGAGCCCGCCATCGAGGCCCCGGCCGACCGCCTGGACGCCTCGCGGATTCCCACCCTCTTCGTGGGCCTGGCGCTCGTGGCGTACCTGGTCATCCACTTCACCGGTGGCGGCACCGTGACCCTGAACATCGTGAACTGGATGTTCCTGGCGCTGATCTTCCTGCTGTCCCGCAACACGTTCGAGGTCATGGCTCTCGTGAAGAACGCCGCCGCGAACGTGGGGGACATCCTGCTGCAGTTCCCGCTCTACGCCGGGATCATGGGCATCATGACGGCCACGGGGCTCATCCAGGTGCTCTCGGACTCCATCGTCGCGGTGGCCACCCCGCAGACCCTCGGGCTCCTCGCGTTCCTGTCCGCCGGGCTCGTCAACTTCTTCGTCCCGTCCGGCGGCGGCCAGGTGGCCATCCAGGCGCCCATCCTCCTCGACGCCGCGGCCCGTCTGGGCGTGGACCCCTCCGTGATCATCATGTCCGTGGCGTACGGCGACCAGTGGACCAACATGATCCAGCCGTTCTGGGCCCTGCCCCTGCTGGCGATCGCCGGGCTCAAGATCCGGGACATCCTGGGATACACCACCGTGGTGCTGCTCGTTTCCGGTGTGGTCTTCGGCGCCACCATGCTCGTGGTGGGCGCTGGGGCCTGACGACACCGCCGGGCCGTGTTGCCCGGCGCCGTCACCTTGGCGTGAATGACGCCGGGCGGCGGTTCCTGCGGCTCTGAGGCGGCGTCTCCACGGCGCCCGGTGGCCGGGACGCGGCCAGGGGCGAGTGGTGTTGTTCTGCCCCTGGCGGGGTCCTGCCTCAGCGCACCAGGCGGATCTCTCGCAGGTTCTCCAGTGCGGGGTCCACCAGGACGGTTCCGTCCGCGCGGAAGCCGTTGCGCTCGTAGAAGCGGATGGCGCGCGGGTTGGCCTCCGCCACCCACAGCTGGGCAGGCTGGTCACCGAGCGCAGCGTCGAGCAGCGCCTGCCCCACGCCCGTGCCGTGGTGCTCACGGAGCACGTAGAGCATGCGGAGGGCCCGTTCACGGGCGGGGTCCGGCTCAGTGGGGCGCCCGGTGCCCGCGAATCCGATGACCGCGTTGTTCGCCTCGGCCACATGGATCCCCCTGCGTGCGGCTGGGTCCGCGAGCAGCTGGGTCCACAGCTTCTGCCGGGCCTGCCGGGCCGCGTCACCGAAGAATCGCTCGGGGACCAGCCCCGCGTAGGTCTCCCGCCAGGTCTGCACGTGCACCGCCGCGATCTCCAGGGTGTCTTGGGGCGTAGGTGTCCGCAGGGTGAAAGGTGTATCGGTGGTCATGCGGTCATTCTGGCCGTCGTCCGCCCCGTGGGACACCCCCGTCTGCAACCCGTGCCCGGTGCGGAACGGAGCTGCAGGCCCCCCGACCCCCCCGTGCAATAACGGAGCAGATGCGGTTTTGAGGCCGCCGTGCTGCATTTGCTCCACTTCACAGTGCCCGCACGCCAGCCCCTGTGGCTGACGTCTGCTGCGAGAGGGTGTCGCAGGCCTGCTCGTCCCGTTGCACTGACGGAGCAAAGGCCGTTTGGCGCCCCGCCGGTCCGCTCTTGCTCCACCCCACAGCATGTGCGCGGGGGTGACGACGCCGCTACGCCAGGATCGCGCGCACGCCCGCCTCGAACTCGTCCTCCATGGTGGCGGTGGGCAGCTCCATGGACTCACGGGTCTGCTGGGCGGTGACGGAGCCCAGGGTGAAGCGGGTCAGCGTGAGGGCCACCGTCTCGGCGTTCTCCGGACTCCTGCCCTGGCTGGTCAGGGCCGTCACGAGCAGGGGCACGGGCTGCATCCCCAGCGGGTCCAGGGCGTGGGCCACGCTCACCACGTCGGCACCGTCCCGCACGGCGAGCACCAGGGAACGGAACCGGGCGACGAGGAGGAGGGCTGCGGCGTCGTCGCCCGCGGCTCCGGCGGGGCGAATCGAGGAGGTCTCAAGCGGGCCGACCATCCGCTGGGCCAGCACCGCCAGCAGCTCCTGCTTGTTGGCCACGTGCCAGTAGAGCGCTCCGGGCTGCACCCCCAGCTCCCGGGCCAGGCGTCGCATGGAGAGGTCACCCAGGCCGTAGGTCTGCAGGATGTGCCACGCGGCATCCACCACCTGAGCGCGGTCCAGTGCCACGGCGTTCCTCCCTGCTCGTGTGCCCGGAGCGGGTCACGCGGAAACTCTACCGAGCGGATTCCCACCGGCCCGGCGGAGCGGCGTCGGCGGAGTCGCGCGCGGCACGCGGAGCGCACCGAGAATTGACTTTCCTGAACACCGTTCAATAATTGAACAATGTTCAAGAACCCCGCCGAGCTGGCTGAGCGCGTTCTCGCCGGCCACCCCGTGACCCCGGACGAAGCCCTCGAGCTGCTGCACACCGACGACCCCGGCATGCTGGATCTCGTGGCCGCCGCGGGTCGGCTGCGCCGCGAGCACTTCGGCATGACCGTGAAGGTGAACTACCTGGTCAACCTGAAGTCCGGGCTGTGCGCCGAGGACTGCGGCTACTGCTCGCAGCGTCTGAACGCCGGAACGGACATCCTCAAGTACTCGTGGCTGAGCCCCGAGCAGGCCGTGGAGCAGGCCGAGTACGGCATCAAGGGTGGCGCGAGCCGCGTGTGTCTGGTGGCCAGCGGACGCGGCCCCTCCAACCGTGAGGTGGGCAACGTGACCCGTACGGTCGAGGCGCTCAAGGAGCAGCACCCGGACGTGGAGGTCTGCGCGTGCCTGGGTCTGCTCAAGGATGGCCAGGCGGAGACGCTCAGCGGCGCGGGCGTGGACGCCTACAACCACAACCTCAACACCGCCGAGTCCAACTACGAGTCCATCTGCTCCACCCACACCTACCAGGACCGCGTGGACACCGTGGAGCGCGCCAAGGACGCGGGGCTCTCCCCGTGCTCCGGGCTGATCGTGGGCATGAAGGAGACGGACGAGCAGCTCATCGAGGCGGTGTTCGCCCTGCGGGACCTGGGCTCGGACTCCGTGCCCGTCAACTTCCTCATGCCGTTCGAGGGCACGCCCCTGGCCGGCACGTGGCAGCTCAGCCCCCAGAAGTGCCTGAAGATCCTCGCCGTGGTGCGCTTCGTGTGCCCGGACAAGGAGATCCGCATGGCCGGTGGCCGCGAGATGCACCTGCGCTCGTTGCAGCCCCTCGCCCTGCACGTGGTCAACTCCCTCTTCCTGGGTGACTACCTCACCTCCGAGGGCCAGGCCGCGCAGGCGGACCTGGACATGATCGCCGACGCCGGGTTCACCGTCCTGGGCGCCCGCCCGGATGCTGAGCGGGCCTCCGACGCCGTGCCCGCAAGCGCCGCCCACGGGGCCGGTGCGGAGCAGGGCAGGGCGGAGCGGACGACGACGCCGTGCGGTTCCGCGTGCGGCTCGGCCCCCGGTTCGGGGGGCGCCACTGTGTCCGGCGGGGTGGGTTCCTCCGCTGACGGGTCCACCACGGCTGCCGACAGCGGCGCCGCGCCCCGTGGGGAGAACGCCTCCGCTGAAGCGTCCGTGAAGGGAGCCGCTCCCACCGCTGACGGCCTGACCAGCCGCGGTTCCCGTGATGCGGACGGCACGGTTCCCGAACGCGGCGCGGCGGCGTCGTCGGTGCCGACCGCCGCAAAGGTCTCCCCGGCGCTCGCCGCCCTGCTGAGCTCCGGCGACGGTCCCGAGCGCGACGAGGACGAGACCCGGGTGAGGCTCGAGCTGAGCCCGACCGTGCGGCGTCGTGGTGCCGGGACGTCGGTGGCACCGAATGCCTGAGCCCGGCACGGCGGACAACATGCCTGCGGGGGAAAGTCTTGCCGAGCGGGACCGCGGTCTGCTGTGGCACCCCTACGAGGCGCTCGACGGCCCCGCGCCGTACACCGTGGAGGCCGCGCAGGGCGTGGCGCTCACGCTCGTGACCCCGGAGGGGGAGCGGGTGCAGGCCCTGGACGGGATGGCGTCCTGGTGGTGCGCGGTCCACGGCTACCGCAACCCCGAGCTGGATCGCGCGGCCGTGGACCAGATCACCGAGTTCTCGCACGTGATGTTCGGAGGTCTGACGCACCGTCCCGCGGTGGAGCTCGGGGAGCTGCTGGTGGAGGTCACGCCTCCCGAGCTGCAGCACGTGTTCTTCGCGGACTCCGGGTCCGTGAGCGTGGAGGTCGCGCTGAAGCTGGCGGTGCAGTACCAGGCAGCCCGGGGGCGCCCCGAGAGGCGCCGCATCCTCACGGTGCGCGGCGGCTACCACGGGGACACCACCGGGGCCATGAGCGTGTGCGACCCGGAGGGCGGGATGCACGCCGAGTTCTCGGGGCTCGTGGCCGAGCAGCTGTTCGTGGCGCCCCCGCCCGCGGCGGCCACCCCGGACGGGCGGACCTGGGAGTCCGACGACGCGGCGGTGCAGCGGTGGATCGCGGACGTGCGCGCCACGGCCCGGGGGCACAGCGACGAGCTCGCGGGAATCATCGTGGAACCCGTGCTGCAGGGCGCGGGCGGGATGCGCACCTACAACCCCCGGTGCCTGCGGGTGCTGCGGGAACTGGCGGACGAGCTGGACCTCGTGCTCATCGTGGACGAGATCGCCACGGGGTTCGGACGCACCGGACGGTGGTTCGCGAGCGAGTGGGCGGACGTGGTCCCGGATGTGATGTGCGTGGGCAAGGCGCTGACCGGGGGCTACATGTCGCTCGCGGCGGTGCTCGTGTCCGAGGCGGTGGGCGCGGTCATCACGGACTCCGAGCAGCGGGCCCTCATGCACGGCCCCACGTTCATGGCCAACCCCCTCGCGTGCGCGGTGGCCCTGCAGTCCGTGCGCATGCTCCGGGACACCTGGTGCGAGGACGTCGCCCGGGCGGAGCGCACCCTGCGGGAGATCCTGCCCGTGGCCGCGGACCTGCGCGCGGTCAAGGACGTGCGGGTGCTCGGAGCGGTGGGGGTCATCGAGTTCCACCATGCCCCCGATCCCGCGCTGCTCACGCGCACCGCACTGGAACAGGGAGTGTGGTTCCGGCCCTTCGGCAGGCTGCTCTACACGATGCCGCCCTACGTGTGCACCGAGGAGGAGCTCCGCACCATCGCCTACGCCCTGCTGCGTGCGGCGCAGGAAGTGGAACTCACGAGCACAGGCCGGGGTGCCGGGCTCCACGGGGCGGATGCACCGTCGGGGAACGGGATGGGCGCATGAAGGCCCACCGCCTGGACGCGTTCACGACGCCGCCCGCACGTCCAGTCCCGGGAGCGGAGGGTCGCGCATGATCTCCCCGATGGACGACGCGGCCGTTCCGCAGCTCCGGGCCACTTCTTCCGCGGATGCCGAAGGTCCGCTCGACGACTGGCTCCGGGAGCGACGTGAGCGGCGCGAGGAGGCGGGCCTGCGGCGTCGACCGCGGACACTTCCCGGGCGCTGCGTGGACCTCGCCTCGAACGACTACCTGGGGCTCTCCCGGGACCCGCGGGTCGTGGCGGCGGCGCGCGAGGCCCTGGACGTGCACGGCGCGGGGGCTCGGGCATCCCGCCTGGTCACGGGGACCCTGGGGATCCACGAGGTGCTGGAGCGGGAGCTGTGCGAGCTCACCGGGCAGCCCGCGGCGCTCGCGTTCTCGAGCGGGTACGCGGCCAACACCGGCGTGCTCACGGCGCTCGGGGACGCGGACACGCTGATCGTCTCGGACGCCCACGCGCACGCATCCCTCGTGGACGGCGCACGTCTTTCCCGCTCGCCGGTTCGGATCGCGCGGCACTCGGACGTCGCACACGTGGCGCAGCTGCTGGCCGAGCGGACGGAGCCGCGCGCGCTCGTGGTGGTGGAGTCCGTGTACTCGGTGTGGGGCGACCATGCCCCGCTGCTGGAGCTGGCCGAGACATGCCAGAAATGGAATGCCCTGCTGCTCGTGGACGAGGCGCACGGCATCGGCGTGGCGGGCCACGGGCGCGGGCTCGTCCACGAGGTGGGACTCGCCGGATCACCGCACGTGGCGCTCACCCTGACGCTGTCCAAGGCGCTCGGCGCGCAGGGCGGGGCGGTGCTCGGGGCCGAGGCGCTGCGGGAGCACCTGGTAAACACGGCGCGCCCGTTCATCTTCGACACCGCCCTGGCCCCCACGAGTGCTGCTGCCGCGGCCCGGGCGGCGCGGATCGTGCGGGAGCAGCCGGAGCTGTCCAAGAGGCTGCACGAGCGGGCACGGTTCGTGGCCGCCACCCTGGGCATTCCGCTGGCCCGCGCGGCGGTGCAGTCGGTCCCGGTGAGCACTCCTGAACTGGCGGTGCGCGCCGCGGACGAGCTGCGCGCACGGGGCGTGGCCGTGGGCTGCTTCCGCCCGCCCTCGGTGCCGGACGGGATCAGCAGGCTCCGGATCACCGCGCCGGGAAACATGGAATTACAAGAACTGGCGGGGGCACTGGAGACCGTCCGCGAGGTCCTCGGAAACGTGTCGCGGGCAGGATGACGGTTCCTCGGGCTGTCCCCGGTGCACCGCTGGGTCCCGGCGGTCGGGCGGCCCGGTGCCCTGCGGCCCATCCGTTGAGCGGCCGGGCGGCCGCCGCCGGGGAAGCGCGGGGAGTGTCCCGCGCGCAGCCGCGTCCTGTCGAAGTGCCCCCAGCGGGGGGCGCCGTCTGAATACCCCACCCACGAGTACACAGGAGATCCCATGAACAACCCGCTGAGCGGAAGCGCCAACTCGCTGGGCCGCACCGTCCTGGTCACCGGCACGGACACGGACGTGGGCAAGACCTACGCCACCGCCGCACTCGCCGTGGCCGGGTGGTGCGCGGGCCGGCGGCGGATCGCCGTCTACAAGCCCCAGCAGACCGGCATGCACGGCGACGATCCTGGCGACGTCCACGACGTCGCACGGCTGGCTCGCGCGGCAGGCATGCCTCCCGAGGCACTCACCACTGTGGAGGGGCAGCGGCTGACCGAACCCATGGCGCCACCCCCCGCGGCGGCCATCGACGGGGTGGAGCTGCTGGCGATCTCTGCCCACGTGGCGAAAATCCTGGAACTACAGGAATCCCACGACCTCGTGCTGGTCGAGGGTAGCGGCGGTGTGCTCGTGGAACTGGACGGGGACCGGCACACCATCGCGGACCTGACGGTGGCGCTGCAGGGGGTGGCTCCTCGGGGGACGGCGGATCAGTGGCCGATGAACCAGGGAACGGCCCCCGTGCGTCAGGCTGATGCGGCCGACGGGCGGGTGGGCACCCCTGACACCACTGGCCCGGCGCCGGTGAGCACGGTGCTGGTGGCCCGCCCGGACCTGGGCACGCTGAACCACACGCTGCTGAGCCTGGAAGCCCTGCTGCACCGCGGGGTCGCCGTGGCCGGTGTGGTGCTCGGCAGCTGGCCCGGTGAGCCGGACCGGGTGCAGGTGTCCAACCGGGAGTACCTGGCGGACCTGCCCGCCATCCAGGGGAATCACATCCCGCTGCTGGGCGCGGTGCCGACGGGCTGGGGCTCGCAGGCCGGCTGACCCCGGGGAGGCGTGGAGCGGCGTCGTCGTCCCCGCTCTCCCCGCCAAGCCCCCGTTGCACCAACGGAGCTGATGCAGAAAACCGGTCGCGAATCCGCATTTGCTCCACCAGAAAGCGTCGAAGACCGGCGGTGATGGGGTCGGGCGTCCTCTCCGTGCTTGACACGGCAGTCTTAAGTGCAGCTGTTGCCAGGAATCTCGCCCCGGATGGCAGAAGCTGCACTTGATCCTGGGGTGGACGGCAGGGCCCGGTCCGCGCCCGTCAGCATGCAGAGTGCCGGTGCACTAACTCAGTAAATGCAGGATCGCGGCCCCGGATCTGCTTTTACTCCGCTAGACAGCGCGAACTGACGGTGGCCGCGGCTCCCTGCCGATCCGAAGTGCCACTCCCCGCGGTCAGCGACTCGCCACCAGCGCGTCGTAGAGCCGCTCGAAGCGTTCGTGGACCGCCCGGTAGCGCTCCTGCGCCGCCTCGCGCGGGGAGTATGTGCCCGCTGGTTCCGGGGCGGAGCGCTCCACATCGGGGGCCAGGGACTCCAGCATGAGCAGGGCGTTCCCACGGCACGTGGAGCGCTTCATGGTCTGGTGGATCACCGGGGTGTCCAGGTAGTCGCCGAGGATCTGCAGCCACGACGGCAGCTCCTGTGTGACCCGTCCTGCCGCGATGACCCGCTCCACATGCGGTGCCGCCTGCTCCAGCTCGTCGGACACACGGCGGTAGGACCCGGCGATCCCCTCGAGCATTCCGCGGGCCATGGCCGGCGCGTCGGTGGCCGCGGAGACGTCCGCGAAGACCGCACGGGCGCTGCCCGCCCAGCCCGTGGAGCGCTCGCCGGTGAGGAAGGGCAGCACCCCCGGGGTGTCGGGGGAGACGGGGGCCGCCGCGATGTCGTTGAGCACCGCGTCGTCCAGCGCCAGGGTGTCCTGCAGCCAGGAGACGGCCCGGCCCACGTCGTTGAGCGCACCGCCCAGCAGGCACCGGGAGGAGTCGATGCGGTAGCACCACAGCCCCGGCGGGATGTCCTGCGGCCGGTGGTGCAGCAGCACGCGCATGGCCCCGGAGGTGGCGGCGGACGCCACGATGGTGCGCTCGTCCGTACCGCCCACGCCGATGTTCGCGCACAGCCCGTCCGCGACCGGCGCGAACCACTGCGCCCCGGACAGTCCCCGCCAGCGGGCGGTGCGCTCCGGGTCCACGTCCGGCAACGGCTCGTGGGGTTCGAGGATCGGGGACAGCTTCTCCTCGGGAATCCCCGCCGCGCGCAGCATCCGCTGGTCCCACTTCCCGGACCGCCGGTTGAGCAGCCCCGTCCACGCGGCGGTCGCGGTCCCGGCAGCGGTGGTGCCGAGCAGCCGCAACCACACGTACTCGCCGATGCTCAGCCAGCGCGTGGCGGACGCGAACACCTCCGGCCGGGTCTCCGCGAGCCACCGGAAGCGCGGCGCCAGGTAGCTCGTGTGCAGCCGCGCGCCCATCTTCTGCTGCACCTCGAGCTCGTCCAGCTCCTCCCGCAGCCGCGCCAGCTGCGGTGCGCACCGGGAGTCCGCGTACGTGAAGCACTCGGTCACCGCGCTGCCCTCGGCGTCCACGCCCACCAGGGAGGACGCGAAGGAGTCCAGGCCGACGCCGCGCACCCGCCCCGCGAGCTCCGGCCGGTCGCACACGCGGTCCAGCAGCTCCGCGATCTCGCCGGTGACCTGGTCCGGGTCCATCACCGAGGTGCCGTCCCCGGCGGTGGTGAACGCGTGCGGGATCTTGTCCCGGTAGTGGCGCACGGGCGTCCCCGTGGCGTCGTACAGCGAGCCGCGGGTGGCGGTGGAGCCGATGTCCAGCGTCATCACCAGCGGGTCCCTCGCCTCCCCCAGGTCCACGGCGAAGTCCGCACCGTCCTCCGGCCGCGGCGGCTTCCTGTGCTTGCCCATCTCGTCCTGCTCCCCGCGCGTACGCCTCGGTGCTGTGGTTCCCGTCCAGTGTAGGAACGGCCCCGGCAGGCGCGGCCCACGGCTCCGGGAACGACGCCGCTCGCGGACCTCACGCGCTCGGCACGGCGGACGACGCCGCTCCCCGGCTCTCCGCGCACCGCACAGTTGTCGGCGTGGCCCCTCGGTTCTTTGCGCACTGCGCGGTGGGCGTGTGGCGGGCTGCTTCGGCCCCGGTGTTCGCGGTGCAGTGAGGGAAGGGGTGTGGTCTTTCGGGGTCGGTGCGCCGTGGGGAAGGGTGCTGCCCCGGGGAGCCGGCGGGGCGGCGTCGTCGTGCGGGGAGTCGGGGCGCGCAGGAAAGCAGGTCCGGGATGTGAGATGTGTGACCGGAATGTGAAACCGGGTCGGGGGCCGCGCGTAGTCTGGGACGCAATCTGTGTGCCGGGAGGCGGCGGCCCGTGAGGCGCCCGCCCCGGCCAGTTCCTCGGGAAGGAGTCGCAGTGCCGCAGCTGCGTTCAGCAACGTCCACCACCGGCCGCAACATGGCGGGGGCGCGCGCTCTCTGGCGTGCCACCGGCATGGGGAGCGAGGACTTCGGCAAGCCGATCGTGGCGATCGCGAACTCTTTCACGCAGTTCGTCCCGGGCCACGTGCACCTCAAGAACATGGGTGACCTGGTGGCGTCCGCCGTCCAGGAGGCCGGGGGCGTGGCCAAGGAGTTCAACACCATTGCGGTGGATGACGGCATCGCCATGGGCCACGACGGCATGCTGTACTCGCTGCCCTCGCGGGACATCATCGCGGACTCCGTGGAGTACATGGTCAACGCGCACTGCGCGGACGCCCTGGTGTGCATCTCCAACTGCGACAAGATCACCCCGGGCATGCTCATGGCGGCACTGCGGCTGAACATCCCCGTGGTGTTCGTCTCCGGCGGCCCCATGGAGTCCGGCGAGGGCGTGGAGGGCGTGGTGGAGCACCGCGTGGACCTGGTGGACGCCATGTCCCTGGCCGTGGACGAGTCCGTCACGGACGCGCAGCTGGCCCAGATCGAGGAGAACGCGTGCCCCACGTGCGGCTCGTGCTCCGGGATGTTCACCGCCAACTCCATGAACTGCCTCACCGAGGCGCTGGGGCTCTCCCTGCCCGGCAACGGCACCACGCTGGCCACCCACGTCAACCGCAAGCGGCTGTTCCTGGAGGCCGGACGCCGTGCGGTGGAGTCCGCCACGAAGTACTACGAGCAGGACGATGAGTCCGTGCTGCCCCGCAGCATCGCCACCAAGGCCGCGTTCGAGAACGCCATGGCCCTGGACGTGGCCATGGGCGGGTCCACCAACACCGTGCTGCACATCCTGGCCGCCGCGCAGGAGGCGGAGGTGGATTTCACCCTCTCGGACATCGACGCCCTCTCCCGCCGCGTCCCGTGCCTCGCGAAGGTGGCCCCGAACTCCACCAAGTTCCACATCGAGCACGTGCACCGGGCCGGCGGCATCCCCGCGATCCTGGGCGAGCTGCGCCGCGGCGGGCTGCTCAACGAGGACGTCCACACCGTGCACTCCCAGACCATGGGCGAGTGGCTGGACGAGTGGGACATCCGCTCCGGCCATGCCTCGGAGGAGGCCAAGGAGTTCTTCCTGGCTGCGCCCGGCGGGGTGCGCACCACCCAGGCGTTCTCGCAGGCCAACGAGTACGAGGACCACGACGTGGACGCCACCGAGGGCTGCATCCGCTCCGTGGAGCACGCCTACACCGCGGAGGGCGGGCTGTGCGTGCTGTTCGGCAACATCGCGGAGGACGGCGCCGTCATCAAGACCGCGGGCATCGACCCGGAGCTGTTCCACTTCACGGGCCGCGCGTTCGTGGTGGAGTCCCAGGACGAGGCCGTGCACGAGATCCTCTCCAAGAACGTGAAGGAGGGGGACATCGTCGTCATCGCGTACGAGGGCCCCAAGGGCGGGCCCGGGATGCAGGAGATGCTGTACCCCACCAGCTACCTCAAGGGCCTGGGCCTGGGCAAGAAGTGCGCGCTCATCACGGACGGCCGGTTCTCCGGCGGCACCTCCGGGCTGTCCATCGGACACATCTCCCCGGAGGCCGCTGCGGGCGGGGCTGTGGGGCTCATCCAGCACGGGGACGAGATCGAGATCGACGTGGAGAACCGCGTGCTGCGGGTCAACGTGGACGATGCCGAGCTCGCGCGGCGTCGGCAGGAGAAGGGGGACGCCCCCTGGAAGCCCACCAGGCCGCGGGAGCGCAGGGTCTCCAAGGCGCTGCGGGCGTACGCCTCCATGGTGACCAGCGCGGACAAGGGCGCGGTGCGGGTGGTCGAGGACTGAGCCCGCGCGCAGCCGCCGGGGTATGACCTCGGCCCGGGCGGGAATCCGATACTGTGTCCTGAATCGGTGCGACAGCACACACTTTTCCTCGTTCCCGCCCGGGCCGCGTGCACGCCGCACGCAGGGATCCGGGCGCTCCCCGTAGATCCCGGAGTCATTCATGGAAGCACTGACAGAACTCGTCGGAACGGTGGGTGAATACGTCTGGTACGTGGTCTTCGCCGTCCTCATCGGCGTGGGCCTGTACCTGACCATCCGCACGAAGGCCATCCAGCTGCGCGGCATCCCGGAGATGTTCCGCGTCCTCACGGACCCCGCCGGTGAGGAGGGTGGCCGCAAGGGCATCTCCTCGTTCCGGGCGTTCACGGTCTCCGCGGCCGCCCGTGTGGGCACCGGCAACATCGCCGGTGTGGCCATCGCCATCACCCTGGGCGGGCCCGGCGCCGTCTTCTGGATGTGGGTCATTGCCGCAATCGGCGCGGCCAGCGCGTTCGCGGAGTCCCTGCTGGGCCAGCTCTACAAGGTCAAGACCGCGGACGGCTACGTGGGCGGCCCGGCGTACTACATGGAGCGCGGGCTCAACAAGCGCTGGATGGGCGTGCTCTTCGCCGTCATCATCACCGTGACCTACGGCTTCGTGTTCAACTCCGTGCAGTCCAACTCGATCGTGGACGCCGTGAGCGGTTCCTTCAACGTGGACGTGAGCGACGGCCAGAACACCTGGCTGCGCGTGGTGCTGGGCCTCGCGGTCGTGGCGCTGACCGCGGCCGTGATCTTCGGCGGCATCCGCTCCATCTCCTCGGTCACCCAGGTCCTGGTCCCCGTCATGGCGGTGCTGTACCTGGTCCTGGGCCTGCTCGTGGTGGTCCTGAACATCACCGAGGTCCCCGCCGTGCTCGCCATGATCATCGAGGGCGCGTTCGGCATCCGCGAGTTCGTGACCGGCGGTCTGATCGGCGTGATCATCCAGGGCATGAAGCGCGGCCTGTTCTCCAACGAGGCCGGCATGGGCTCCGCCCCGAACGCCGGCGCCACCGCGTCCATCTCCCACCCCGCCAAGCAGGGTTTCGTGCAGTCCCTGGGCGTCTTCTTCGACACCATGCTCGTGTGCTCGGTGACCGCGTTCATCGTGCTGCTGTCCAACCCCGCGTTCGGGGACAAGCGTCAGGGCGCGTCCCTCACGCAGACCGCCCTGGGCATGCAGCTGGGGGACTGGGCCGTCCACTTCCTGACCATTGCGATCTTCATGTTCGCGTGGTCCTCGGTGATCGGGAACTACTACTACGGCGAGTCCAACGTCCGCTTCATGACCCCGTCCAAGCTGGCCATGAACGTGTACCGCTTCGCCGTGCTGGTGAGCGTGTTCATGGGATCCGTCCTGGCCCTGGACCTCGTGTGGTCGCTCGCGGACCTGTTCATGGCGTTCATGGCCACGCTGAACCTGATCGCCCTGGTCATGCTCGCGGGCGTGGCGGTGAAGGTGCTGCAGAACTACATGGAGCAGCGCAAGGCCGGTGTGGAGCCCGTGTTCAAGGCGGGGGACGTCCCCGGCATCCGCGGCCTCTCCGCGTGGGACGGCACGGACACCGTGACCCTGCCCATCTTTTGGGAGCAGCGCGACCGCGACAAGGCCGCCCCGCGCGGCTGACCCGCCCGGGCGGCGTCGTCCTCCGCGCCCCGGACGACGACGCCGCCCGCTCGCCCCACGCGAAAGCCCCCGGCGGGGGCCGGGGGCTTTCGCGCATTCAGCGGTGTGGCGTGGCTCGGCCGTCTGGGGGGCCGTGCCGAGCGCTCACGATTTCTGCTTGCCCTCCCCGAGGTCACGCTTGACCTGGGTCTCGATGGCGCCGGTGAGGGCCTCGTTGTCCACGGGGGAGTCGTCGGTGGCGCCGCGAAGCTGGGTCTCGTTGTACTCGGAGAACTCCTTGCTGTCGTCACCGCGCTTGGTGAGCAGCGCGCGGATGCGGGTGCGCCGCCCGGCCTCCTCGCGGATCTTGGAGCGGTTGCGGAACCACCACACGAACATGACGACCACCAGCACCATGCCCACGTAGCCGATCACCGGGTACACCACGCTCATGAGGGTGCCGAAGCCCACCAGGCTGACCACGTAGCCCACCGCGCAGATCCCCAGGAACACCGGGACGTAGCGCTTGCGGTGGTTGACCGTCACGCGACGGCCCAGGGCGTAGAACATGCTGATGGTGGTGTTGTAGATCATCACGAACGTCACGAACACCATGGCGATCGAGGCCACGGGGTGCATGGTCTCGAAGAGCTTGAGCATGGGGACGTCTGCATCCCCCACGGCATCGAAGTTCACGAGCAGCGCGAACGCGTTCATGCACAGCAGGACCGTGTAGACCACGCCGCCCAGCAGCCCGCCGCGCCCGGCGTCCCGGGGGTCCAGGGTGTTGCCACCGATCATCAGGGACATGGAGACGCCCAGCATGAGCGCCATGCAGGTGTAGTTGATGGCGGAGAACCACCACGGGCTCACGGGCGAGTCCGCCTGGACGGCCAGGTCGCTCATGGCGCCCAGGTCCACGGGCAGCTGCATCAGGGTGTAGACGAACGCCACGATGACCGCCAGAAAGATCACGGGGGTGACGGCGGAGATGATGTTGGTGACCTTGTTGACGTCCAGCAGCCCGGTGAGCATCACCAGGACCACCATGATCAGGGCCCCGATCCACGCCGGCAGACCGAACTGCTGCTCCAGGGTGGACCCGGCGCCGGCGAGCATCACGATGCCCATGGCCAGCAGCGTCAGGGAGACGGTGATGTCCAGGAACCGGGAGACCACCGGCGCCGAGACCGAGCGGAACACTCCCAGGTGCTCGTCCGCCAGGAAGTAGCTGCCGATGTTGATGATGACCGCGCCGGCGGTGATCATCAGGATCCCGGCGACGAGCGCACCCGCCAGGCCCCACACCCCGAAGGACACGAAGTACTGGATGACTTCCTGGCCCGTGGCGAAACCTGCACCCACCATGAGGCCGATGAAGGCCAGGGCGACCTGAAGGGTTTTCTTGACTGACACGGAAGTGACTCCTCGGAAGTGGTGGGATGGCGCGCTGACGTGCCCCGCGCCGGGCGAACCTCTCGGCCAAGCATAGAGAACACGGGTGCCCCGGGCTGAGCCGGGACCCGGTGGCATACTCGGCACGGACATCGGCAACGAGCGGAGGAGCAGCCGTGGTGCTGCGGCTGGAGTGAGCCGACGAGGGCATGCCCGCTCCCGATCCCACCCCGGAGGGCTGTAGGTTAGCCTTGCCTTACGTAGTTCTACAACGCAGAATTGACGTAAGAGATGTCGGGTGGGCCCTGCGGCGCCCCTCCGGTCGGCAGGACGAGCTGAGGGGTCGGGGCCATGAAGCGCAGCAAGCAGGGGGCAGCCACTCCGTCGCCCGTGACCCTGTGTGATGTGAAGCCGGGGGAGATCGCGTGCATCGCCCTGGTGGAGGACGCGCTGGACCCGGTGGTGCGGCGTCGTCTGGGGGCGCTCGGCTTCCGTGAGGGTGAGCAGGTCACGTGCCTGCGGCGCGCGCCCATGGGCAGCCCCATCCTCTTCCGCGTGTGCGGCGCGGAGGTGTGCCTGCGCAAGGAGCAGGCGCGGTCCGTGCGGATCGGTGAGTGGTCCCCGGCGCCGGTGGCGTCGGTGTCGTGAGCTGCCACGGACCGGGGGAGGGCGACGTCGCGACCCTCGGGAGGACCACCGAGGTTGCGCTGCTCGGATCCCCGAACACCGGCAAGTCCTCGCTGTTCAACCGGCTGACGGGACTCTCCGCCGCCACCGGGAACTACCCCGGGGTCACGGTGACGCGCTCCCGCGGAACCGCGCGCACCTCGTCCGGCTCGGTGACGGTCACGGACCTGCCGGGCACCTACTCCCTGGAGCCCGCGAGCCCGGACGAGGACGTGGTTCTGGACCACCTCACCGGGCGGCAGGAGAGCGAGACCGCCCCGGACGCACTGCTCGTGGTCATGGACTCCACCACCCTCTACCGCTCCCTCGCACTGTGCGCCGAGGCGCTCGCCCTGGGCCGCCCCACTGCTGTGGTGCTGACCATGGTGGACGAGCTGCGGGCCCGCGGCGGGGACCTGGACGTCACCGGTCTCTCCCGGGCGCTCGGCGTGCCGGTGGTGGAAACCGTGGCCCACCGGGGCCGCGGTCTCGAGGACGTCCGGGAGCTCCTGGGTGAGGTCGCCTCGTGGCCCGTGGCGCTGATCGCGCCCCCGCACGACGACGCCGCGCAGCTCAGCGGGTGGATCCGTTCCGTCCTGGACAGCGCCCGCTACCGCTCCCCGCGGTCCTCCGTGGCCACCAGCAGGATCGACGCGGTGCTGCTGCACCCGGTGTGGGGCGCCCTGGTGTTCCTGGCGGTGATGTTCTGCTTCTTCCAGGTGATCTTCACCGTGGCCGCGCCCATCCAGGACGCCATCCAGGCGGTGTTCGACCACTGGGGGGAGGTGGCGGCGAACACCCTGGGATCGGGCTTCCTGGCGGACTTCGTGGGCACGGCGCTGATCGGCGGTGTGGGCGGTGTGCTCGTGTTCCTGCCGCAGATCCTGCTGCTGTACCTGATGATATCCGTCCTGGAGTCCGTGGGGTACATGTCCCGCGCAGCATTCCTCATGGACCGCATCATGGCACGCAGCGGCCTGGACGGCCGGGCCTTCGTGGCCATGCTGTCCTCCACGGCGTGCGCCGTGCCGGGGATCATGGCTACGCGGACCATGCCGTCCTCCCGGGACCGGATCGCCACGATCATGTCCGCCCCGCTCATGACCTGTTCGGCCCGGCTGCCGGTGTACCTGCTGCTCATCTCCCTGCTGGTGCCCGCGGAGGCACGGCTGGGCCCCTTCTCGATGCAGGGTGCCGCCCTGTTCGGCATGTACCTGCTGGGTGGGCTCGCGTCCCTCGTGGTGGCCCGGGTCTTCAAGGCCACGCTGCTGCGCCACGGTGCGCTGCCGTTCTACCTGGAGATGCCGCCCTACCGGCTGCCAACACCGCGCGGCATCCTGCGTGCGGTGTGGACTCCCGTGTGGATGTTCCTGCGGAAGGTGGGGACCATCATCCTGGTGGTCACCGCCGTGCTGTGGGTGCTCATCAACTTCCCGGCGCGGGAGGCGGAGACGGCGCACATGGACGAGGCCCAGGCGCAGTCCTACGTCATGGAGAACTCGTTCGCGGGTGCCGCGGGCAAGGCCGTGGAACCCGTGTTCGAGCCGCTCGGCTTCGACTGGCGCGTGGACATCGGGCTGATCGCCTCCTTCGCCGCCCGTGAGGTGTTCGTCTCGACCATGGGTCAGGTGGCCGCGGCGGAGGACCCGGAGGACCCCGGGGCGGCCCTGCAGCAGCTGACCTACACCCACGGTCCGCACCAGGGGGAGCCCGTGTTCACCCCTCCCACGATCGTGGCGCTCATGATCTTCTTCGCGTTCGCCATGCAGTGCGTGTCCACCCTGGCCACCATGCGCCGGGAGACCAACTCGTGGAAGTGGCCGGCCATCGCGGTGGCATACATGTTCGTCCTGGCATACGGGGCCGCGTGGATCGGCCACGAGATCACGGCCGCGGTGACCCGATGACCACCCCGGTGGTTTCCCTGCACCCGGAGGTCCAGGCCGATCCGGACGTCGTCCGCTGGGTCCTCACGGGACGCACGGACTCCTTCACCGAGGTCGCCCGCAGCCCTGGCGCGGCGCTGGCGGCGCTCGTGCGGGACGGGGTGCTCGTGGGGCTCGCGGGCGGCGTCGGCTGGATCGAGACCACCTTGGCGCCCGGGGGCTCGTGGCGCGACGCCGCGGCAACCGTTCGCCGCGCCGTCACGGACCACGTGGCGGGCACCGCTCCGCGCGAGCTCACCGAGGACGACCTGCGGGACCTGGCCGAGACCGTTTTGGAGCGGGACGTGGCACCCTTGGCGGGTGCCCACGGCGGGCGCATCCGGATCGTGCGGGTGGCGGGTCACACCGTGTCCGTGGCGCTGGACGGCGCGTGCCACGGCTGTCCGGCGGCCAGGAGCACGCTGCAGGACCGGTTCCAGACCACGCTGCGGCGGCACGACCCGCGGGCCATGGTGGTGGAGACGGCCGGGTCCGCGGCCACCGCAGCCACGGCAGACGGCGTTGGTGCCGGGGCCGTCTCGTGGCTGCCCTTTCCGCGTCTGCGCGGACGCGCTGGCTCGCGCCGGTAGGGGAAAGAGCGCCCGCGAGCGGCAGGCTCCGGGAAGGCCTGCTCACGTGAGCGCGGGGCGGAACCTCCCTGTGGCCGCGTGAGACCGCGTCTGCGCGACGCCTGCTGCGCAAGCCGCCTACTCCGCGGGGCGCCTGATCCGAGCCGCCTACTCTGCGGGCCCCTCCGGTGCGGGGTAGCGCTCCGGGAACCGGCGGTGCAGGTTCTCGCGGGTCACGGCGGTGAGGTTCTCCAGGGGCAGCCCGGCGGGGCACACCTCGGTGCAGTCGCCCAGCAGGGAGCACGGCCCGAACTCCTGGTCCGCGGCGTCCAGGACCTTGGCGGCGCGCTCGTCGCGCTCCTCGGGGCTCTTGGCCAGCGGGGGGAGGTGCTTGAGCATGGTCCCCACGAACAGCTGCCCGGAGCCGTTGGGGCACGCGGCGATGCACGCGCCGCAGCTGATGCACCCGGCGGTGTTCAGCGCCTTCATGGCCACCGGGAACTTGGCCTCCTTGGAGACCCGCCGGAGGGACTTCTTCTCCACGGCCAGATCCTTCTTCACGGGCAGCGCCCCCGCGCGCAGGGGCTCGATGAAGACCTCGTCACCGTCCCGGTACGCGTTCAGGGACTGCATGCAGGACGCCCGGTTGCGGTCCGGGCCGTGCGGCACACCGTCCACGGTCACGCCGCACTTGCCGCAGATCCCCTCGCGGCAGCCGTCGTCGAAGCTCACGGGCTCGTCCCCCTGGCGCTCCAGGGTTTCGTTGACGGCGTCCAGCAGCTCCAGGACGCTCATGTCCTCGCGCGCCTCCACAGGGTGGACGGTGTGGAAACCTCCCGGCTCCTCGGCGTCCGCCTGACGCCACACGTGAACGGTCAGCAGCATCAGCGCACCACCTTGATCTGTACGGCCACGGGAATACTCAGGTTGCCCAGGGTCACGACGGCACCCACGGCCTTCGCGGCCACGTCCACCCGGCGCACGCGCTCCGCGGTCCCCGTGAGTCCGGTGTCCAGCGCGGCCGTGCGCAGGCCGTGGACCATGTGCCCGGCGAGCGCGGCCATGGACGCGGCGTAGAACGCGGCGGTCACCGGCCGGGACAGGCTGCCCACCAGGTTGCCGTACGCGTCCCCGTGCTCGAAGGAGCGCGACGCCGCCGGGCGGGTTCCCGTGGTCAGATCCAGCACGTGGTAGGTCACGAAGAGCCCCAGCACCGCGCCCGTGGAGCGCATGGAGCGGGCGATGATGCGGGGGACCGAGCGGCGTCGTCCCCGGGGGCGGCGGCGGGGGT
>NZ_PHOA01000002.1 GCF_003687455.1 Kocuria tytonicola | reverse complement strand
GGGTCCACCGCCACGCGCCGCGCCCCGGTCGCAGACGCAGGCCCAGCCGGATCCGGCGGGACTGCGAGCGGGGGGCGCGGTGAGGGCGTGCCGCCGGGGCCTGCTCGGGCTCGGGGCGCGCACCGAGCACGGCCACGAGCGCAGCCAGGTCCTCGGGGGTGGGATTGCCCCGGGTGACGGTGAACAGCGGCTCGTCGGTGGCGGTGGCTTCCGGCAGGGAGGCCACGGCGGAGAACTCGTGGCCGCTCACAGGGGGATGTTCCCGTGCTTCTTGGCAGGCTGCGAGGCTCGCTTGTCCGCGAGCCCGCGCAGGGCCTTCACGATCTGCTCGCGGGTCTCGGACGGGCAGATCACGGCGTCCACGTAGCCGAGCTCCGCGGCCTGGTAGGGGTTGAGGAGGTCCTCCTCGAACTGCTGGGCGAGCTCCGCGCGCAGGGCGGCGTCGTCCTCGCCGTTCTCCTGGGCGGCCTTGAGGTCCCTGCGGTAGAGGATCTCCACGGCACCCTGGGAGCCCATCACGCCGATCTGGGCGGTGGGCCACGCGAGGTTGATGTCCGCACCCAGCTTCTTGGAGCCCATCACGATGTACGCGCCGCCGTACGCCTTGCGCGTGATCACGGTGACGAGCGGAACGGTGGCCTCCGCGTACGCGTACAGCAGCTTGGCGCCGCGGCGGATGATGCCGTTGAACTCCTGGTCCGTTCCGGGCAGGAACCCGGGGACGTCCACGAACGTGAGGATCGGGATGTTGAAAGCATCGCAGTGGCGCACGAAGCGCGCGGCCTTCTCGGACGCGGCGATGTCCAGGGTGCCCGCGAACTGCATGGGCTGGTTCGCCACGATGCCCACGGTGTGGCCCTCCACGCGGGCGTAGCCCACCATCACGTTGGGGGCGTAGAGCTCCTGGATCTGCAGGAACTGGCCGCCGTCCACCACCGTCTCGATCACGGTGCGCATGTCGTAGGGCTGGTTCGCGGAGTCCGGGATCAGCTCGTCCAGCGCGAGGTCCTCGTCCGTGACCTCGTCCACCTGGTCGTGGTCCAGCAGCGGGCTGTCCTGCAGGTTGTTGCCGGGCAGGTACTCCAGCAGCTCGTGCACGAAGTCGAAGGCGTCCTGCTCGTCCGAGGCCAGGTAGGCGGCGGTGCCGGTGCGCTCGTTGTGGGAGCGGGCGCCGCCCAGGGTCTCCATGTCCACGGTCTCGCCGGTGACGGTCTTGATGACGTCCGGTCCGGTGATGAACATGTGGGAGGTCTTGTCCACCATCACCACGAAGTCGGTCAGGGCGGGGGAGTACGCGGCGCCGCCGGCGCACGGGCCCATGATCAGGGAGATCTGGGGGACCACTCCGGAGGCCCGCACGTTCATGCGGAAGATGTCCGCGAACATGGCCAGCGAGGCCACGCCCTCCTGGATGCGGGCACCGCCGCCGTCGTTGATGCCGATCACGGGGCAGCCGTTGCGCAGCGCGAACTTCTGCACCTTCACGATCTTCTCGCCGTTGACCTGGGACAGGGAGCCGCCGAAGACCCCGAAGTCCTGGGAGTACACGGCCACCAGGCGCCCGTCCACGGTGCCGTAGCCGCTGACCACGCCGTCGCCCGGCAGCTTCTTCTCGTCCATGCCGAACATCGTGCTGTGGTGCACGGCCAGGGCGTCGAACTCTACGAACGAGTCCGGGTCCAGCAGCATCTCGATGCGCTCGCGGGCGGTGTTCTTGCCCCGCGAGTGCTGCCTGTCCACGGCGGCCTGTCCCGCCGGCGCGGCGGCCTCCTCGCGGCGCCGCCGGAAGTCGGCGATCTTGCCTGCTGTGGTGGACAGGTCGTGGCTCATGACACCTCGCGTGGTCGTGGTGGGTGCGTGTGCGGGCCCACGGGGGCCCGGGAATCGTGCTCCAGTGTAGTGGCCGCCCGCGGAGGCTCCTTTGTAGATGTCCCACAACCGCCCGGAGAAATCTTCGCGGCCGGCCGCGCCTCCCGGGCCCACCGATCGCCGACGAGGGCCGGACCCGGCGTCGGGGCCGCCGCCGTGCCAGCCGGGAACGCCTTTCCGCCCCGGGACGCGGCACCAGGCCGGGGAGAACGGGTCAGGCCTCGCCCACGGAGCCGATGGTCACGGACCACTCGCGGATCTCGTGCGCCGTCACGGCGCCGTGGACCACCAGGGGATCCTCCCGGATGAGCCGCTCCACCTCCTCGGTGCTCTCGGCACGGAGCACGATCAGCGCGCCGTCGTCCCCCAGGGGGCCGGAGGCCAGGTTTACGCCGCGCTCGTGGAGCTCGCGCAGGAACGCGCGGTGGGCGGGGCGGTGCTCGGCCAGGATCTCGGCCGGGCCGCCGTAGGTGTAGTTCAGGGCGAAGACGTTCACGAGGGTGCCTCCCGCGGGTCGATGGCGCGCTGCTGCTGACCCGTCCCAGCATATGCCCGGGCCACTCGGCATAAACTCGGGGCAACCCCCGGTGCGCCACGACCCGCCCTGCGCTGCCGCACCGCACTACGGGCACTCCCCCCGAGTCCGCACCTCCGACCTGAACCTCCGATCTGAACCACCGGCCTCCTGCACGGCCCCGCAGCACCGGCCCCCACGACGACGCCGCACCCCGGCCCGAAACCACGAGGAGCACGAACAATGGACGCCACGGACGAGCACCCCGCCGCCGACTACCGGCAGGCGCCGCTCGAGGACGCCCTGCGCGCGCACGGCTACCGCGCGGTGACCGTGCTGGGCAGCGTGGGCTCCACGAACACGTGGCTCGCGGAGCACGTGGCCCGCCGCGCCCCGGAGGAGGCCGCCCCGCCCGCTCTCGAGGCCGTGGTCACCGGGTTCCAGACCCGGGGCCGGGGGCGGCTGGACCGGCAGTGGGTCACACCCCCCGGCACCGCGGTGACCTTCTCGGTGGTGTGCACGCCGGTGGACCGGGCGGGGCGGCCGTGGCCCCAGGAGCTGGTCCCGTGGCTCACCCTGCTCATGGCGCACAGCATCACCACCGCGGTCCGCGAGCTCACGGGCGTGCCCGCCGTGGTCAAGTGGCCCAACGACGTCCTCGTGGCCGACCGCAAGCTCTGCGGCATCCTCGCGAGCCTCGTGGCCGCCCCCTCCCAGGGCGCCCCCACGGTGGTGGTCGGCGCCGGCATCAACGTGGCTCAGGAGGAGCTGCCCGTCGCCACGGCCACGTCATTGCGCCTGGAGGCCGACGACGCCGTTCCCACCCGCCCGGAGCTGCTCACCGCGGTGCTCGTCCGCTTCGCCGAGGTCCTGGAGCGGGCGTCGTCGGACCCCGCGGGACAGCTGGGCGCCGGGGGTGAGTTGCGCCGCGCCGTCGAGGACGGGCTGGACACCCTGGGCCGCCAGATCACCGTGCACCTCCCCGGTTCCGCGGCACCCGTGGTGGCCACGGCCGTGGGCCTCGGCACCTCCGGGCAGCTGGCGGTGCGGACCGCGGACGGTGCGCACCACGAGTACTCCGCGGGCGACGTCGTCCACGTCCGTCCCGCGCCCGCGGCACCGGGGGCGGAGCACCCCGCGAGCCGCGACCGGGACACGGATCAGCGGCAGGATGCGGGGGCCGGCCCCAGCGGTGCCGCCGAGCCCGGAAGCACCCGCGCATGAGGGCCCGGCACGCCCTGGAGCTCGCGCCGGGGGAGGAGACCGTGGTGGCCACGCACCCGCATCCGCTGGGGCTCGTGCGCCCGGCGCTCGCGGCGTGGCTGACCGTGCTGGTCTACTCCGCGCTGAGCCGGGTGCTGGAGCTCACGTGGCGGCCCACCGCGAACCCGTGGACCGCGCTGCACACGTTCGTGGAGTGGGTGCTGCTGGCCGCGGCGCTGCTCGCGGCGTGGCGGGTCGTGCTCGCCCCGGCGTGGCGGTGGCTGCGCACGCGCTTCGTGCTGACCACCTCACGGCTGGCGCTGGTGGGCCCGGCCGCCGCGAACGGCGCGGTGGCCCTGCCCCTGCAGGCCCTGCACTGCGTGCGTGTGACCCGCGGTGCCACCGAGGTGGGCGCGGCCCGCGAGGGCCTGGACCGCGGCACGGTGCTCGCGGACTTCGGGAGCCTGGGCGGGCTGAAACTCGCGGGGTGCCCGCAGCCCGCGCGCTTCGTGCGGCTCGTGCGAGAGGCCGCGGCGGGGCGGGGCAACTAGAGTGGAGCAGGCACCATTCCCGGCCCGGGCCACCCCGGTCCGCATCCAGCCCAGCAAGGAGGACCGCGTGGCTGATGACCCCTCGCAACACACGGACCCCGTGGTCACGGGCCCCCAGACGGAGCAGCTGAACCTGAACCTCCACAATCCCGTGCAGTCCAACCTCTACGGCTCCGAGGAGTCCCAGGCGGCCGTCCGCCACCTGGACTCGCTGCTGCTGGGCTCCCAGCGCCACCTGCGCCGCCGTGAGGCCGCGCGGGACGCCGAGCTGTCCACGGCCTCCGCGCGGAAGATATGGCGCGCACTGGGCTTCCCGAACCTCAGCGACGACGAGGTCTACTTCACCGGCGAGGACGTGCGCGCCCTGCGGGTGGTCTCCCAGCTGGTCCAGGACGACAAGCTGAGCGAGGAGGCCGCGCTGTCCCTGGCCCGCTCCGTGGCGCAGCTGACGGACCGCATGGTCGTATGGCAGGTCGAGGCCCTCGTCGAGGACATGGTGGCCCACCGGGACATGACCGACGCCCGGGCCCGCCGTGAGCTGCTCACCCTGCTGCCCGAGCTGCTCGACCCCCTCGAGCAGCTGCTCGACTACGCGTGGCGGCGCCAGCTCTCCGCCGCCGTGCAGCGCCTCGCGATGCGCGGGGAGCGCCCGGACGGTTCCACCCTCACCCTGCACGACGCCGCCCCGGACACCGGCGGTTCGGCGCTGCCGCTCGCGCGCGGCGTGGGGGTCGCGGACCTCGTCTCCTACACCTCCCTGTCCCGGCAGATGAACGAGCGCACGCTGGCGAACCTCGTGCAGCGCTTCGAGAAGCGCTGCGCGGAGGTCATCTCCGTGGGCGGCGGGCGCGTCATCAAGACCATCGGGGACGAGGTCATGTTCCTGTCCGAGACACCCGAGGGCGGGGCGCAGATCTCCTTGGCGCTGGCGCGGCTCATCAAGAACGACCCCCTGCTGCCGCAGGCGCGGGTGGCGTTCGTGTGGGGCCGTGTGCTGCCCCGGCTGGGGGACCTCTACGGTCCCACGGTCAACCTCGCCTCCCGGCTCGTGGCGCTCACCGAGCCCGGCGGGGTGGTGGTGGACGAGTCCACTGCCCGCGTGCTCACGGGGGACGACCGGTTCATCCTGGACCCCCTGCCCACGCGCAACGTGCGCGGCTTCGGGGACGTCCGCCCCGTGGCCATCACCCAGGGCCGCGGGCCCCTACTGGAAGACGAGGTCGAATGACCGTTCCCCTGACCATCCGATCGGGCGGCGTCACCGACCGCGGGCTGCGTCGCGAGACCAACGAGGACGCCCTGATCGTCACCGACACCATGTGCGCGGTGGCGGACGGCATGGGCGGTCACGAGGCCGGTGAGGTGGCCAGCGCGCTGTGCGTGTCCACCCTGGGCGCCTCGGAGCTGTTCACCCTGGAGGACTTCCGCGACTACCGGATCGTGGAGCCGGAGCCGGGCACGGACGTGGCCCGCTTCCGGGCGACGATCGACCGGCAGCTCAAGCTGGACCCGGACATCCCCAACGAGGCCCTGGACGCCGTGCACCGGGTCCGCTCGGTGCTGTGGGAGGCGGACCAGGCCATCCAGGCGGAGTGCGGCACCCGCGCGGGGACCACGGTCACCGGGGCGTGGCTCGTGCAGATCGCGGGCACGTGGCTGTGGCTCGTGTTCAACGTGGGGGACTCGCGCACCTACCAGCTCACCGGCCCCACCCCGGGCGAGGCGGTCACGGAGGCCACCGGCCCGGTGGGCGTCACCCAGCTCACGGTGGACCACTCCGAGGTGCAGTACCTCGTCTCCATCGGCCAGCTCACCCCCGCCCAGGCCCTGGTGCACCCGCGCCGCAACGTGATCACCCGGGCCCTGGGCACGGGGCAGATCTGGGAGCCGGACGTCGTGGTGCTCCCCGCCGTGCCCGGCCAGCGCCTGCTCATGTGCTCGGACGGCCTCACCGGCGAGCTCTCCCCGGCGCACATCGCGCGCGTCCTGCACTCGGTGCAGCACCCCAAGGAGGCCGCGGACGTGCTGGTCCAGGCCGCGCTGCGCACCGGGGGGCGGGACAACGTGACGCTCGTGGTCGCGGACGTCCTCGCCGCGGACGACCCGCGGGCGAACACCTCCTCCATCTCACGCGTGCGCTGAGCCGAGGCACCCTGGAACGCGGTGCCGGCTGCGGCCGTGCTGCATCCCGCGCGTGCGCTGAGCGGCGGCACGGCTCGGAACCCCGGCCGGGCGGCACGGCGCCCCGGACGCAGAAAGCGGCCCCGCGGCGTCGTCGTCCGACGACGCCGCGGGGCCGCGTGCCGTGCGTGGCGCGTCCGCGCCGTCCGGTTCAGGGACGGCGCGGGTGGCCGTGCGGATCAGCCGTGGTGCCCGCGGGTCTGGGCGCCCGGGTCCTTGGCGGGCTTGGGCTCCTTGACGGGGGCGTCACCGCTCGCGCGCAGCCGGCGGTGGTAGGACTCGGCCTCCTCCTGGCGCTCGGCCTCCACCGTGCCGCCGATCTCCGCGCGCAGCAGCTCCGGGGAGAGCCCGAACGAGTCCACGAGCTCCAGGGCGTACGGGCGCAACCGGGCGATCAGGCGGTTGATGTAGGACTCCAGGGCCCGGCCGCGGCGCATGGAGAGGCGGCCGTAGGAGAGGTACCACGCGAGGTCCTGCTCGATCAGGTGCAGGCCGAACAGGTCCCGCAGCCACGTCAGCACGCGCTTGGTGTCCGGGTCCTCGATCTTCTCCAGGCCCGCGGTGAACGCCTCCCACTGCAGCAGCTGGGCGTGCGAGCGGGCGGCCTCGAGCAGCCGGTTCTGGTTGTTGTTGAACGCCTCGGCCTGCTCGGTGCGGGACTTGCGGGCCACGGCGCGCAGCTCGTCCGCGATGTCGCCGATCATGGTCTGCACACGGTCGGTGAGCAGGGCGCGCTGGGCCGCGGGGTCCCGCAGCGCGTTGACGGACTTGCGGGAGTCCCCCGTGTCCGAGAACGCCTGGGTGAGCTTGCGCAGCCCGGAGCGGTTGAACCCGGCCTCCGTGGCACGGTCCGCCACGTAGCGGGCCATGACCCCCACGTCCGCGTTCTTGAACTCCGCGGAGTAGTCGTTGAGCAGCCGCTTGGCCACGAGCTGCAGCAGGATCGTGTTGTCGCCCTCGAACGTGACGTACACGTCCAGGTCAGCGCGCAGCTGCACGAAGCGGTTCTTGGCCATGAAGCCCGCACCGCCGCACGCCTCGCGGCACTCCTGGAGAGTGTCCAGGGCGCTCCACGTGGACATCGCCTTGAACGCCGCGGCCAGGGTCTCCAGCTCCTGGCGGTTGCCGTCGGACTCGTCCTGGCCGGAGAAGACCTCGTGGAACTTGTCCAGCAGCTGCTGGTGGGCGAAGGTCATCGCGTAGGTCTCGGCGATGCGCGGGATCAGCCGGCGCTGGTGGCGCTGGTAGTCCAGCAGCGTCTGCTCGCGGATGTCCGAGTCCGTGGTGAACTGGCGGCGCTGCTCGGCGTAGCGCACCGCGATGCTCAGCGCGGCCTGGTTCGCGATGGTGGCCGCACCGTCCAGGGACACACGGCCCTGGACCAGGGTGCCGATCATCGTGAAGAAGCGCCGGCCGGGGGAGGGGATGGGGGAGGAGTAGACACCGTTCTCGTCCACGTCCCCGTACTTGTTGAGCAGGTTGGTGCGGGGCACGCGCACGTGGTCGAAGTGCAGGCGGCCGTTGTCGATGCCGTTGAGCCCGCCCTTGCGGCCGTCGTCCTCGCCGCCCACGCCGGGCAGGAACTCGCCGTTCTCGTCCCGCAGCGGCACGTAGAGGCAGTGCACACCGTGGTTGGTGCCGTTGACGATCAGCTGCGCGAACACCGTGGCGGCGCGGCCGTGCACCGCCGCGTTGCCCAGGTAGTCCTTCCACGCGGCCTTGAACGGGGTGTGGATCTCGAACTCGTCCGTCTCCGGGATGTACGTGGCGGTGGTGCCGATCGAGGCGACGTCCGAGCCGTGGCCGATCTCCGTCATGGCGAATGCACCGGGCATGCTCACGTCCAGGATGGAGGGCAGCCACTTCTTGTGGTGCTCCTCGGTGCCCAGGTTGAGCACGGCGGAGCCGAACAGGCCCCACTGCACACCGGACTTGATCTGCAGGGACGGGTCCGCGAGCACGAGCTCCTCGAACGCGGAGAGGTTGGCGCCGGGGCTCATGGACCCGCCCACGCTCTCGGGCATGCCCAGGTACTGGGGTCCGGCGTCCGCGAGCAGCTTGAGCTGCTCGAACGTGACGTTGCGCTGGTCCTCGAAGGACAGGTTGTACTGGGACTGGAACCGGGGGTCCTCCGCGCGCTTACGGGCCGCCAGACGGGCCTCGGGCCAGCGGCCCAGCAGGATGCGGCCGAGCTCGGCGGTGTCGATCGCGGAGGGGGCGGTGGCGCCGTCCTCCGGCAGGTCCTCGATGCGGTCGGTGTCCGGGATGGTTCCGCTGACCGAAGTGGTGGACATGGTGACTCCTGAGGGTGTCGTGGACGTCGGGACGTCCTAGTTACGGACCGGGATGGAAGGGGAGTCCGCGCCGGAGGTCTCCGGCGGGACCGTGCTCGCCACGGGGCGCAGGCCCTCCACGGCCCACGTGGTGATGATGCGGCTCATGGTGTGGCGGTCGGGCTTGCCCGGCAGCTCGCCCTGCGCGAGCCAGGCCTCCCCGGCACCGCGGACCATGCCCACGGTGGAGGCGGCCCAGCACTGCAGGACGCCCGCGGGCAGGTCCCGCTCGCCGTGGTGGCGCTCGTGCTGCTCCATGAGCAGATCCCGCACCGAGTCGACGAAGCGCTCGATGGTCGAGTCCTGCTCGTCCGGGGCGGTCACGACGAAGCGGTACACCTCGCCGGAGCCCGCCACGGAGCGCAGGAACTCGGAGACCAGCGCGTGGATCATGGCTGCGAACGTGTCCGCCTCGCTGGCGGCGGCCACCATGCGACGTCGCATGCGGGTCACGAAGTACTCGCCCACGGCCGCCTGCACGCCCGCCTTGTCCTTGAAGTAGCGGTAGAACACGGACTTGGACGTGCCGCACGCCGTGGCGATCTCCTCCATGGAGATGGCCGCGCCGTTCACGGCCACGGCATCGCGCGCGGCCGTGATCAGCTCGAGACGCCGCTGGGCGCGGTGGCGCTGCCAGCGGCTGTTCCTGCCGTCCACGGGGGTCGTGACCTGTTTCACGATACCGAGGGTATCAGCTACTCTGGGTCTCAAGTGATCCACATCGCACACACCCTCCAGGAGGAACCCCCATGTCCGAGAACACGCAGAACGCGAACCCCAAGACCCCGGCCGCAGCATCCGCTCCTGCCGCGGGCAGGCACGCCGCAGGCGCCACCGGCACGCGCCCCGTGGTGGTGGCCGGCAACCGCATCCCGTTCTCCCGCGCGGGCGGCCCGTACGCCAACGCCTCCAACCAGGACATGCTGACCGCCGCGATCGACGGCCTCGTGGCGCGCACCGGCATCGCCGGCGAGCGGCTGGGTGCCGTGGCCGCGGGTGCCGTGATCAAGCACTCCCGGGACTTCAACCTCACCCGCGAGTCCGTGCTGGGCTCCGCGCTGGACCCCGCCACCCCCGCGTACGACGTCCAGATGGCGTGCGCCACGGGCATGGAGACCGTGAGCTCCATCTCCAACAAGATCCGCCTGGGCCAGATCGAGGCCGGCATCGCCGGTGGTGTGGACTCCTCCTCGGACGCCCCCATCGCCGTGAGCGAGGGCCTGCGCCGTGCCCTGCTCAAGCTGCAGCGCGCGAAGACCACCATGCAGAAGCTCCAGGCGTTCAAGGCCGTGCGCCCCGCGGACCTCGCCCCGGCCGTCCCCAGCTCCGGCGAGCCCCGCACGGGCCTGTCCATGGGCGAGCACCAGGCGCTGACCACCCAGCACTGGGGCATCACCCGCGAGGCGCAGGACGAGCTGGCCGCGGCGTCCCACAACAACCTGGCCGCCGCCTACGAGCGCGGGTTCTTCGACGACCTCGTCACGCCCTTCAAGGGCCTGACCAAGGACAACAACATGCGTCCGGGCTCCACCGTGGAGAAGCTGGGCACCCTGAACCCCGTGTTCGGCAAGAAGCTCGCGGGGGAGGCCACCATGACGGCCGGCAACTCCACCCCGCTCACGGACGGCGCCTCCGCCGTGCTGATCACCTCCGAGCAGTGGGCCGCAGAGCACAGCCTGACCCCGCTCGCCGAGGTCGTGGACAGCGAGGCCGCCGCGGTGGACTTCGTCACCGGCAACGAGGGCCTGCTCATGGCCCCGGCCTACGCGGTGCCGCGCCTGCTGGCCCGCCACGGTCTGACCCTGCAGGACCTGGACCTCGTGGAGATCCACGAGGCGTTCGCCTCCACCGTGCTCTCCATCATGAAGGCGTGGGAGTCCCCCGAGTTCTGCAAGGAGCGTCTGGGCCTGGACGCCCCGCTCGGCTCGATCGACCGTTCCAAGCTCAACGTCAACGGCTCCTCGCTCGCCACGGGCCACCCCTTCGCCGCCACCGGCGGGCGCCTCGTGGCTTCCACGGCCAAGGAGCTCGCCGCCCGTGCCAAGAAGGAGGGCAAGCCGCAGACCGCCCTCATCTCGGTCTGCGCCGCCGGCGGCCAGGGCGTGGCCATGCTGCTGCGCTCGGTCTGAGCACCCCACCGCAACCGCTAGACCTCACGAGATCTGGGAGAAACTGCAAGTGACGGACACATATCTGGACATGGTCAACTCGGGCCTGGGCAAGCAGGTCGCGGGCAAGCTGGGCCTGCCCCGCCCGGTCACGCTGCGCCGCTACCGCGCCGACGACGACTTCCCGCAGGGCGCCGTGCTGGTGCTCGGCAGGGGCAGGGCGGCCGACGCCGCCGCGGCCGTCCTGCTCGAGTGGGACCTCGACGTCCGGCGCAGCGCCGCGGACGTGGACCGCGTGGGCGCGGTGCTGCTGGACTACACCGAGGTGCAGAGCCCCTCGGATCTCGGCGGCCCGGCACTGGAGCTGTCCTCCGCGCTGCGCAAGCTGCGCCCGGGCGGACGGGTCATCACGCTGTCCCGCCCGGCCCCCGGGATCGGAACCGGGGCGGCGTCGGGCACCGTGGCCGGAGCGGAGCAGCTCGCCCCCTCGCAGGCCGCGGCCCGCCAGGGTGTGGTGGGTCTGCTGCGTTCCGTGGCCCAGGAGATGCGCGGCGGCGTGACCGCCAACGGCGTGCTCGTGGCGGACGGCGTGCCCGCGGACGCCCCGAGCGTCGTCGGCGCCATCCGCTTCTTCCTGTCCGGGCGCAGCGCGTACGTGGACGGTCAGTTCCTCACGGTCGGCGACGACCGCGGTGACGCCTCCGTGGACTGGGAGCACCCCGTGGCCGGGAAGGTGGCCGTGGTCACCGGTGCCGCGCGCGGCATCGGCGAGCAGGTCACCCGCACGCTGGCCGCCTCGGGCGCCACCGTGATCCCGGTGGACGTGCCCGCAGCCGGGGACGCGCTCACCAAGCTCGCCAACGAGCTGCGTGTGCCCGCCCTGCAGCTGGACGTCACGGACCCGCAGGCCGGGGAGAAGATCCTGGACCTCGTGGCCGGCCGCTACGGCCGCCTGGACCTCGTGGTGCACAACGCCGGGATCACCCGGGACAAGATGCTCGCGAACATGGACGACGCCAAGTGGAACTCCGTGATCGCCGTGAACATCGAGTCGCAGCTGCGGATCAACGAGACCCTGCTGGCCTGGGACCGGCTGGGCCCCGCTCCGCGCATCGTGTGCCTCGCGTCCACCAGTGGTGTGGCGGGCAACCGCGGGCAGACGAACTACGCCGCCTCCAAGGCCGGTGTGATCGGCGCCGTGGCCGCCACGGCTCCGCTGATCGCCGCGAAGGGCGGCACCGTCAACGCCGTGGCGCCCGGGTTCATCGAGTCGGAGATGACCGCGAAGATCCCGGCCGCGCGCCGGCAGATCTCCCGCCGTCTGAACTCCCTGCAGCAGGGCGGCACGCCCGTGGACGTGGCGCAGGCCATCACGTTCCTGCTCTCGGACGCCGCGGGCGGGATCAACGGCCAGACGCTGCGCGTGTGCGGCCAGAGCATGGTGGGTGCGTGAGCGCATGAGCACCGTGGATCCCACCGTTCCCAGTGTTTCCGAAGGCTACGAACGGACCCGGCCCTCGGGCACGGTCAAGCTCCCGGCCCTGTACGCGAGCGCCGGTGCGCGGGCGGCCACGTCCGTGGCCGGCGGCGCGGCGTCGTCGGCGTCCCGCAAGGTGCTGCCCGCGCTGCGGAACTCGCCCGTAGGGCGCGTGCTGCCCGCGTCCCTGCGGTCCTCCGGGCCAGAGAAGGTCTCCGGTGCACTGGAGCTGCCCCGCGTGGCGCACGTGGTGGACGGACTCTCGGCGGATGCGGAGTGGCACGAGAACTTCTGCCGCGTGGTGCACGCGAGCCCGCGTCCCATGGCGCCGGGCGCCGCGGAGGCCGCCGTGTTCTCCGGGGCGCTGCACTCGCTCGCGTTCCCCGTGGCCATGTCCGTGCTCACCCGCAAGGACTTCCCGCTGCCCGTGCTGGGCATGGTGCACCTGAGCAACACGGTGCACCACGTCACGGACGTGGCGGTGGGGGAGCGGGTCACGGCCACGGCCTGGACCGAGAACCTGCGCTCGCACCGCTCCGGCACCATGCTCGACGCCGTGGTGACGCTGACCCGCGAGGACGGCACGGTCGCGTGGGCCGGGCGCTCCACGTACCTCGCCAAGGGCGTCCACACCGCGATTGCCGGTGAGCAGCCGCGCCCGGAGCAGGACGTCGCCCCGGAGCGGGCGCCGTTCGAGGCACCGCTGCCCACGGGGCAGTGGTCGCTGGGTGCCGGCACCGGGCGGGACTACGCCGCCGTGAGCGGGGACTACAACCCCATCCACCTCTCGGACCCCTCCGCCAGGGCGCTGGGCATGAAGGGTGCGATTGCCCACGGCATGTACACGGCCTCGCGCGCGCTCGCGCTGACCGGGGTGCCCGCCGAGGTGCCGTTCACGTGGTCGGTCGAGTTCGCCACGCCGGTGCGTCTGCCCGCCACGGTGGCCGTGGCGGTGGACGACGACGGCCGGGGCGCCCACTGGAGCACATCTCGCGTCCAGGTGTGGGACCCCAAGCGGGGCCGCCCGCACGCGGACCTGAGGGTTTCCGCGCTGTAGCCGCCGCCGATCGGCCGGGACCCCCGCACCCCACGGTGCGGGGGTCCCGTCGTGCCCGCCCCAGGGTCCGGCCGTGTCCCCGCAGTGGCCCCGCCGGACGCGCTTCGGGGCCCCGGTGGCCGCTCGTGCGTGTCGGAGTGCTGGGTCACAATGGTGCGGTGAGCACACTCAACGCCAAGAATGCGCAGCGGGCCACGGACGCCAACGGCCAGAGCCTGAACCCCGAGGAGCCCAGCGAGGCCCTGCGGGAGGAGTACGCCGAGCTCTCGGACCGCGTCCGGGAGGCACGCGCCGCCTACTACGTGCACGACCAGCCCGTGATCTCGGACGCGGAGTACGACGCGCTCTACCGCTCGCTCGAGGAGTTCGAGGCGCTGCACCCGGAGCTGAAGGCCAACGATTCCCCCACCCAGGAGGTGGGTGGTGAGGTCGGGGCGGCGTTCAGCCCCGTGACGCACCTGGAGAAGATGTACTCCCTGGAGGACGTGTTCTCCACGGACGAGCTCGTGGCCTGGCTGGAGCGCGCGCAGAAGCAGGTGGCCGAGCTGCCCGGCGCGCCGGCGGTCTCGTGGCTGAGCGAGGTCAAGATCGACGGCCTGGCCGTGAACCTGCTCTACCGGGACGGTGTGCTCGTGCGGGCGGCCACCCGCGGGGACGGCACCACGGGTGAGGACATCACCCACAACGTGGCCACCATCAAGACCATCCCGCAGCGGCTCTCCGGGGAGGACTTCCCGGAGGAGGTGGAGGTGCGCGGCGAGGTGTTCATCTCCTCCAAGGACTTCCGCGCGCTCAACGAGGCCATGGTGGAGGAAGGGCGGGCGCCGTTCGCCAACCCCCGCAACGCCGCGGCGGGCTCCCTGCGCCAGAAGGACCCGCAGGTCACGGCCCGGCGTCCGCTGTCCATGTTCGTGCACGGCATCGGCTACGCCCGCGGATTCGAGCTCGCCACGCAGTCGCAGGCCTATGACGTCCTCAAGGGCTGGGGCCTGCCCGTGAGCCCGTACTCCAAGGTGCTGGGCTCCGTGGCGAAGGTGCTGGAGTTCATCGCGGAGTTCGGGGACAGGCGGCACAGCCTGCTGCACGAGATCGACGGCATCGTGGTCAAGGTGGACGACCGCCGCACCCAGTTCCGGCTGGGCTACACCTCCCGCGTTCCCCGGTGGGCCGTGGCGTACAAGTACCCGCCGGAGGAGGTCAACACCACGCTCGTGGACATCCTCGTGAACGTGGGGCGCACCGGACGCGTGACGCCCTTCGGGCTCATGGACCCGGTGCGCGTGGCCGGGTCCACGGTGGAGATGGCCACACTGCACAACCAGGACGTGGTCAAGGCCAAGGGTGTGCTGATCGGGGACACCGTGGTGCTGCGCAAGGCCGGGGACGTGATCCCGGAGATCGTCGGTCCGGTGGTGGCCCTGCGGGACGGCTCCGAGCGGGAGTTCGTGATGCCCACCGAGTGCCCCTCGTGCGGCACGCCCCTGCGCCCCGCCAAGGAGGGGGACGTGGACATCCGCTGCCCCAACGCGCAGACCTGCCCGTCCCAGCTCAAGGAGCGGGTCAACCACGCGGCTGGCCGCGGGGCGTTCGACATCGAGGCCCTGGGAGAGGAGGCCGCCAAGGCCCTCACCCAGCCGGTTCCGCTGGACGCACCGGACGGCACCGACTTCTCCGTGCCGCCCCTGCGCAACGAGGCCGGGCTCTTCGACCTCACCCCCGAGGACCTGCGGGACGTGATGGTCTGGCGGGACTCCCGGCGGACGGTCACGGACAAGGAGACCGGGGAGAGGGTCCAGCGGGTCACTCCGGAGCTCGTGCCGTACTTCTGGACCAAGCCCACGAAAGCCCGCCCGAGCGTGCCCTCCAAGACCACCGAGCAGATGTTCGCGCAGCTGGAGCAGGCCAAGGACACCGACCTCTGGCGGGTGCTGGTGGCGCTGTCCATCCGGCACGTGGGTCCTACCGCGGCCCGCTCGCTGGCCACGTCCCTGCGCAGCATGGACGCCATCCGCTCGGCGGACCTCGAGACCCTGGCCGGAACCGACGGCGTGGGGCCCGTGATCGCCCAGGCGGTCCAGGAGTTCTTCGAGGAGCCGTGGCGCCGCAGGGTCGTGGAGCAGTGGGCCGCGGCCGGGGTGCGCATGGAGGAGACCGAGGACGAGTCCACGCCCCGCACTCTGGACGGGGTCACCGTGGTGGTCACCGGCTCGCTGGAGAACTACAGCCGTGACTCGGCCAAGGAGGCCATCCTGAAGCGCGGCGGCAAGGCCTCCGGCTCGGTGTCCAGGAAGACGCACTTCCTCGTGGCGGGGGAGAACGCCGGGACCAAGCTGGACAAGGCCGAGTCCCTGGGCGTTCCCGTGCTGGACGAGGCCGGCTTCGAGCGGCTGCTCACGCAGGGCCCAGAAGCCTTCGGGGACGCCGCCGAGGACGACGCCGCCCCGGCCGGCAGCGACGAGAGCCCCGCGGGGGAGTAGGAGCAGACATGGCGGATCCACTGGAGGGGCTCGGCCCCGGAACGGACGAGCTCGAGGACCTGCTGCGGGTGGCCCTGCGGGCGGCCGCGGCGGGAGCGGACGTGCTCCGCGGCCGGGACGCCGCCCAGCTCCATGCCCAGAACAAGTCCTCGGACGGGGATTGGGTCACGGCGTTCGACGTCGCGGCCGAGGACGCCGTGAGCACGGTCCTGCGCGAGGAACGTCCCTACGACGTCATCACCGGGGAGGAGTCCGGCACGTTCGTGCCCGAGCACCGCTCCGGTCTGCGCTGGTCCGTGGATCCCCTGGACGGCACCACGAACTTCATCCGGGACATCGTCTACTACGCCACGTCGGTGGCCGTGTGCGACGAGAGCGGCAACTGGCTCGCGGGGGTGGTGGACGCCCCCGCGCTGGGTCGCGTGTACTACGCGGTGGCCGGTCTCGGGGCCTGGGTCCGCCGCAGTGGTGCGGACTCCCGCCTCACGGGGCCGGTGTCCGGACGCCGCGGTGCGCTGTACGGCACGGGCTTCTCCTACGACGCCGCAGTGCGCCGTGAGCAGTTCGGCGGCTTCCTGGACACGATGGAGCGGTTCTCGGACATGAGGCGTCTGGGTGCGGCGTCCCTGGACCTGTGCATGGTGGCGGACGGCACACTGGACGGCTACTCGGAGCGGGCTCTGCACGAGCACGACTGGGCGGCCGGCGCGCTCATTGCCAGTGAGGCGGGGGCCGGGGTGGAGCGACCGGACCTGCCACCGCCGCCAGCTCTGCGTGACACATCCCACAGCACTTCGGTTGCAGAAGCACATGACTACGAAAAGGCCCGTCTGGCCAGTGTCATTGCCGCGTGGGCGCGCCCCTGACCCGCCGAAATCAATCCGTTGTGGTCCGGGGATGCCCCCGGTGCCCGCGTGCGGGAGCAGCGTCGGGTTGACCCGCAGGATGGGGTGACCTAGCGTAGCCCGGGTTGACCGGCTCGCGGCCGTGACACATGCCCGCAACGGGGGCTGTCCCCCGAAGTGGGATAACAAGGGTGTAACGAAGTACTTGATCTACAAGCCATCGTTACGCTACCGTTATCAACAACTTCCTCAGCGGACTTTCGTGACCGGAAGTTCGCTTCCAGGCACACATGATCCGTGGTCTGGATTGTGCTGGATGCTGCCGCAACACCGTACGTCGTCTAGATGGCAGCATTCCGTAGTTACTACCCCTCACACCAACTGTCATGGGTAGACGACGGCGCGAAGACACCCAGGGATGGGAACGAGCGTAGGTGGCCTTACGGAGCATGATGAAGACTTCTACCGCTATTCGCCGTGGTGCCGCTGCTGTCCTGATGGGCGGTGTGGCTGTCGGTACTTTCGCCGTTCCCGCCAACGCTGCCTCCATGGACACCTGGAACCAGCTCGCTCAGTGCGAGTCTGGTGGCAACGCTTCGACGAACACCGGCAACGGCTTCTCCGGCGCCCTCCAGTTCACTCCCTCCACCTGGGCTGCTTATGGTGGTCAAGGCTCTGCGCACAACGCTTCGTGGGCTGAGCAGGTTCGCGTGGCCGAGAACGTCCTGCAGGGTCAGGGCTGGGGCGCATGGCCCGCCTGCTCCGCCAGCCTGGGCCTCCACGGCAACGGTGGCGGCATGGCCTCCGGCGCGTCCGTGGCCCCGCAGGCCTCCTCCGTGCAGCAGTCCGCTCCGGTCCAGCAGACTGCTCCCGCGCAGCAGGCCGCTCCCGTGCAGCAGGCTGCCCCGGTGCAGCAGGCCGCTCCGGCCGCGCAGGCTCCCGCCGTGGAGTACACCGCTCCGGCCGCTCCCGTGCAGCAGGCCGCTCCGGCCGCCGGCACCTACACCGTGCAGGCTGGCGACACCCTGGGCACCATCGCCAACAAGCTGGGCGTCAACGGCGGCTGGCAGGCCCTCTACGCGGCCAACGCCGGCACCGTGGCGGATGCCAACCTGATCTTCCCGGGTCAGGTGCTGAACATCCCCGCCTGATCCAGGCACCTCATCGCACGTCGATGAACGGTTGACCCGGCCGACCTGATGGGCCGGAGCCACAGCAGAACCCCGCCCCTCACCATTGCGGTGAGGGGCGGGGTTCTTCGTGTGTCCTTGCACGGCGGGGCACCGGCCGCGCCCGCTCCGGGGCGGACCGGAGCGAGACGCCCTCACGCAGTCCTTCCCAGGCCGGCGGGCGAGCGGACCACGCGTGCCGGAAGCGTCCTTGCCTCGGGGCCCAACCGTCGCCCGGTCGACGGACGACCGCACCGTGCGGGAGGGGCGTCTGTCGAGCCTTTGGCGGGCAGTGGCACGATGGGCGCATGGCCTACGACATCGCAATCATCGGGGCGGGCATTGCGGGCCTGTCCGCGGCCTCGGAACTTGCCCGCCTGCGGGGCACCGGTCGCGGCATCTTTGTCCTGGAGGCGGAGCAGGACGTGGCCCGGCACGCCTCCGCACGCTCCGCCCAGCAGCTCATCCCCAGCTATGGCCCGGAGCCGGTGCTGGAACTGACCCGGTGGTCCGTTGCCGAGCTCGCGCGGGCCTCTGCGGATCTGCCCTCGCTCCTCGTGTGGCCGAGCCCGGAACGGAACCCGGCGGCGTCGTCCGCGCGAGCACCGTGGTCAATGGGGCCGGGGCGTGGGCCGAGCACGTGGGGTCGCTGCTGGGGGCCGCGCCGCAGGGCCTGCAACCGCTGCGGCGCACCGCGGCCCTCGTGCGTCTGACCGAGCCGATGCCGCCGGAGCACCCCATAGTCATGGACGCCGCGGAGCACTGGTACTTCCGGCCCGATCCCGTGGGCGCGATGGTCTCCATGGGGGAGTCCGAACTCAGCGAGGCGTGCGACGCGCAGCCCCACCCGGGCGCCGTCGAACGGTTGGGCGAGACCATCCAGAGCTGCACGGGGCTTCGGATCACCGAGGTGGCGAAGGCCTGGACCGGGCTGCGGACCGAGCGTGCGTCCGACGTCCCGGTGTGCGGCTGGAACGCAGGGGCCGAGGGTGTGTTCTGGCTCGCGGGCCAGGGCGGCTACGGCTTCCAGACCAGCGCTGCCATGGCCACCGCGGCCGCCGAGCAGATCGTGGCCGGGAGCGTGGGCGAGTGGTTGAGTCCGGACACGGTGGCCGCGCTGCAACCGGAGCGCGGCGCCCGACCGCCCCCGCCTCCACCCCGACGCGCAGGAGCTCCGGCAGCCGCAGGACCTTTCGCTGCGGTACGAAGCGACTCACCGCACGTTGGCGGGCCGCCCGCCCCGTGCGGTCTGCCCGGAGGTGGCCCCGGTCCGGTGGTACCGGGCGGCACGGCGCCCGGAAGCCGCCCTGGCGGGTCACGACCGTGAGCCGCCGAGGGCCGCTCTCGTCAGACCGCCACGCCCAGCTGCCGGGCGAGCCACGCGTACTCCCACGCGGTGTCCTTCCACTGCGAGTACCGCCCGGAGGCACCGCCGTGCCCGCCGGCCATCTCGCAGCGCAGCAGCACGGTCTCCGGGTGCTCGGCGTGCGTGCGCAGCTCGGCCACCCACTTGGCGGGCTCCACGTAGAGCACACGGGTGTCGTTCAGGCTGGTGACCGCCAGGACCGGCGGGTAGTCGGTGTCCCGCACGTTCTCGTAGGGGGAGTAGGAGCGCATGTACTCGTAGACCTCCGCGGACTCCACGGGGTTGCCCCACTCCTCCCACTCCAGGGCGGTGAGCGGCAGCTCGGGCATCAGCATGGAGGTGAGCGCGTCCACGAACGGCACTGCCGCGAGCGCCCCGCAGTACAGCTCCGGGGCGAGGTTGAGCACCGCACCCACCAGGAGGCCGCCCGCGGAGCCGCCCATCACCGCGATGCGCCCCGCATCCACGTCCGGGCGCGCGGCCAGGTGCCTGGTCACGGCCACGTAGTCGGTGAACGTGTTGGTCTTGGAGCCCTTCTTGCCGTTCTCGTACCACGCGCGCCCCAGCTCCCCGCCGCCACGCACGTGGGCCACGGCCCACACGACGCCGCGGTCCAGCAGGGACAGCCGGGAGACGGAGAATCCCGGATCCGTGCTGATCTCGTAGGAGCCGTACGCGTACTGCAGGACCGGTGCGGGCACCGACGGGTCCAGGTCCGCGCGGCGGACCAGGCTCACGGGGATCCGCGTGCCGTCCTCGGCCACGGCCCAGTCCCGCTCCACGGTGTAGTCCTCGCTGCGGTAGCCGCCCAGCACGGTGGCCTCGCGCCGCAGCACGGGCTCGCCCACGCCGAACGCGTCCAGGCCCTCGCTCCCGGGCACTCCGGTGGGGATGTCGTACACGCGCGGGGGCTTCACGAAGGACGTGTAGGACACCCGCACCACGGGGTTCTCGTACTCCGCGGAGAGCACCGCCGCGCTGTAGAGCTCCTCGTCGAACGCGGCCTCGGTCCCCGCGAGCAGCACCGCCTCCTGGGCGCCGTCACCCGCCCCGCGGATTCCCTGGGGCGACGACGCCGCACCGTTCGTTCCCGTGTGCGTCCCGTTCTCCGGTGACGACGCCGCCGCGCCGGTGGCCCCCGTGCTCGCCTCGTGCCCCGGGGCCGACGACGCACCCTCCGCGCCGTTGCCCGCCACGTTCTGCGAGGGCCCGGTGACCAGGTGCTCCACCGCGGCGCGGGGGATGAGCCGCACGCGCGGCGTCGTGTCCTCGCGCAGCGCCACCACGAGGTGCGTGGCGGTGGGGACGCAGGACTCCACCCGGGTGGCGTCCGAGGCGGGCAGGACGTCCACGAGCGAGAGCTGCGCGAGGGGGCGGCCGGCGTCGTCCAGGGGCAGCAGGCTGATCCGGCCGTTGGGGGCGTACGCGTCGTGGGACAGCAGCAGGTAGTCCTCGCCCGCGAGTTCCAGGGGCTCCACCTCGTGCAGCACGCGGTCCTCGCGGGAGAGCACGGTGCGCCACGGCAGGTCGAGGGGCAGGGCGGCGTCGTCAGCTTCCGGAGAGGCGGACGGCGCGTGGGCGGCCAGCTCGCTCAGGCGCACGATCCGGTACTCGCTGTACTCCGAGCACGAGGAGGACAGCATGAGCCACTGCTTGTCCGCGGAGAGCTCCGCGCCGAGCCACAGGCCGGGGTCGTCCTCCTGGAACAGCAGCTCGTCCGAGGCGGCCTCCTGGCCCACCACGTGGCGGTAGACGCGGTGGGGGCGCCAGGACTCGTCCACCACGGTGTAGATCAGCTGCGTGGCGTCCGGGGTGAGGAACGCGCCGTAGGAGGTCTGCTCCACGCGGTCCGGGAGCAGCTCGCCCGTGGTGAGGTCCTTGAGGTGCACCGTGAACCGCTCGTCCCCGGCGACGTCCTCGGACCACGCGAGCCGGGAGCCGTCGTCGGCCACGCTGAAGGCGCCCAGCGCGTAGAACTCGTGGTCCTGCGAGGCGGCGTTGGCGTCCAGCAGGACCTCCTCGCCCGTGAGCTCGACACCCGGCTCCACGGCGGGCGGGGTCCAGTCCGCGGGGTCCGCGACCGGCACCCGGCAGAACACCTGGTGCGCGCCGCCCTCCACGGTGCGGGCGAAGTACCACCAGTCCCCGTGGCGGCCGGGCACGGAGAGGTCGGTCTCCTGGGTGCGGTCCTTGATCTCCCCGTAGATCCGCTCCCGCAGCGGGGCCAGGTCCGCGGTGACGGCCTCGGAGTACGCGTTCTCGGCATCCAGGTGCGAACGGACCTCGGGGGAGTCCTTCTCCCGCAGCCACTCGTAGGGATCGGAGAACGTGTGCCCGTGGAACGTGCGCTCCACGGGCCGGCGCTCGGCCACGGGGTACGGGGTGCCGGTGGGGGTGGGGTGCTCGGAAGTCATGGGGCCAGTGTAGGGAGACGTCCTGTGCCCGCCCGGTGGGTCGGTGGTGCGCCCCGCGGACCGGCCGTCCGCGACCGGGGCGCGCCACCGACGTCGTCAGCCCCGCAGGGCCTCCCGCCACTTCAGGGCCTTGCCCGTCCGCAGGATGGACCGCTCGTAGATCACCGCGGCCAGCCAGATGGCCAGGGCGGTGGAGACCAGCAGGACCACCAGGGAACCGACGTGCTCCCACCACGCGCCCTGCTGCAGGAAGATGCGCAGCGGGACGGCCACCGGGGCGGAGAACGGGATCCAGCTCATGACGCGCAGCGCCTCAGGGTTGCTGTTGAAGAAGATGACACCGAAGTAGGGGAGCATGATCATGAGCATCACGGGCATCGAGGTGGAGCCGATGTCCTCCTGCCGGGACACCATGGACGCCGCGGCGGCGTAGAGCGCGGCGATCATCACGAACCCGATGGAGAACAGCACCACGAACCACAGGATCGGCAGACCCAGACCGTCCAGCGGCAGCACGTCCCCGTTGATCTGCATGCCCAGCAGAAGTGCTGCGGCCACCAGGCCCACCTGCAGGATGGCCATGGCCGCGTTGCCCAGCACCTTGCCCGCCATCATGGCCCGTGCGGGGACCGCTGCGAGCAGAATCTCCACGATCCGCGACTGCTTCTCCTCGATCACCGACACCGCGATCTGCTGGCCGAACGTGATGGCGGCCAGGAAGAAGACGATCCCGAAGCCGAAGGCGATGAGGTAGCGCAGCAGGGGGTTCGGTGCGCTGGGGTCGAGCAGCTCCACGGTGGGGCTGGCAGACAGTGCCTGCACCAGGCCCGTGGGGGCGTCCGTCATGGCCAGGACGGCGGTGCCGGAGGGGCTGGCCGGATCGGGAACCACGGCGGCGTCCGCGTCCCCGCTGCGCACCGCGTCGCGGGCCGCCTCCTCCGAACCGAGTGTCTGCGGCGCGTAGTTCTCCCCGAGCCCCTGGACCGACGCCGCCGTCTGGTCGACCACCGCCACGCGCATGGCGTCCCCGGCGAACAGGTCGCCCAGGCGCGGCACGAGCAGTGTGGCGGCCAGTGCCGCCGCGATCAGGATCAGCGTGGTGACGATGAACGGACGGGACCTGGCCTTCACCGTCATCTCCCGGGCGGCCACGGTGCCCACCGCGGACCAGAAGGGGGTGCGCCGGGGCCTGTGGACCGGAGTGGTGGGCGTGGAAGCAGCGGTGGTGCTCATCGGGTGACCTCCGTGAAGATCTCGTGCAGGGTGCGGGTGACGGGGCCGAAGCGGTGGACGGTGCCCCTGCCCACGGCGTCGGCAAGGACCTGGTGGGCGGCGGGTTCAGAGGTGGCGCGGAACCGGACGTGGCCGCCGTCGAAGGACAGCACCTCCACCCCGGGGACACCGCGCACCCACCCGGTGTCGGAGTCCGTCACCAGCTCCCACTCGGGTTCGGCGTGTGCGGCCAGCAGCTCGGCGCGCGAGCCCGTGGCGCGCACGCGTCCGCCCGCCAGGATGACGAGCTCGTCGCACAGCCGCTCCACGAGGTCGAGCTGGTGGGAGGAGAACAGGACGGGGACGCCGGTGTCGGCGGTCTCCCGCAGCACCTGGAGGGTGGTTTCCACGGCGTGGGGGTCCAGGCCGGAGAAGGGTTCGTCCAGCACCAGGGCCACCGGGTCGTGCACCAGAGCGGCGGCGATCTGGGCGCGCTGCTGGTTGCCGAGGGAGAGCTCCTCGAGTCGGCTGCCCGCCCGCTCGCCCAGGCCGAGCCGCTCGAGCAAGGCCGCGGCGCGGGACTTCGCCGTGCCGGAGGACAGGCCGTGCAGCCGGCCCAGGTACACGAGCTGGTCCAGGACGCTCATCTTCGGGTAGAGACCGCGCTCCTCGGGCATGTACCCGATCCCAGCCCGGTAGTCGGCGGTGATCGGGGCCCCGTCCACCTCGATCCGCCCCGAGTCCGGCGTCAGCACACCCAGCAGGATGCGCATGGTGGTGGTCTTGCCCGCGCCGTTGCCGCCCACGAACCCCGTCATGAGGCCCGGGCGGATGCTGAAGGTCACGTCCTGGAGCACGTGGGCCGCGCCGAAGGACTTGTTCACCCCGTTCACTGTGATCATGCTTCGAGGTTACGGAGCCCGGGCCTTCCGCACCTCCGTCCCGTGGGGGATTCTGCGGCGTGGGTTTCCTCCGCCCCGAGGGGGAGGGTGCCGCAGCGCGATGGGAGTCAGCCCCCGGCCACCCCGTGCTCGAACGCCCAGATGATGGCGTGCACGCGGTCCCTGGCCCCCGTCTTCAGCAGGACGTTCGAGACGTGGGTCTTCACGGTGGCCCTGCCCACGACCAGCTGCTGGGCGATCTCGTCGTTGGACAGGCCCCGCGCCATGGCCCGCAGCGCCTCGGCCTCCCGGGCGGTGAGACCCGCACGGTCCAGCTCGTCCGCTCCCCGGCGGTCCTGCTCAGCAGGGGTGGCCTCCGTCTCCGGGGCGGGCAGTTCGGAGCACGACGACGCCGCGGAGCCACCTGGCTCATCGCTCGCCCCCGCCATGCGCTCCAGCACCCGCCGCGTGACCAGTGGGTCCAGCAGCGCATCACCGCGTCCGAGCACCCGGACCGCCTCGATCAGCTCCTCGGGGCCCGCGGACTTCAGCAGGAACCCGGAGGCCCCCGCGGACAGGGCCGCGAAGAGTGCCTCGTCCGTGTCGAAGGTGGTGAGGATGAGCACCACAGCCCGTGACCCGGTGGCCAGGAGCCGACGGGTGGCCTCGATGCCGTCCATCCGGGGCATCTGGACGTCCATGCACACCACGTCCGGGTGGAGGGCCGCCGCGAGGTCGAGGGCCTGCGCGCCGTCACCGGCTTCTCCCACCACCTCGATGTCCTCCTGGGACGTGAGGATCGTGGCGAAGCCCACGCGGATCAGGGGCTGGTCGTCCACCAGCAGGACGCGCAGGCTCATGGCAGGGTCCTCTCCCCGGAGGGGACCGGCACGGTGGCCCGCACAAGCCAGCCGCCGTCCGGTTTCGGACCCGCCTGCAGCGTGCCGCCCATGGACGCCATGCGTTCTCTCATGCCGGTCACGCCCATCCCGGTGCCGTGTGCGGGCGTGTCACCGGGTCGGCCGCCACGGCCGTTGTCACTGACCTCCAGCTCCACCCGGTCCGTGCCGGAGCGCAGTCGCACGGTGACGGCTGCGCGGGGCCCGGCGTGCTTGCGGGCATTGGTGATTCCCTCCTGGGCCGTGCGGTACAGGGCCAGCTGGGCCGGGGGCGGCAGGTCCGGTTCGGGTCCGATCCGCTCGAGCACGGCATCCTGCCCAATGGCCCGGGCATCGGCCACGAGTGCGTCGAGGTCCGCCAGGCGCGGCACCGAGTCGGGAACCTCGTCGCCGTCCCGCAGCGTGTGCACCATGGTCTTGAGCTCGGCCACGGCCTCCCGGGCCGAGGACTCCACGCCGCGCAGGTGCACGGCCGCGGCGTCGGGGTCCCGGGTCATGCTCACCCGGGCCGCACCGGCCTGCACGCCCATGGCGGTCACGTGGTGGGCCACCACGTCGTGCAGCTCCCGGGCGATCCTAAGCCGTTCCAGGCTCACCGCCTGCTCGGCCAGCCGGTCCTGCTGCTCCCTGATCTCTGCGTGGGCGGCTTCCAGGTTTTCGCGCTCCACGGCCGCGTGCCACGTGCGGTCCCCGAAGATCCAGGCACCGGTGAAGTAGGCGATGTTGACCAGCAACTGGATCGCGGCGAACGCCATGTAGGCGTTGACGCCGCGCTCTCCCACCTGCGGGTCCGTGAACTGGTCCACGGTGGCCCAGAGCAGCCACACCGCCATGCCCACGGCAACCGCCGCCCGGGACCGGACGGCCAGACGGCGGTCCGGGCACCACGCCCCCACGGAGTAGAAGCCGAGGAAGAGCACCACCTGGGAGGCGTACATCTCCACTCCCACCCAGGTGGCGAGCGTGAAGTACAGGAAGGACACGGCCACCATCACGGTGACGGGGAAGCGCCGACGCCAGGCGAGGGGCGCGGCCAGGGCGACGGCGCCCAGGGCAACCCATCCCACGTCCGCCTGCCACGGCACCTTCTGTACGAAGTCCGACAGGTACACCAGCTCCACGCCGAAGAGCGCCAGGACCACGGCCTCCAGGCCGTCGCGGCGTCGCCACCCCGACGGCAGGGCGCGATGGCGCGTGGCGGCGTCGGGGGCGGAGCGGCGCGGTGGCATGGTGCCCACCCTACCGAGACCAGCCCGCGGGGCGGCCCGCTGACAGGGGAGCGGACCGCGCGGTCCACCCGGTGCACCCGGTGCACCCGGGCACAATGAAGGGGTGCAGACCCCAGCCCCCGCGCCGCGTCCGGCGAGCCCCGCAGACCTCCGGCTGCAGCTCCTCCTGGTGCTCGGCGTGTCCCTCGGCGCCTCCGCCGTGTACTCCGTGCTGGACCTCGCGGAGATGGTGCTGCGGTCCTCGATTGCGGAGAGCTCCACCACCCTGAACCAGCCCCTCAGCCGGGTACCGGTGGTCGACGCGCTGCGCCGCCTCGCGGGCATTTGCCTCGCCCTCGTGCCCGTGGCGCTCGCGGTCTACCTCCTGGCGGGCACCGCATCCCGCATTCCGGCCGCCCTGCGCGGCATGGGTGCGGACGGCAAGCGCCCGGCGCACGACGCCGCCTGGGGCCTCGGGCTGTTCCTCGCCATGGGCGGCGGCACGCTCGTGCTCTACCGGGTGGGCCGTGCGCTCGGGATCACCGCGCAGATCACCACGTCCACGCTGGACACCACCTGGTGGGCAGTGGCACTGCTCGCGCTCACAGCCGCACGGCACGCTCTGGTGGAGGAAGTCATCGTGGTGGCGTTCCTCGCGGACCGCATGCGCGGGCTGGGCCGCTCCTGGTGGACCGTGGCGGTGGTGTCCTCGGTGCTGCGGGCGAGCTACCACCTGTACCAGGGGGTGGGGCCGGCCGTGGGGAACCTCGTGATGGGGCTCGTCTTCGTGTGGTGCTACCGCCGGTACGGCCGCGTGATGCCGCTGCTGCTGGCCCACTTCCTGCTGGACGCGGCCGGTTTCCTCGCACCCCAGCTGCTGGCGGGATGACACCGTGGCACCGCCAGGATGCCGGGGCTCAGATGGTGACGGTGCCGTCCGGAGTGTCGAAGGAGACCGCCATCAGGCCGGGGGTGCCGTTGGGGGCGCTCCAGGTGACGTCCAGCGAGCGCAGGACGTCCTCCACGGGACCGCCCAGCCAGTCCGTGACCCGCTCGGGAGAGCCCGCGATCTCCATGCCGGTGAGGCGCACGTCCGTGAGACGGGCCTGGGAGGGGTGCATCGCGTCCGCGGAGTCGAAGTGGATCATGAACGGCAGCTGGGGGTCCGCGATCAGGCCCTTGACGCCGATCTGGTGCCACTCCAGCTGGCGCCCGTCCGGGAAGAGCCGGGAACCCGGGGCGGCGGGGCGCCCGAGCTTGTCCTCGAAGGGCGCGAGGTCCGGGACCTCCACGACCCAGCCGAGCCAGCCACCGCCGGCCTCGGAACGGGCGCGGACGGCCTGGCCGAACGGCGCCTTCTCCGCAGCGGGGTGCTCCAGGACGGTCACGACCTCCACGTACTGGTGGTCGGTGAGCGGCAGGATCATGTTCCGGGTGCCGAAGCGGGGATGGACCCCGCCCTTGACCGGCTCGATCCCCAGGCGGTCCGCGATCCGCTCGGTGGTGGCCTCCAGCCCGTCCGGCTGTGCTGCGAAAGAAACGTGGTCCAGCTTCATGCAGTCATCGTGACACCCGTCATACGGCCGTCCAAATCGGGCGGTGCAACACACGGGACCACCCGGACGGAACGCTCGCTTGACGGGTGCCGGGGTGGTTCCCACAATGGAGGCCTAGGTCACGAGAGTCAGCGCCAAGCCCCAGCTTGCTGACCGGCAACCCTCCCTACCGCGGCGGGGTGCCCTGGGTGAAGACCTGGCCGGGACGTCGTCCGACGTCTGCGGCAAGCGCGGGCCCTCGGTTGCCCGTTCGTGCGGGCGCCGTGCGGACGGTCGCCAGGCCCATGATCCTGCACAGGAGCACGGCCATGAGCACTGCACCCACCCCCGACAACCCCCAGGGCTGGTCCTTCGAGACCCGGCAGATCCACGCCGGTCAGAACCCGGACCCCGTGACCGGAGCCCGGTCGCTGCCCATCTACCAGACCTCGTCCTTCGTGTTCCCGGACGCGGACACGGCCGCCGCCCGGTTCGCCCTGCAGGAGATGGGACCCCTGTACTCCCGCCTGACCAACCCCACCACGGAGGTGGTGGAGAACCGCATCGCCTCCCTCGAGGGCGGCGTGGGCGCACTGATGGTCTCGTCCGGGCAGGCCGCCGCGACGCTGGCGGTGCTCAACCTGGGCGGCGCGGGCAGTCACGTGGTGGCCAGCCCCTCCCTCTACGGCGGGTCCTACAACCTGCTCAAGCACACGCTCGCGCGGCTGGGGGTGGAGACCACCTTCGTGGCGGACCCGGACGACCCGCAGCAGTGGCGGGACGCCGTGCGGCCCAACACCGTGGCGTTCTTCGGGGAGATGATCCCCAACCCCCGCAACGACGTCCTGGACGTGGAGACCATTGCGGAGACCGCCCACCGGGCCGGGGTGCCGCTGATCGTGGACAACACCGTGGCCACCCCGTACCTGGTGCGGCCCATCGAGTGGGGCGCGGACATCGTGCTGCACTCGGGCACCAAGTTCCTGGGCGGGCACGGCACCGCCATCGGCGGGTTCATCGTGGACGCCGGGCGCTTCGACTACGGTGCGGACCCCGAGCGCTTCCCCGGCTTCAACGAGCCGGACCCCACCTACAACGGCCTGGTGTACGCGCGGGACCTGGGGGAGGGCGGCGCGTTCGGCGCGAACCTCTCCTACGTGCTCAAGGCGCGCGTGCAGCTGCTGCGTGATCTGGGCTCGGCCATCTCACCGTTCAACGCGTTCCTCATCGAGCAGGGGATCGAGACGCTCTCCCTGCGCGTGGAGCGCCACGTGGCCAACGCCCAGCGGGTGGCCGAGTGGCTCGAGGCCCGCCCCGAGGTGCGCTCCGTCTCCTACGCGGGCCTGCCCTCCTCGCCGTGGCACGAGCGCGCCCGGAAGTACGCACCCCGAGGAGCCGGTTCCGTCCTCGGCTTCGTCCTGGACGGCGGCAGGGACGCGGGGATCGCCTTCGTGGACGCGCTCGGTCTGCACTCCCACGTGGCGAACATCGGGGACGTGCGCTCGCTGGTGATCCACCCGGCGTCGACGACGCACGCGCAGCTCTCGGCCGAGGAGCAGCTCGCGGCGGGTGTGGAACCCGGTTTCGTGCGGCTTTCTGTGGGCACCGAGGGCATCGAGGACATCCTCGCGGACCTGGAGGCCGGTTTCGCGGCGGTGGCAGGCGCCCCGACCGCGGGGGACGCGCAGGAGCCGGCGCGCTCGCGGTCGGCACAGTCGGCACAGGGTGGCGACGACGCCGTGGTCGCCGACGCGGCGGTGGGCGCGGGTCGCGGAGGTGGCCCAGCGGCGTCGTCGACGGCGCGTGGTGGCGCGGGCGCGGAGCGTGCGGCGTGAGTGCGGTGCAGACCGCGCCCGCCGTGCGCCGGGACGGCGTGGTGCGCCGCGCGGACCTCGGGGAGCTGGAGCTGGAGTCCGGGGTGCGTCTTCCGGACGTGCGCCTGGCCTACGAGACGTGGGGCGAGCTGGCCCCGGACGGCTCCAACGCAGTGCTGGTCGAGCACGCGCTCACGGGCGATTCGCACGTGGCGCGCGGCACCCGTGTTGGGTACGGGGACACTGCGCCCTTCGACACCCTGGACCGCCGCGTGGCCGCCGGGACCGACGGCTGGTGGGACGGGCTCGTGGGGCCGGGGGCCGCGATCGACACCAACCGGTGGTTCGTGGTGTGCGCGAACATCCTGGGCGGCTGCCACGGCAGCACCGGCCCGGCGAGCCTGGCCCCGGACGGCGCCCCGTGGGGCTCGCGCTTCCCGCGCATCACCGTGCGGGACACCGTGGCCGCGGAGGCGCGGCTCGCGGACCTGCTGGGAATCCCGCGGTGGCGGCTCGTGGTGGGCGGCTCCATGGGCGGGGCCCGCGCGCTGGAGTGGGCCGTGTGTCACCCCGAGCGGGTGGCCGCGTGCGCGGTGATCGCCGCGAACGCCCGGGTCAGCGCGGAGCAGCTCGCGTGGGGCCGCACCCAGGCGCTCGCCATCCGCCAGGACCCCCGGTTCCGCCACGGCGACTACTACGCGGGCCCGCACCCCGTGGAGGGCCTCGGCCTGGCACGGCGGATCGCGCACATCACCTACCGCAGCGCCCACGAGCTCGCCGCGCGCTTCGGCCGGGAGCCCCAGCCGCGCGAGGACCCCGCGGGCACGTACCCCGGCAGCCGGGGTCGCTACCGGGTGGAGGGCTACCTGGACCACCAGGCGGAGAAGCTCGCGGCGCGCTTCGACGCGAACGCGTACCTCAGCGTCAACGAGACGCTGATGTCCCACGACGTCGCCCGCGGCCGCGGCAGCCTGCGGCAGGCCCTTGCGCGCACCCGCTGCGAGTGGCTCGTGGCCGCCGTGGACTCGGACCGGTTGTTCCCGCCCGAGGAGTCCGCGGAGCTCGCCGAGGCGCTGCCCGGTGAGCACGAGGTGCACACCATCACCTCACCGAACGGCCACGACGGCTTCCTGCTGGAGACCCCGCAGGTGGGCCGGCTACTGCGGGCCACGGTGCTGGGGGACTGAGCGCGCGGGTGGCTGCCTGCTGCGGCTGACCTACGACGGCGCCTGCCCCCCGGAAGGGCGCGGGCGCCGTCGTCGTGTGGTGGAGCAGAGCGGGAGGGCTCAGGCCTCCTCGGCCTGCTGGGGGATCTCCTCGCCCGCGCCGGGGATGGTGGCCTGGCCGAAGGCGGGGCGCTTGGCGGTGATGAAGTCGCCGGAGCTGCGGCGGCGGATGCGGCGGCCCACCCACGGGACGAAGTACTTGCGGGCCCAGACCATGTCGTCCCGGCGGGCCTCGCGCCACGTGCGCTCGGGGCGCGCCTCGGGGTGGTCCGGGGTGAGACCGTGGTCCACGCCCAGGCTGTCCAGGGTCTCGCACGCGAGCAGCTGGTGGCCCAGGGGGGAGAAGTGCAGGCGGTCCGGGGCCCACATCTGGGGATCGCTCAGCTGGTTGAGCCCCCACAGGTCCACCAGCACGGCGTCGTGGCGGGCGGCCACGGTGCGCACGTTCTCGTTCCAGATGGCCACGCGCCCGCGGATGCCACGCATCACGGGGGTGTTGCCGATGTCCGCGGCGTCGAACATCACCACGGTGGCGCCGGTGGCGGCGATCTGCTCGACCACCACGTCCAGGCGGGACGCGATGTCGTCGGGGTCAGCGCCGGGGCGCAGCATGTCGTTGCCACCCGCGCTGATGGTCACGAGGTCCGGCTTGAGTTCCAGGGCGGGCTCCAGCTGCTCGTCCACGATGGGCTGGAAGAGACGCCCGCGGATGGCCAGGTTCGCGTAGGCGAAGTCGTCCGTGGTGCGCGCGAGCTCCTCGGCCACCCGGTCCGCCCAGCCGCGGAAGCCGCCAGGGACGGAGTCGTCCGGGTCACCCACGCCCTCGGTGAAGGAGTCCCCGATGGAGACCATGCGGTGCCACGGGTGCCACGGGTGCAGCGGTTCGGCGGTCGGGGTCTGCGGGGTTTCGGCCATCGGGGTCTGCGCTGGGGTGCTCTGATCCATGATCGGTTTCTAACACGCCCAAAGGGGTGGACGCGACTTCCGGGACCGGCAGCGCGTGCCAGGATGGTGGCATGCAGCAAGCCCCTCACGTGATCTGGAACAACGACCCCGACGACCGCGCAGGCACCCCGCTGGTGGTCCTGCTCCACGGCTACGGCTCGCACGAGGGGGACCTCATGGCCCTGAGCGAGTCCCTGCCGGAGTCCTTCAGCTACGTCGCCGTGCGTGCGCCGCAGCGCGCGGGGATGGGCTTCCAGTGGTTCCCGCTCGCGGATGACCTCAGCTTCACCACGGACGCCGTGGTGGCCGCCGCGCAGCCGGTGGTCGAGTGGCTGCGGGACGAGTCCCTGCAGCACACCCACGTGATCCTGCTGGGCTTCTCGCAGGGCATGGCCATGGCCACCACGGTGGCCCGTCACGCCCCGGACCTGGTGGACGCCGTGGTGGGTCTCTCCGGTTTCGTGGTCCCGGTGGCGCACGACGACGCCCAGGCGGACTTCTTCCACGACACCGCCCTGCGCGAGGAGCCCCTGCCCATGTTCTGGGGCCGCGACCCCGAGGACCCGGTGATCCCGCCCGCGATGGTGGACTTCACCGCGGAGTGGATGCAGCAGCACGCGGACGCCACCAAGGTGCAGTACCGCAACGTGGGCCACGGGGTGTCCCCGCAGGAGATCGGCCACGTGGGAGAGTACCTGCGCGCGCTGGTGGGCTGAGCCGGGTCCACGGCTCTCCACGACCTGCCTCAGGGGGCCGTGGCCGCGCTCCCGTCAGTTCCCACCCGGGTGCCGAACGGACGCGTCTCCTTCCATGCGGCGTCGGCGCGCAGCTCGCCACGGTCACGCGGAGACGAGACGCACCCCCGGCAGCCCGGAGCCCTCGACGGCGACGACGTCGCCCGGGTGCAGCTGGGCGCCGCGCCGGGTCTCCACCGCGCCGTTCACCGTCACCCTGCCCTCTGCCACCAGGGTCTTGGCCACGTGCCCGTCCTCGGCCAGGTTGGCCAGCTTCAGGGCCTGGCCCAGGCGGATCATCTCGTCGCGGATCGGCAGCTCTTCGTAGGCGTTGTCACTCATGGGCACATTGTCTCAGGTGCTCTGGGAGTGCGCGGAAGCCCCAGGTGTCTCAGACGGCTCCGGAGTGCTCGGGGTGGGCCACGGGTCAGGACGGCCGGTGCCGGGACGTGCGAGGGCAGGGCGCGCGAGGCGACACGTGAACGCACCCGGGCGGCGTCGTGCGCCAAAGTAGTTGCACGTCCAACGAAGTGGGGCTACGTTCGGGGGAGACGTGCATCACACCCCACCCCAGGAGCAGCCATGACCCTCGTTCCCCACTTCGTCCACGGCCGCAGGACCGAGGGCGGCTCGGGCCGGACCCAGGACGTCTACAACCCGGTGGAAGGTGCGGTGAGCGCGCAGGTTCCCCTGGCCACCGCCGAGGAGGTCGCGGAGGCCGTGGGCTCTGCGGAGCGGGCCTTCCCCGAGTGGTCCGGGCTCAACGCCCAGCGGCGCGCGCGCATCCTGCTGAAGTGGGTGGACCTCATCAACGAGAACATGGACGAGCTGGCCACCCTGCTCTCCAACGAGCACGGCAAGACCTTCCCGGACGCGAAGGGTGACATCCAGCGCGGCATCGAGGTGGTGGAGTTCGCGGCCGGTGCACCGCACCTGCTCAAGGGCGAGTTCTCCAGCGGCGCCGGAACGGGCATTGACGTGCACTCCCTGCGCCAGCCCCTGGGCGTGGTGGCCGGAATCACCCCGTTCAACTTCCCCGCGATGATCCCGCTGTGGAAGACCGGCATCGCGCTCGCCGCGGGCAACACCTTCGTGCTCAAGCCCTCCGAGCGGGACCCCTCCGTTCCGGTGCGGCTCGCGGAGCTGGCCCTGGAGGCCGGGATGCCCGCGGGCACGCTGAACGTGGTCCACGGGGACAAGACCGCGGTGGACGCGCTGATCGAGGATCCCCGGGTGCGCGCCATCGGCTTCGTGGGCTCCACACCCATCGCCCAGTCCATCTACAGTGCGGCGGCCGCGCACAACAAGCGGGCGCAGTGCTTCGGCGGCGCCAAGAACCACATGGTGATCATGCCGGACGCGGACCTGGAGCAGACCGCGGACGCGCTGATCGGCGCGGCCTTCGGCTCCGCGGGTGAGCGCTGCATGGCCATCTCCGTGGCGGTGCCCGTGGGGGAGGCCACCGCGGACACCCTGCGGACACTGCTCGAGGAGCGGATCGCCACGCTCACGCTCGGCCCGTCCCTGGACGAGTCCTCCGACTTCGGACCGGTGGTGAGCGCCCAGGCCAAGGAGCGCATCGAGACCTACATCGCCGCCGGTGAGAAGGAGGGTGCCGAGCTCGTGGTGGACGGCCGCGGTGCCACCGTGGACGGCTACCCGGACGGCTTCTGGGTCGGCGCCACCCTGTTCGACCGCGTGACCACGGACATGAGCATCTACCGCGAGGAGATCTTCGGCCCGGTGCTGTGCATCGCCCGCGCCGCGGACTACGAGGAGGCCCTGCGCCTGCCCAGCGAGCACGAGTTCGGCAACGGCGTGGCCATCTTCACCCGTGACGGGGACACCGCCCGGGACTTCACCACCCGCGTGGACGTGGGCATGGTGGGCGTGAACGTCCCCATCCCCGTGCCGATCGCGTACTACACCTTCGGCGGCTGGAAGGCCTCGGGCTTCGGGGACCTCAACCAGCACGGCACGGACGGGCTGAAGTTCTACACCAAGACCAAGACCGTCACCACGCGCTGGCCCTCCGGTGCCAAGGAGGGCGCGAGCTTCGTGATGCCCGCGGGCAGCTGAGCCGCGCGGCGTCGTCGTCCGCAGCCCCCCGGCACTCCACCACCCCCGGATCTCCACCACTCCTGGAACGAGGAACGTCATGACCGAGACCACCAGCCAGCAGCTCCCCGCCGTCGCCTTCCTGGGCCTGGGCCACATGGGCGGCCCGATGGCCGCGAACCTCGTGGAGGCGGGCGTGCGGGTCACCGGCTACGACATCGTCCCCGAGGCGTGCGCGGCGGCCCGCGAGCAGGGGGTCGACGTGGTGGACACCCCGCAGGATGCCGTGCGCGCGGCGGGCGTGGTGATCACCATGTTCCCGTCCGGCCGGCACGTCATCGACGCCTACACGGGGGCCGACGGCGCCGAGGGCCTGCTCGCCGCGGCTCCCGCGGGTGCCACGTTCCTGGACTGCTCCACCATCAACATCTCCGAGGCGCAGGAGGCCGCCCAGCTGGCGCGGGACGCCGGGTTCACCGCGGCGGACGCCCCGGTCTCCGGGGGAGTGGTGGGCGCCACCGCCGGGACCCTCGCGTTCATGGTGGGCGGTGAGCCGGAGGTGTTCGAGCGCGTGCGGCCGCTGCTGGAGATCATGGGCGCGCGCGTGGTGCACTGCGGCGGCAACGGCATGGGCCAGGCCGCGAAGATCTGCAACAACATGATCCTGGGTGTGTCCATGGTGGCGGTCAGCGAGGCGTTCGTGCTCGCGGAGAAGCTGGGGCTGGAGCACCAGGCGATGTTCGACGTCGTCTCCAACGCCTCCGGCCAGTGCTGGGCACTGACCACCAACTGCCCGGTTCCCGGCCCCGTGCCCACGAGCCCGGCCAACAACGACTTCGAACCCGGTTTTGCCGGCGCTCTGATGGCCAAGGACCTCAACCTCGCGGCCACCGCGCTGGACGAGACCGGGGCCACGGCGCCCATGGGGCGGTTGGCTGCGGAGCTCTACAACCAGTTCGTGACGGACGGCCACGCAGGCAAGGACTTCTCCGGGATCATCACGACGCTGCGGGCGGGGACGGGGGAAGACTCACAGGGAGGTTCTCGGGAGCAGTGAAGTCCCCGGAGCGCGCACGGAAGCCGCTGAGTGCGGCCACGATCGTCTCCACCTCCTGCTCCTCGAAGCCCGTGGTCAGGAACAGCTGCTCGTTCAGCGCGCGGCTGGCCTGCTCCACGATCTCCAGACCCTCGAGGGTGAGCGCCACGTTCACCGCCCGGCGGTCCGTGCTGACCGGCTCACGGCGCACCAGCCCGGCGTCCTCCAGACGGTCCACGGCATTGGTGATGGACGTGGGGTGCACCTGCAGCAGGGCGCTCGCCTTCTTCATGAGCATCTTGTGCTCCCGTGCGAAGCTCAGCAGGGCCAGCACCTCGTAGCGGGAGAACGTGAGCCGGAACGGCTTGAGAATGCGGTCCGCCTGCCCCAGCAGCAGCTGTTGTGCGCGCATGATCGAGGTCACGGCTGCCATGGGACCGGCGGCCTGCGTCCAGCCCTCGCGCTCCCAGTTGCGCCGTGCTTCGGCAATGGGATCGCGGGGGAGGGGCTCGTGCTGGGGCATGCCCGCATTCTAGTGGGCACCGGCCTGCGGGCTCGCAGCGGCGCAGCCCCGGGCGTGGGCACCCCATGTGATCCGCACCACGGAAAATCCATGAATCCGTTATAGTTGGACGTACCACTATCGACCTGCCCACCACACGAGGACCAGGACCATGAGCCCAGCCGCATCACCCCAGCGCGCCACCGCATCCCTCCCCACCCCGGACCTGCTGCACCTGGAGCACCAGCTCGGCGCGGCGGAGCGTGAGCGGCTGCACGCCATCTCGGAGTACCTGCAGCACGAGGTGCGGCACCAGAGCGTGGACCCGTGGAACCGGGAGGAGCTGCCCCGGGAGCTGCTGCCCGGGCTCGCCGAGCTCGGACTGGGGCGGCTGGTCCAGGACGGCGGCTCCCGTCTGTTCCAGGGCCTGGTGCACACCCAGATCGCCCGCGCGGACCTCTCGCTGTCCGCGCTGCTCGGCATCCACAACGAGCTGATCGTGGGCACCCTCGCCGCTTTCGGCTCGGAGGAGCAGAAGCAGACGTGGCTGCCCGGGCTCATGGAGCTGCGGCAGCTGGGCGCGTTCTGCCTCACCGAGCCCGAGCACGGCTCGGACATCGCCGGTGGTCTTGCCACCACCGCCACGCGGGACGCGGACGGGTGGGTGCTCAGCGGCTCCAAGCGCTGGATCGGGCTCGGCACCGTGGCGGACCTCGCGCTGGTGTGGGCCCGGGACACCGCGGACGGCCTCGTCAAGTGCTTTGCGGTGGACACGTCCCTGCCGGGGTACGCGGCCACCAAGATCGAGCACAAGATGGGTCTGCGCATCATGCAGAACGCGGACATCGAGCTCACGGACCTCCGGCTGCCCGCTGACGCACTCCTGCCCGGTGCGGCGTCCTTCCAGGCGGCCAACGGCCTGCTCAAGGACTCCCGCGCGTGGGTGGGCTGGCAGGCCGTGGGCGCCCAGCAGGCGATCCTGGACATCGTGCGGGACTACGCCCTGGAGCGGATCCAGTTCGGCAGGCCGCTCGCGAGCTTCCAGCTCGTCCAGCAGGTGATCGCGGAGGTTGCCGGGAACCTGGCGGCCAGCTCCGGGATGATGGCGCAGCTCACGCACGTCCAGGAGGCGGACGAGCTCGCCATGATGCAGGCCGCCCTCGCCAAGTCCACCGCGACGCGCCTGGCCCGCCAGTCCGCCGCGCAGGCCCGGGACGCGCTCGGTGGCAACGGCCTGCTGAGTCCGTACGGGATCGCCAAGGTCATGGCGGACATCGAGGCCATCCACACGTACGAGGGCAGCTACCACATCAACTCGCTCATCGTGGCCCGCGCCCTCACGGGCGTCTCCGCGTTCGTTTCGTAGGTGTTCGAAATTAACGACGTGATGGGTCAACGAAGCGGCAGGTGACACCGTTGCGTCACCATCGCCGCTCTGTTCGACTCAGGTGAGTTCGTGGGCGTTGATGAGCTTCTGGCTCACGGTGGCTCCCGCCAACAGTGTCGCCAGCTCTGCTGTGACGGCAGCGGCGATCATGATGGCCGGGATTCCCACGATGGCTGCAAGTTGCCCTGCGGTCAGGGCGCTCACAGGCATGATCCCGAAACCGACGAAACGCGCGGCACCCCCAACCCGTCCGAGCTGGGCGTCAGGAATCATGCGGGGCCGTATGGAGCCGGACACAACGTTTCCAATCACGCCGGCTATTCCGGCGATCAAGCCGTAGGCCACCATACCGGCCACGCTCGGAGAGATCAGGGGGACGACAAGGGCCGCGGCACCGACGGCCCAGCACGAGAGCAAGACGGTCATCTCGGGCAGTCGTCGCAAAAGATAGGTGGCCAGCCAGCTACCAAGCAAGGCGCCGGCAGGAAGAGCGATGACAACCAGCCCCCACGTCTGCGGGGTCAAGGCCCCTGCGGAACCCGGCCCGACCATCCAGAGCAGTAGCACGGCGCCCATCGCGGTGGAACCGGCGTTCCACAGCGCTCCAAAGAAGATCAGGGGTCGAAGTACCGGGTGGCGCCACAGAATCCTGAGTCCGCCATTCAGATGGTTCTTTTCATCATCTTCAGGGGCGCTTCGCGTCGCGGGGGCACGCCAGCGCCGCAGACCAAGGAAAAGGACGAGCACCGCGGCGAGGACGGCGACGGCGGGGAGCCCGAGCACCCATGCGGCGCCCAAGCCGACGAGCAATCCGGCTAGGGGAGGGCCGATAAATCCGTTGGTGATCTGCTCGAGGGAGAGAAGGCGCGCATTGGCGCGTTGCAGTTCGGTGGATGACCGTCCTGTCAAGGCGGGGACCTGTGCCTGTGCAGCCAGGTCCACGAACACCTCGGTGATCCCGTAGGACAGTGCCAGAAAAACCAAGATCAGGATCGTAAGATGCCCGGCCATCGCCAGACCGGTGACTGCGAGAAGCAGGATCGCGCGCATGGTCAGCGCAACGATCATGATACGGCGACGGTCCCACCGGTCGACTCCTCGGCCGGCGCTCAAACCGAGGAGGAGCCATGGGAGCCAGACCGCGGCGCTGAGTGCGCCCATGGCGGACGGGGACCGGGTCAGGGTGAGCGCCAGAAGGCCAATGCCCGTCTGCATGACGCCGTCTGCCAGGTTTGCCATGCCCACCGCGCCGAGGTGAGCATGGAAAGGATGAACGCGGCGGGGGCTTGACAAACGATGGAGCGGGACCATGGGCACCTCTAGACTGAGTACAAACCAAGTTGTGCAAAGGAATTTCTGCAAAGGTATCTCTGTATATGGATGAGGACAAGAACCTGCCCGTGGCGATGACGCCTGAGCAGATGAAGGCATTCAGCCATCCGCTCCGGATGCGGCTGTATCGCCTGCTCGAAGATCAGGGGCAGGCCACGGCCAGCATGCTGGCTCGGCAGACGGGGGAGAGCAGTGGGCAGACGAGCTACCACCTTCGCCAGCTGGCCAAGTACGGCTTCGTTGGTGAGGTCGAGGGGTCGGGGTCGAGTCGGCAGCGGTGGTGGCGGGCGCAAAGCTTCTCCTTCGAAGACGTCGGCACTGCACCGGCCGTGGTGGTGGAGGGCTTGCGGGACTGGACCGTCGAAGCAGTGGTGAACGATCTCCGCCGCTCGGTCGCGGGTTCAGCCAGAGACTCCCCGTGGTCTGAGGCAGGAACGCTGACGACGTACACGCAGTGGATGACCTCTGAGGAGTTGGCTGCGCTCACGACAGAGATGCTGCGCACCCTCAAACGTCACTCGGAGGCCGCTGAGCAGCGCCGCAAAGGTGAAGGAAAGATGCCGGGCGACACATCGGAACGTGCCGGAGAGAGACGCGTTCGCATCTTCTTGCACTCCTTCTCTCTTCCAGACGAACACCACAGCCACGACAGACCCCAAGCAGACGAGTGAGCGGGTGCCGCCCGGCGTCGGTTCGTGGCCCCGGGAATCACTCCCACGCGCTTCGGGGGGCGAAGCATCCGAACGGACTGAGCGGCGGGCGGTGCGCGCGGGAGTCCGCCGTGCGGCGTCGTCGTGCGCGGGGGTTAGGTCCGGCCTGCGGAACCTCGCTACCCTGGAGCGGAACGGCTCTGCCCGCGCGGGTCGAGAGCCTGAGCCCACCGATCCCCACGCGCGAGCCCTCGCGAGGCCCGCGCGAGAAACGGAAGTGAGACCGCATGGCCCCGAAATCCACCCTGGACAATGTCATCTCCCTGGCCAAGCGCCGGGGCTTCGTGTTCCAGGCGGGGGAGATCTACGGCGGGTCGCGCTCCGCGTGGGACTACGGGCCCCTGGGTGCGGAGCTGAAGGAGAACATCAAGCGCGAGTGGTGGCAGACCTTCGTGCGTGGCCGCGCGGACATGGTGGGCCTGGACTCCTCGATCATCCTGCCGTCCGCGGTGTGGCAGGCCTCCGGGCACGTGGAGACGTTCACGGACCCCCTGGTGGAGTCCCTGCACACCCACAAGCGCTACCGTGCGGACCACCTGCTGGAGGTGTACGAGGCCAAGCACGGGCACCCGCCGGTCAACGGGCTGGCGGACGTCAAGGACCCGGAGACTGGCCAGGACGGCAAGTGGACCGAGCCGCAGCAGTTCTCCGGTCTGATGAAGACCTTCCTGGGCCCCGTGGACAACGAGGAGGGCAAGCACTTCCTGCGCCCGGAGACCGCCCAGGGCATCTTCGTGAACTTCCTCAACGTGGTCACCGCCGCCCGCAAGAAGCCGCCGTTCGGCATCGGACAGATCGGCAAGGCGTTCCGCAACGAGATCACCCCCGGCAACTTCATCTTCCGCACGCGCGAGTTCGAGCAGATGGAGATCGAGTACTTCATCCACCCGGACGAGGCCACGCAGTACTTCGACGAGTGGGTCGAGGCGTGCTGGAACTGGTTCGTGGACCTGGGCGTGAACCCGGACAACATGCGCCGCTACGACGTCCCCGAGGACGACCGCGCGCACTACTCGGACGGCACCATCGACATCGAGTACCGCTTCGGCTTCCAGGGCTCCGAGTGGGGTGAGCTGATGGGCGTGGCCAACCGCACGGACTTCGACCTCAGCAACCACACCGAGGCCTCCGGAACCAAGATGCAGTACTTCGACCAGGCCTCCGGCGAGCGCTACACCCCGTACGTCATCGAGCCGTCCTTCGGGCTGACCCGCTCCATGATGGCGTTCCTGGTGGATGCGTACGTGGAGGACGAGGCGCCCAACACCAAGGGCGGTGTGGACACCCGCACTGTGCTGCGCCTGGACCCCCGTCTGGCCCCGGTCAAGGCCGCCGTGCTGCCGCTGTCCAAGAAGGAGGACCTGCGCCCCGCCGCGCAGACCCTGGACGCCGAGCTGCGCCGCCGCTGGAACATCGACTACGACGACGCCGGGGCCATCGGGCGCCGCTACCGTCGCCAGGACGAGATCGGCACCCCGTTCTGCATCACCGTGGACTTCGACACCCTGGAGGACCAGGCCGTGACCATCCGCTCCCGGGACGAGATGACCCAGGAGCGCGTGGGCCTGGACCGCGTGCAGCAGTACCTGGCCGAGCGCCTGGAGAAGTGAGCGCATGAGCATCGACTACCGCCTCTGGCAGGAGGACGACGACCTCCGCCTGCTGGAACTGTGGCCCGACGCCGAGTCCGCGCCCGTCCAGGCGTTCCGTGCCCGGCTCGGTGCTGAGGACCACAGCGGCTTCTCCACGACGCTGGTGGCCACCGACGACGACGTCCCGGTCGCCGCGGGGGTCTGCTACGCCTCCGCGTGGCACCCGCAGCGGCTGTGGCTGTTCGTGGAGGTGGCCCCGGACCACCGCCACGAGGGCATCGGGCGGGAACTGGTGTCCCGGCTGCGGGCAGCGGCCCGTGAGGCCGGTGCTCCCGTCGAGGCCCTGCGCACGCGCATGACCCCGGGCTCCACAGGGGAGGGCTTCGCCCGCTCCCTCGGGTTCGTGCACACCATGCGCTCGCGCGTGGTCCGCGTGGACGCCGGTGCTCTGCCGCAGCCCACGATGGGCCAGAACGCGGACGGCTCGGACGCGGAGTCCGTGGAGGACCTCGCGTCCGGTTCGGTGGAGCTCACCCGGGCGGTGGAGGCCTTCTACCGTGCGGTGCACGCGTGGGATCCCGTGGGGGACGTGAGCATCGGGGCGGTCAACAAGCAGTTCCTCTCGGACACCGCCGGGGCCTACGGCGCGGTGGTGCTGCGGCGCACGGTGGACGGTACGGAGGGGAAGGGCCCGATCGGTGCTTTCGCCGTGAGCTACCGCCCGTTCGACCCCGCCAACCCGCACGACGAGCCCCTGCCGAACGAGGTGGCGGACGTGCTGCTGGGCTACGTCCCCGGGACGGCCGGCGCCACCCCGGAGCAGTCCGGTGCTGCACTGGAGACCCTGCTGGCGCTGCTCGTGAGCGACTACCCGGTGGAGATCCAGGTGGACGACTCCATGGGCCCGCTGGTGGCCGTGGTGGACAACCTCCTGGCCGCCGGGGTGGCACGGGTGGTCACGGAGACCGAGACCCTGGTCCTGGACTAGGTGTCACGATGGATCCCCATCGCCCTTTCCCTCGAAGAGGAGGGCATGGGTCCACCAATACTGCCGCTACTCGAAAGGGAATCATGTCCTCCGCGTCCTCGCCTCGTCATGAAATCACGTCAAGATCTCCGGGATCCTGCTCACCTCCCCTGATCCTGCAGGGAATGAAGGAGGCACGGCGTCCTACTGGGCCAGTGGTCGGACTCCTCGTCGCAGGCCTGGCGATGCTTGGCCAGTTCGTCTTTCTGCCGCTGCTGATGGTTGACGACACTCCGCCTCAGTCGATGATCGCTCAGCTCGGCCTCACCGTCCCGTTCCTGGGCTGGGCACTGGCCCTGCTGGCATGGGTGAAGTTCAAGGAGAAACGCTCGATTCGCAGTGTCGGGTTGACCGCTGGAGCATTCCGCGGTCTCCTCGTGGGCAGCCTGGTGGGATTCGGCATGACCGCCATCGTTGTGGCTGTCAATCTGATCGCAGGAACCGCCACTCTCGGATCCTTCTCCTGGGGTGCGCTCGGAGGTGTTCTCATCGTCCTCGTCGGATTCGCGATTCAGAGCTCCACCGAGGAGATCGTGTTCCGGGGGTACCTCAGTCAGGCCCTCGCCCGCTGGGGTGCACCTGCTGCGTTCCTCCTCCAGGCAGTCGTGTTCTCGGCCCTGCACAGCTCGAACGGTGGAGCAACCGTTGTGACGGTGCTCAATCTCTTCCTCTTCGCCACTTTCCTGGCGGCGTGGACGTATGTCACCGGCAACCTGTGGGCCGCGTGTGCCTGGCACACCGTGTGGAACTGGGCGCAGGGGAACATCTGGGGAGCGGCTGTGTCGAACAACCCCTTCGCAACTCGGATGGCGCACTACTCCACGGTGGACGGGTCTCCGAGCTGGCTCACCGGCGGCGGTTTTGGTTTCGAGGGCTCCGTGGTTGCCACGGTGATGTTTGCCGCAGCCACTGTCTACCTTCTTGTCCGGCACCGTCGCGCTCGTTCCTGACGCCCGCCCATCAGACCCGTCGTTGAAGACTGCCTCGCCAGACCCAGTATGAAAGGTGGCGGGAATGTGCTGCGGCGGGTTGGGGAGTGGGTCATGGCAATACCTTGATCCTCTACCCAGCTGCGGGGGAGGTGCACGCGGGGACCGCGTGCACCCGACGAATATCGGGCACCCCTAGCACCTGCCGCGAAGGCCCTCCCTCCGAGCACTCGGCGGGAGGGCCTTCGCATGCGCGGCCTGCCCGAGCACCGCCCCACCCCCGCGCATGTGCTTTCCGCGGTGAGGACCGTGGTATGACGTTCACGGACGAAAGGACTTCCATGACCGGCTCCCAGGTGACACCCCGCTCGGACCGCGCGGCCTCTCCACCCGACACCCAGCCCCTGAACGGGCGGCTGCGGCTGATCGCCACCGTGGCCACGTTCGGCGGGCTGCTGTTCGGCTACGACACCGGCGTGATCAACGGCGCTCTGCCCTCCCTGGTCACGGACCTGCGGCTCACTCCGTTCCTGGAGGGGCTGGTCGCCTCCATCCTGCCGTTCGGCGCGGCCTGGGGCGCGGCGTTCGGTGGGCGGTTCGCGGACCGTTTCGGGCGGCGTCGTGTGCTCACGGTGCTCGCGGTGCTGTTCGTGGCCGCGACGCTCGGCTGCGCGCTCGCCCCCTCGGTGGGGGTGCTCGTGGCGTTCCGTGCGGTGCTGGGACTGGCCGTGGGTGCGTCGTCGGTGATCGTGCCCGTGTTCCTCGCGGAGCTGGCGCCCGCCCACCTGCGCGGGCGGGTGGTGGCCCAGAACGAGCTGATGATCGTGGGTGGGCAGGCGCTCGCGTTCGTCTTCAACGCGGGTCTGGCGACGGCGTTCGGGCACATCCCGCACGTGTGGCGCTACATGCAGGTGCTCGCCACGGTGCCCGCGCTGGTGCTGTGGGTGGGGATGGCCGTGGTGCCGGAGTCCCCGCGCTGGCTGGCCCGCCGCGGCCGCCTGGACGAGATGGTGCGGGTGCTCCAGCGCATCCGGCAGCACGCCTACACCGGGGACGAGGCCGAGGGCGTGCGGGAGCTCGCCGCGCAGGACGCGGACCGTCCCGCCGCCGGTGTGCTGGACCTCGTGCGCGTGCCGTGGATCCGCGGCATCTTCGGGATCGGTGCGGCCATGGCCGTGATCAACCAGATCTCCGGGATCAACGCCATCCAGTACTACGGCGTGACCGTGCTGCAGGACTCGGGCTTCGGCGGCAACGGGGCGTTCTACGCGAACATCATCCCCGGGTTCGTGGGCGTGGCCGCCGTGGCGCTCGCCATGGTGCTGCTCAAGCACGTGGGCCGGCGCCCGCTGCTGCTCACCGGGCTGGCGGGGACCATCACCTCGCTGACCGCGTTCGCGCTGTGCTACCTGCTGATCCCCGAGGACAGTACGGCCCGGCCGTGGGCGGTGCTCGCGTGCATCGTGGTGTTCGTGGGCTTCGAGCAGTGCTGCGTGGGAACCGTCACGTGGCTGTACATGTCCGAGATCTTCCCGTTGTCCGTGCGCGGGGTGGGAATGGGCGCGTGCGCGTGGTTGCTGTGGATGATGACGTTCGTGGTGGGGCTGACCTTCCCCCTGCTCACGGACGCCCTGGGGGTGGGGTACACGGTGCTGATCTTCGTGGCCCTGCAGCTCGTGGCGCTCGTGTGGGTGCACCGTGTGGCCCCGGAGACCAAGGACCGCACCCTGGAGGAGCTGGAGCAGCACTTCCGCGGCGCGTAGGGGACAATGGCGTGTCACCCCGCACCACCCGATCCACCACGTGAGGAAACCGTCCGTGTCCTGTGAAGCCAGCGTCGTCGCCCCGCCGGAGGAAGCCGGGTGCCCGCAGTGGGTGCCCCAGCCGGACGTCGCCGCCCGGGCACGGGAGCTGGGCGAGCGCTTCGAGCGGGCCTACGGCCGCGCGCCGGCGGGGGTGTGGGCCGCGCCCGGGCGCGCCAACCTCATGGGGGAGTACATCGACTTCTCGGGCGGGATGTGCCTGCCGTTCGCGCACCAGTACGTGACCCTCACCGCCGCCGCACCGCGCACGGACGGGGTGCTGCGGGCGCTGTCCCTGCAGGACGCGGACGAGTCCGTGGCGGACCACCGGCTGCGGGAGACCCGCGTGGGGCAGATCGCCCCCGGGGGGATCAGCGGCTGGTTCGGGTACGCCGCCGGCGTCGCCTGGGGCATGAACCGTGTGGCCGCGGGCGCCTCCGCGCACCCGGTGGCCGTACCGGAGCTCGCCCTGCCCGCGGAGTTCGGCGCGGACCTCATGGTGGACTCCACCGTGCCCATCGGCGCCGGACTCGCCTCTTCCGCGGCCCTGGAGTGCTCCGTGGCGCTCGCGCTGCACTCGCTGCACACGGGCGAGGACGACCCCGACGACGCCCACCGCCGCGCCCTCGCGCGCGCGTGCATGGATGCCGAGAACTACATCGTGGGCGCCAACACGGGCGGCCTGGACCAGACCGCCTCCCTGCGCTCGCACGCGGGCGAGATGATCGCCCTGGACTGCCGCGACTTCGACGCCACCCACCTGCCCGCCGATCCCTCCGCCGCCGGTCTCACGTGGCTCGCGGTGGACACGCGCGCCCCGCACCGGCTCGCGGACGGCCAGTACAGCTCCCGCCGGGACGAGTGCGAGGCCGCGGCCGCCGTCCTGGGCGTGGCCCGCCTGCGCGACGCCCTGCCGGAGCACCCCACCGAGGACGACGCGGCCGCGGTCCTCGAACGCTTCGACGACCTCGTCTCCTCCGGGGTCACCCTGCGCGGCAACCCGGAAGGTGTGCGGCTGCGGCTGCGCCACTCCCTGACGGAGATGGTCCGCTCGGTGCGCATAGCGGACCAGCTCTCCTCCCCGGACCCGGACTGGTCGCTCGTGGGCCGCCTGCTCGTGGCCGGCCACGAGTCCATGCGCCGCGACTGCCAGGTCACCGTCCCCGAGCTCGACACCGCCGTGACCGCGTGCCTGGCCGCCGGCGCCCTGGGTGCCAAGGTGGTGGGCGGCGGCTTCGGCGGTTCCGTGATCGCCCTGGCCCGGGAGGACGCGCTGGACGAGCTGGCCGACTCCGTGTGCTCGGCGTTTTCAGACCACGGCTTCCGCGACCCTCTGTTCCTGACCCTGAACCCGTCGCCCGCCGGGCGCCGGGTCCGCTGACGTGTTCCGGGAGCAGTTGAGCAAGCGGTTCGTGACGTGGGCCGGTACCCCGGCAGGGGCACTGGGGAGACCATTCTGGCGAGATCCGGATGTTCATCAGCAGTAGTTGCGGTTGCAGACAACGCCCCACCTGAAGAGCTCTGGGTTTCGTTCCGACATGCTTCCTCAAGGAGGATCAGAACATGTCTCAGAACTACAGCTCCGAATTCAAGGCCCGTGCCCTGGAGCTCATCGAGGAGCGAGTCCGTGCGGAGCAGTGCTCGGGATGGGTTGCCTACACCGCCGTGGGAGAAGCACATGGCGGGATCTCTCCCCGTACCCAGCGGAACTGGTGGAAACAGGACCGCATCGACCACGGTGAAGCCCTCGTTCCTGGGGGCTCAACTACTATGAGGGCCAGGCTCTCGGAGCTGAGCCAGGCGCCATGTGCTTGGCAATACAACTTATATCACCAGTAACGTGAACGAGAGGCTCCTTGGATGAACACCTACAAGATCAGCAAGCAGGCAATGACTGCATTCCTCTCGTCGAGTTGCCTTCGACAGCTGAGAATCAATCTAGTTCCAGAGCCGGCCCGCAAGCAGCAGTCGGGGCTCGATGCAATGCCAGAGAAGCACCCCCGCCCGGGCCTTACAGACCGCGCCGCAGCCGGAGAGGAATGGGCCAACACTTGTGTGGAGGACCTCATACAACAACTGCCCGCCGGTTTCGTCGTCGAAGAACACGCCGTCTCATCCGCCGGTAAGACCACTTACCAGAACATCCCGATCACGCAGGCCGGCCTTGCTCGGACCGCGCCATCGCAGGTGCTGGTCGAACACGAATACAGCGTGGGGCAAACCTTTCGGCGCCATTTTCCTGTTCTCAGCCAGGCAGGCCACACGATCGAGTTCACCAAGCTACGGCCAGACCTCATCTTTGTCATGGAGCCTGGCTCGGAAGGCAACGAGGTGCTCTCCGATGGGGGCATGCGACCGATCCTGAAGAGCGACAATCGCCGGCAGCTGCGCATCCTCGACATCAAGCTCAATGAAGACCCTGGTACCGGATACCTTATGGAGGCCGTCTTCTACGCCGTTGCCCTCGCTGGTTGGCTTGAGGACCAGTCATTGCAGCAAGAATTCCTAGTGCGAGCTGACCCGGGCATCTGGCCGGGTTCCCATGTCGGAAGCACCCTTCACCAGACTGCTCTCTACGCCGCGACCGAGGGTAGAAAGCTGACGCCCGGCGAAGTTCTGGGCTCAGTGGAGAAGGACCTTGTTATTGCTCAGCCCGCAGTTCTTGTCCACTCGTTACAGAAATTTTTCGGTGAGCACCTGCCGAAAGCGATGGACGAACCCGACTGGCAGGCTCTTCCCTTTCACGTCAACGCTCTGTGCCGTGGTTGTGACTACCTGGGTATGAGGTGGTCCAACGCACAGCCACCCTCGCCGAACTCGTGCATCCCCACCACGGAGGTGCGCGATCACTTATCTCGCATCCCTAGACTGAGCCGGGGCGCAGCGGGAGTTCTAGACCGCAATTCGGTCCAGACCGTCGCAGACGTCACCACAGCCTCTGATGAAGTGTTCGACGAGCACCACAGCCTCCGAGGGCGTCGGAGCGTGACGGTCGATAGAGCCGACCGGATCCGCTCGGACGGTGACGCAAGCCTCATCCCGGGCAACATCGCTACCGCCTCCCTGCCTCGATGGGCGGACGCGCAGATCCACGTTGTTGCCAACTTCGACTCGTCGACAGCAATCACGTTCACCCTCGGTGCCGACGGTATATATTCCGGCACCCGAAATAACCGGCTCGCCGAGCCAATATCGTTCCGTGTTGTCGAGATTGTCGAGCGCCGGGAAATCGACGAGGAGCAGACGAGGGTCATCAATTTTCTCGCAAAAATTGGCAGATTCGTCGAAAAGGTTCGCAAACACGACGAGAATGCTTCTCTGCAGGTTTATGTCTGGGACCAGCTGACTTACGACCATATCTGCAGGGTCGTTGGCCGCCACCTGGATGCGGTCCTCGCCCAGCCGGGAGGAGCGAAAAGCCTGGCTTGGTTGTTCCCGCCAGAAGAGATCCTCGCCAACGCCCGACTGGTCCTTGAGCCAGCAATTTGTGTCGTAAACCAACCTGTGGACTCGTTGCTGGCTACGCGCACCCCGTTCTACTACTCACTGCTCTCCACCGCTCGTGATTACCACAGTTCGGAGGCCTACGGAAGCGCCCATGGTTTCGCCCCTCCCACAGATCTGTGGGAGGATCCGTTCTCTAGCCAGATTCCCAGTGAGCGCGCCCACGAAAAATGGAAGCAGGCCAGCGGGAGTGCGCGCGTCCAACAGCAGGCTTTCAAGATGACGTTAACGCAGTTGTCTGCGTTGCAGGCTGTGCGTGAGCGGCTTCGCGAAGACCTCGGCGCCCGGAACGGCCTGCGGAGGTGGGCGCCAAAGGTCAAGTACCTGAAGGCTCTCGATAACCCCGGCAAGATGACCTCTGATGAGCTTCTCTGGTATGCACACACCAAGCTCAAGGCGGCAGTAGCATCGCAGGCGGTGTCTGCTATTCATGCGCTAACCGCGTCTGAGCGAGAAGCGTCCTTCGAATCCGCCCGCCTCAGCGAGCTGCTGGTCGGAGCCGACCGGGACAATGCGATGGTCCAGCTTGAACTGTCGGGCCCGGAGATCGAGATTTATCGGATCGCCGAGGCCAGTCGGGATGCGAAGTTCAGCGAGGGCGAGTTCGCGTGCGCCATCGTGCCGGAGGATCACACTGAACTACTCACTCAGCGGTTCGACTACTACCTGCAGAGGCGGGGGGCAACCGCAGCAGGGCTGCTGAGAGATGCTCAGGCCGCAGGGGTGGCGTACCTGACCATGGACAAAGTGCTCGGGGTCGACATCGTGGGGATGGACCGGACAAAGGGCTTACTTGCTGTCAAGGGCGTCGAGTATAAGGACGGAGCCCGTTGGCGCAGGCGACTGATGGATGCCGGGCTCATTGATTTGACGGGAGCGACTAGCCTGGAAAAGCTCTCCGTCGACATCATGTCCGGGCGGCTGAAGACGACGCTGATGGCCATCGGCAAGACCCCCAAGGCGCTCGACCACATGATGTCGTCAACGGCCACTGGCAATTCCAGCAACGTTAGGTCCACGCCGCGTGTGCCGGTGGAGGACCTCATTTGGGACAGCGCGGCCATGGCTGGCACCGCCGTTGCTCGCAACGTGCCTTATCTGCGACACGAGCTTGAAGCGGCTCGTCAGACCCTTGACGACAACCAGTGGGCTGCGGTCGAGCACGCACTCACCCACCGTCTCAGCGTGATCTGGGGGCCGCCAGGGACCGGGAAGAGCCGCACACTGTCGCGGATCCTCGCTGGGGCCGTCCTGGACGCCAAAGGCAAGGGCGAGGGCGTGCGAATCCTGCTGACGGCCAACACCTACGATGCCACAGACAACGTGTTGAAGTCTGTCGCTGGATTCCTTCCCAACATGGTGCCCGACGTCGAGCTGTGGCGGCTCCAGAGCGAGGGTAGGGCGCCTATGCCCGCCCCGGTCATTGCCTGCTGCACCTCCCACGGCACGGACGAAGACACCGATCGGTTGCGGGCCCGACTGGCGCCAGGTAGGAACGACGTCACAATCGTCGCCGCGAACCCGCACCAGGTCCACAAGCTCGTCTTCACCGAGGGCGGCAGGAGCAGGAATAGGAAGCTTCGTCAGGATGTCCAGTTCGACGTCGTGGTCGTCGACGAGGCAAGCCAAGTTGATGTTGCCTCTTCGATCGTTTCCCTCATCTCGATGGCTGAGAAAAGCACGGTGGTGGTGGCGGGCGACAAGCTTCAGCTGGCCCCGATCAGTCAGGTTGCGCCGCCTGTGGGGCTTGAGCACATGGTCGGCAGCCTTTACGAGTTCCTCGTCATGCAACGGGGAGTCGGCGAGCAGAAACTGTTGATCAACTATCGCTCGAATAGCGAAATCATTGAGGCCTTCAAGATTGCGGGCTATCCACTCGAGCTGACGGCCCACACTCCAGGCAAGCGACTGGCCCTGGCTTCGCCTGTGCCCACTTCCCGCCCCCACGATTGGCCGGCCGATCTCCCCTGGAGCGACGACTACGCGACGCTACTCGACCCCGAGACCCCTGTGGTCTGTCTCCTGCATGACGACGAGCTGTCCGGCCAGTCCAACGAGATGGAGGCCTCCCTCGTCGTCGCCCTGGCACACCTGCTCGATGCGCGTCTAGCTGCCAGCAGCCAACCAAGTGCCGGCTCGCTCGACCTCGAGGATTTCCTCAACAGCGGTCTAGGCATTGTCACGCCGCATCGCGCGCAGCGTTCGGCGATAACGTCCCGGCTAGCGCGGCTGTGGCCCACGGCGGACCTCGAAATCCTCGGCAAGACAGTCGACACCGTGGAGCACTTCCAAGGCCAGCAAAGGGAGATCATCATCGCTTCATACGGCGTGGGAGACCCGGACGTGATTGCAGGCGAAGAAGAGTTCCTCCAGTCACTGAACCGATTCAACGTCACAGCCTCGCGGCCGGAGACCAAGCTCATCGTTATCATGGCGCGCACACTGGTAGACCATCTAGCCTCCGATCTGAAGGTGCTTGACAACAGCTCGATGATGAAGCGGTTCGTCACCGAGGTGTGCGCGAACACCAGAACCGTCACCTTCCAAACGGGCGCAGATGTCAGGCCGATGGAGTTGCGCTGGTCATAACGGCTCGCAGGGGCGAGAGAGACTTGGCGGCCAGGATCATGTGTCGCCGGTCCGTCTCCGACAGCGGTCGCCAATTCGAGACGGCGCGCGCCCAGGCCGAGGGGTCGAAATGCGCGGGGGCCGGTTCACACACTGGAGCGGGCCGGCACACAACGAGCATGTCGAATTCGCAGTTGCCTGCTCCCGAGTGATGTCCCATGCCTGGGTCGGCCAAGACAGGCCACAGCGCCGTAACGCGCAGGCCCGCGAGCCTGAGTCCACCGGCGACGCCGGACCAGCCCTGCTCTCCGCCTTTGAAGGTAAAGGCCACAAGCGCACCGGGCACGCAGGCCTTGGATGCGTTGGCCAGAGCCGTCCCCAGGAGCTGGGCGAAGTGTTGCACGGGATCATCTCCGGCTGGCAGGACGGGTTCTCCCGCGAGATCCCGACCGGCGAGCCAGGCACGGAACACCTGACTGAGAGTGTCGTAGGGGATGAAGTCAAAGTAGGGCGGGTCCGTCAGGCACAGGTCCGCAGCCGGGGTGCTGTGAATTTCCTTTACCGAGTCACCCGGCGCAACGGTCCCGGCAGACCTTGCGAGTGCCATGCGCTCGGGCGTCACAGTTTCGCCACGGAGCACGTTCCTGCGTACTTCGTTCGAGCAAGAGGCGGCCACCCTCGAAAGCGCCGCCCGCAGAGTGCCTCGGCCTCCAGATGTGTGTAGGGGGTTGAGTTCGACAGTGAGGGCGGGAAGCGCGAAGGCGCGGACACTGAAGAGGGGTGCCAAGCGCCCGTAGTCCGTGGCGTACCCGCAAAGGCGGTTATTGCTCGTGATCGAGGTCGACACGGCCAGACGTAGGGCCCGGCCCAGCGGGGGGCTGTGGACTTCCCTCTTGATCCAGGACATGGCTTCGAGCAGGTAGGCGAGTTGGCGATCAGTGTGCAGGTCGCGGATCGTCTTGATTCCGTACGACACGGGCCGGCGGTCGTGCCCCACCTCGATCTCGAGCCCCAGCACCGCATTGTCGGGGACTGTGATGCTCGGAGCGTCGCTGTCGTAGGGAGCCCTGAGGCGACGGTGCCCTCGCCCTGGGGGAGTCTCTTCCACGGCGACCACGGTCCGCGGCGCGGTGCCCGTCTGGAGGCGCTCGTGAGAGCTTGCCAGGCCACAGGTTGGGCAACGGTATCGGCCCGCCCGGAACGTGCCTTGGTCAAGCGGCCACTTCCGGTCACAGCACATCAGTTCTTGCGAGTCCGCCGGAAGGCTATGCAGCGACAAGCATTCAGGGCAGAACGCATCGACTGCCGAGTCACGGACGACGGCTCCGCGGCATCCGATACTCCGTGCCAGCACGGGTGTTCGGTAGAGCAGATCCATGCTGTCGCACCCGGGGCAGGTGACCTTCGCTAGCGAAAAATAGTGCAGCGCCTGCCACGACTCGCTGTCCGTTTCCGTCGAGGGCCATAGCCACCCCATAGAACGCTCGAGGTGAGCGATGAGCTGACTGCCCGCCTCCGCGACCGCGTCCCGGGACGGTGGTGTCAGAAGATGGCGATTGAGCTCTACGGACATCGGGTCGACGTCCTGCCCATCGACGCCGGCTCCGAGGCGAGAAGCTTCGAGCAGGGTGGTGCCACCACCCATGAAGGGGTCGAGGACATGCGTGCCGATGAGGTGATGGTCTGGCTGAGCGTAATCCGCCCAGAACGAGTCGATCGACGATTCGTGATCGCGGGTCGCGGCAAGAAGGGTGGCACGGATAAGGGCTGGCGGTCGTCGTGCGAACCAGCGGTGCGCCTGGTAGGCCGGGTCTGGGGCTCGTCGATCTGCGGCGACTAGGCGAGAGATGTCGACGAAGGGGAAGTTGGACTCCAGCAGTGATCGGTTGGGGGGCATCAGTGGCTTCCTTCGGCGAGTTCAAGCACGCAATCGAGCAGGCCTGGAAGCCCTGCGGAGAGCTCCTTGCGGCGCAGGTGGCAGGGGCGTCGAAGGCCGACTGTCTCCTGGCGAATGATTCCAGCACGACGTAGAACGCCCAGGTGCTGGCTGAGGGTGGATGCTGCGACGTCTACCTGGATCTCCCCGGGGGAGAGGGGGCCTCGGGTGGCGACTTCAACAACGACAGCCAGTCGTACAGGGTTCCCAAGCGCCGACAGCACTTCGGCGAGTGAACTCACCGGCTCTGCAGGGGTTGGCCGGGCAAGGCTCTGATTCATAAGGAAAGTATATACGTATTTCGTCTAAATACGAAATACGGGGCTGCTGTACGGATATGTGACATCTGATCTGGCTTGCCCGTAGGGCGGCCTGGAAGGATGTGCACCATGCCCGCTCCATATCCCCGAGAGTTCCGCGACGATGTCGTGCGTGTGGCCCGGTCCCGTGAGGATGGCGTCACGATCGCGCAGATCGCGAAGGACTTCGGCGTTCACGAGATGACGCTGCATAAATGGATCCGCCAAGCCGACATCGACGACGGCAACCGTCCCGGCAAGTCGCGCGAGGAGTCCTCCGAGCTGCGTGATGCGCGTAAGCGGATCCGGCTGCTGGAGCAGGAGAACGAGGTCTTGCGCCGCGCCGCTGCGTATCTCTCGCAGGTGAACCTGCCGGGAAAATCCTCTACCCGCTCGTGAATGAGCTCGCTGCCGACGGTATCCCCGTCGCGGTGTCCCTGCGGGTCCTGAAGCTCTCCCGCCAGCCCTACTACCGATGGCGAAAACAACAGGTCACGGAGTCTGACCTGGTCGAGGCCCACCGGGCGAACGCGTTGTTCGACGCCCACCGCGATGATCCCGAGTTCGGGTATCGGTTCCTGGTCGGCGAAGCGGAGGCCGCTGTCCAGCGCATGTGCGAGCGGACCGCGTGGCGGATCTGCCGGGACAATCAGTGGTGGTCCGTGTTCGGCAAGAAGTGCGGCAAGAACGGGAAGCGCCCCGGGCCGCCGGTCCACGATGATCTCGTGAAGCGTGACTTCTCCGCTGAGGACACCAACGAACTCTGGCTGACCGATATCACCGAGCACTGGACAGAAGAGGGCAAGCTCTACCTCTGCGCCATCAAGGACGTGTTCTCCGGCCGGATCGTCGGCTACTCGATCAGCGGCAGGATGAAGGCCCACCTCGCGGTGAACGCCCTGGACAACGCGATATCCCGGCGTCGCGACGCCGCTGGCTGCATCGTCCACTCGGACAGAGGGTCCCAGTTCAGGTCACGGAAGTTCGTGCACGCTCTGAACCGTCATCACCTCGTGGGCTCGATGGGGAAAGTCGGCGCCGCTGGCGACAACGCCGCGATGGAGTCCTTCTTCTCGCTGCTGCAGAAGAACGTCCTGGACCGCAAGCGCTGGCGGACCCGAGAAGAGCTCCGAATCGCGATCATCACCTGGATTGAGCGGACCTACCACCGCCGTCGCCGGCAGGCCCGCTTCGGTCGATTGACCCCTATCGAATACGAGACCATCATGAACCCGGCCGTGAGCCTCGCGGCCTGACACCCCAACTGTCACCTGTTCGTGCGGCAGCCCCAATCATGCCGGGACCGGCTGGCTACCTACGCCCTCATCCTCCCGGAGGAAGGCGCCACGAAAAAGGTAACGGGGGGCACCCGCCACGAGAACCAAGCCGTTTCCGGTTCGCCTGCTGGTCCCGCGGTTCAGCGATCACGGCTGTGATCCCTCGACTGCGCAGCAGAGTCCGGTGAGCTCCCGAGGAGTACGCCTTGTCTGCCAACACCGCATCAGGGGTGGTGCGAGGACGCCCCGCCCCTTCGCGCGGAACCCGAACCGCAGCGAGCAGGTACGGGAACATCTTCGAGTCGCTGCCTTGCCCCGGCCCAACCGCGATGCCGATGGGACGTCCGTTGCCGTCGCACAACTGATGGACCTTCGTCGACAGTCCGCCGCGCAATCGTCCGATCGCATGATCCGCCGGCTCGAGCATCTGCATCACGTAATTCGATGGAGCCCCCGCGAGGCGCCTAGTGTTCGTCGCGTGCTGGTGGGCGCGCAATGGTGGAGTCGACCGCAACATCCCAATCGATCTCGCCCCTAGCGTCTGCCCTGGTCAACAAGGCCGTCGGGACCTTGTCCCAGGCCCCGTCGCCCGCGAAGCGGCGGTGTCGCTTCCGCACCGTCTGCCACGCACCGAACTCCGCAGGCAGGTCCCGCCACGCGAAGCCGGTCCGGTAGCGGTAGATGATCCCCTCGACCACCAACCGGTGATCCGAGAACCGACGACCCCGCCGCCCGTCCGAAGACGGCATGAAGTCCTCGATCAAGTCCCACTCGGCATCCGAGAGCGTTTGCAACCGCGACACGCGATCACCCTTGCCGACGCAGACTGAGGGTTTGGGAAACACGCCCTAGCTGAGCCCGCTGAGACGTGGTATCCCGGCGAAGCCGGTAGGTCAGGAGTGCCACTTCTCCGGGCAGCTCTTCCATGGCAGTCAGGCAAAAGGGGCGTGGTGCGTCTGCGCTGGGCAGCAGAGGTATCCCGTCCCCGAGAATGACCGGATTCACCTTGACCTGAATCTCATCAATGAGGTCCATCAGCTGCGCGGCGAGATGCGCACCACCGCACAACCAGATGTCGCGTCCAGCGCCTGCCTTGAGGTTGGTGACCTGCGTTGTCAGATCACCGCTGATGGTCGTCAAGCCCAGTGCCTCAGGCAGGTGGCGATGCGTGGCCACAACCTGATGAAGGTGCGGATACGCGCCGCCCGGCAGGTCAACAGCCAGAGCGGGTTCATACGTCTTGTACCCCATGATCACGGTGTCGAATCGACGGGGCGGCTCGGTAATGCCCAGGGCGGCTCTTGCGTGGGCAGGGCAGGTCTCGGGGTATCGGGTGAATAGCGCCCTGAGAGTGGCCGGATCCTGCGGAAAGGCGGTGAAAGCGCCGTCGCTGGCGGCGATGTAGCCGTCAATGGAAGTGGCAACGTAGTACACGAGGTCTCGCACGGTGTCTCCAATCACTACAGATGTACTGGTTGCTCACTAAAGCACACATTGGGCAGTCATGCGTAAGATTTCGGGCATGGTCGCCAACCCCTCCCGTCGTACAGCTGTCGCTGACGCTGCGCTCCAGCTGCTTGGCCGGGACGGTGCGCGGGCAGTGACACACCGTGCTGTCGATGCTGAGGCCGGAGTGCCGACGGGAACCTGCGCGAACTACTTCGGGACTCGCTCCGACTTGCTTGAAGGGATGGCGCAGAGAATTTTCGCGGTACTTGCTCCGGATTCGCGGCGGCTCGAAGAACTCGCTTCCCTCGATGCTGCCGAGGCGGGACCGGCCTATGCGGGCTATGTGGTGGAGCGGCTTCTGGCCCGTCCTGTCCTTGCGCGTGCACTGATTGAGCTACGTCTCGAAGCTGCCCGAAACCCAGAGGTCGCAGAACCCCTGGGCGCATTCCTGCGTGCGGGTTTCGAGGCGGACGTCGAATTCCACAACTCGCGTGGACTGCCAGGTGGGCGGGATGCAGTCCTGCGCCTGCACCATCTGGTCAACGGCATACTCCTCGACGCCCTGACCATTCGTCTCGACTCCACCGCTGACCCGGTTGCCCAGGCCCGAAATTCCGCGGCGGCGCTAGGATCTTAGGGCACCGATGTGCGGGCAATACGCTTCCTTGGACAAGATTTCCCGGTCGGCCCGCCCGCCAGTAGACAGCACCGTTCCAGGAGTCCAGCATGTTCGCAGCGCAGACCTCCGCCCGTCGGCTCAAGCGCGCCGCCGCCGCTCGTGAGCGCGGGGACCTCGTCGAGGCCCGGACGCTGTTCGAGGACGCCCTGCGCACCGCCCGCCTGGGTGACGCGTGGTGCGCGGCGGGTGACGCGGCGTCGTCGCTGGGGGATCTGGAACGGGACGCGGGGAATCTCACCAACGCCGAGCACCACTACCGGATCGGCGCCGTGCAGTACCGCCGCGCGGAGCGCACCGCGCGTTCCGTGCGCGGGCGGGTGCGGTGCCTGGAGGAGCTCGGGGACGTGCTGCTCGCCCTGGGACGCCCATGGGACGCGTACCGGGTTTTCCAGGAGGGCGCCGAGGTGGCCGGGGTGGATCCCGACCGGCCGGCCCACGCGGGCAGCACCGGGTTCGTGACCCGCGAGGACCTGCGCTGGACCTCCCACCTGGCCACGGCGGCGCAGGCGGCCGGGCGGCGCAAGCTCGCGGAGGAGCACTACGAGGCAGTGCTCAGCGGGTGCGAGACCCGCCGGGACGCCGCCGGGCAGATCCTGTGCTGGCAGGGACTTGCCGCGCTCGCACGGGACCGGATGGCCTGGGCCGACGCCGCGCACGCCCTGGAGAACGCCTCGAACCTGTACTCGGCACTGCCGGACCCCGAGGCGCACACGGACGAGTGGGTGGCCTGCCTGCGGGAGCTCGGGGCGGTGTGCAAGACCCTGGGCCGCCGGGACGAGCAGATCCGCGCGTTCAAGCTCGCGGTGCGCCTGGAGCAGATCGCGGCGGGTGCCGCGCGCGCGGAGGACGGGAGCGCCGTCGGCCGCAGGTGAGACAATGTCAGGCGATGAGCACCGAGACGACTGAGACCATGGACCGCGAACCGGCCGTGCTGAACCTGAAGCCGCTGCACCTGGGGCCGTTGACCATCGACGTCCCCGTGGTGCTGGCACCCATGGCCGGGGTGACCAACAAGTCCTTCCGCAAACTGTGCCGCGAGTACGGCGGGGGACTGTACGTGACCGAGATGGTCACGGCGCGCGCCCTGGTGGAGCGGCGGCCGGAGTCCCTGCGGATCATCCACCACGACCCGGACGAGACCCCGCGCTCCATCCAGATCTACGGCGTGGACGCCGTGAACGTGGGCAAGGCCGTGCGGATGGTCGCGGAGGAGGACCGCGCGGACCACATCGACCTCAACTTCGGTTGCCCCGTGCCCAAGGTCACCAAGCGCGGCGGCGGCTCCGCCCTGCCGTGGAAGACGGACCTGTTCCGCGCGATCGTGAGCACGGCGGTGCGCGAGGCGTCCGTTGCGGACATCCCGGTGACGGTGAAGATGCGCATCGGCATCGACGACGAGCACCAGACCTACCTGGACGCCGGGCGCATGGCGCGCGACGAGGGCGTGGCCGCGGTGGCCCTGCACGGGCGCACCCTGGAGCAGCACTACTCGGGCACCGCGAACTGGGACGCCATCGCCCGGCTGCGGGAGGCCCTGCCGGACCTCCCCGTGCTCGGCAACGGGGACATCTTCTCCGCCGAGGACGCGGTGGCCATGGTGGAGCACACGGGAGTGGACGGCGTCGTCGTCGGTCGCGGCTGCCAGGGCCGCCCGTGGCTGTTCGGGGACCTGCAGGCCGCGTTCGAGGGCAGCCCGCGCCGGTTCCGGCCGGGCGTGCGCAAGGTCGCGGAGACCGTCTACCGCCACGCCGAGCTGCTCACGGAGGAGTTCGGGGACGAGGCCAAGGGCTGCCGCGAGATCCGCAAGCACGTGTCCTGGTACTTCAAGGGCTACCCCGTGGGCGGGGAGCTGCGCGCGAAGATGGCGCAGGTGCCCGCTCTCGCCGCGCTGCGCGAGCTGCTGGACCAGCTGGACCTGGACGCGCCCTACCCGGGTGCGGACGTGGAGGGACCCCGCGGCCGCGCGGGCTCGCCCAAGAAGCCGCACCTGCCGGACGGCTGGCTGTCCTCGCGGATCCTGGGCGACGCCGAACGGCTGGGTCTCGCGGCCGCCGAGCTCGACGTCTCGGGAGGCTGAGCGCCGTGCACACCCCCGACCGGCTGGAGTCCCTGTCTCCCGGCTACACGCCCGCGGACACCGAGCGCTTCGTCACCGAGGACCACCACAACCGCCACCGCAGCCACTTCGAGCGGGACCGCGCGCGTGTGCTGCACAGCTCCGCGCTGCGCCGGCTCGCGGCCAAGACCCAGGTGGTGGACCCGCAGACCTCGGACTTCGTGCGCAACCGCCTCACGCACTCCCTGGAGGTCGCGCAGATCGGGCGGGAACTCGGCAAGGCGCTGGGCTGCGACCCGGACGTGGTGGACGCCGCGTGCCTCTCCCACGACCTCGGCCACCCGCCGTTCGGGCACAACGGGGAGACGGTGCTCGCCCAGCTCACGCGGGGCATCGGGGGCTTCGAGGGCAACGCCCAGACCCTGCGGCTGCTCGTGCGCCTGGAACCCAAGATCATGACGCCCTCGGGGGAGCCCGCCGGGCTCAACCTCACGCGCGCCACGCTGGACGCCACGTGCAAGTACCCGTGGTCCGCCGCGGACGCCCCGCCCCGCGCGGACGGGCGCCCCAACCGCAAGTTCGGCGCGTACCAGGACGACCTCCCGGTGTTCGAGTGGTTCCGCGAGGGCGCGGTGCAGGGCCGCAAGTGCCTGGAGGCCCAGGTGATGGACCTCGCGGACGACATCTCCTACAGCGTGCACGACGTGGAGGACGCCGTGGCCGCCCACGCCCTGCAGCTGGAGCTGCTCGCGGAGCCCACCCAGCGCGGGCGGGTCATCGAGTGCACGCGCGGCTGGTACCTGCCCCAGGCCACGGACGCGGAGCTCGACGCCGCCCTGGTCCGCCTGGAGGCAACCACCGCCTGGGTGCCGCGCATGAACGGCACCCGCGCGGACCTCGCGCGGCTCAAGAACATGACGAGTCAACTGATCGGTCGCTTCGCGATGTCCGCGGTGGTGGCCACCCGGGACGTGGCCGGGGACGACCGGCTCACCCGCTACCGGGCCTCGCTCGTGGTCCCGTGGGAGACCCAGCTGGAGATCGGCGTGCTCAAGGGCATTGCCACGGCGTTCGTGATGACCGTGCGGGACGCCCTGCCCCTGTACGAGAACCAGCACGAGATCCTCACCATCCTGGTGGAGGCCCTCATGGAGACGGACGGGCGGTTCCTGGCCACCGAGTTCGCCGCGGAATGGCGGGAACTGGGGGACGGGCCCGGCGCGGAGGCCGCTCGGCTGCGGCTCGTGGTGGACCAGATCGCGTGCCTCACGGACCACTCGGCCGTGGCACTGCACGACCGCATCCGGGGCACCAATTGGCGCACCGGGGACAAGCCGCTGTGGTGAGGTGGGGCGCCCTGCACACCCGCCCGAGCGGCGTCGTACCGGTTTGACGGGGTGCCTAAACTGGCCCAGTGGCCGGACTGATCAAGCGTGAAGACATCGACGAGGTTCGTGCGCGCACGGACATCCGCGAGGTCGTGGAGCAGTACGTCACCCTGAAGCCCGCGGGGATCGGTTCGTACAAGGGGCTCTGCCCGTTCCACGACGAGCGCTCGCCGTCCTTCCACGTTCGCCCGCAGATGGGCACGTACCACTGCTTCGGCTGCGACGAGTCCGGGGACGTCATCGCGTTCCTCATGGAGATGGACCACACCCCGTTCACGGAGACCGTGGAGCGGCTGGCCGCACGGATCGGCTACGAGCTGCACTACGAGCAGGGCGGTGCGCCCAACCGCGAGGAGGTGGGCCGCCGCCAGCGTCTGCTGGACGCCCACAAGGTGGCCGCCGAGTTCTTCCAGCGCAACCTCTACACCCGTCAGGCCGCCGCCGCCCAGAAGTTCCTGGGGGAGCGGGGCTTCGACCACGCCGCCGCCCGCACCTACGGCATCGGCTACGCACCCCAGGGCTGGTCCCACCTGCTGCACCACCTGCGCAACCTGGGGTTCACGGACCAGGAGCTCAAGCTCACCGGCATGTTCTCGGAGGGCAACCGCGGACTCTACGACCGCTTCCGCGGCCGGCTCATCTGGCCCATCCGCGCGGTGGCCGGGGAGGTGATCGGCTTCGGGGCGCGCAAGCTCTACGAGGACGATCAGGGCCCCAAGTACCTCAACACCCCCGAGACCCAGCTCTACAAGAAGTCCCAGGTGCTCTACGGCATCGACCTGGCCAAGCGGCCCATCGCCAAGACCAAGCAGGTGGTGGTGGTGGAGGGCTACACGGATGTCATGGCGTGCCACCTGGCCGGGATTCCCACCGCGGTGGCCACGTGCGGCACGGCGTTCGGCCCCGAGCACATCAAGATCGTGCGCCGCTTCCTCTCCGACGACTCCGCCGGGGGTGAAGTGGTCTTCACCTTCGACGGCGACGCCGCCGGGCAGAAGGCCGCCCTGCGCGCCTTCCAGGAGGACCAGCGCTTCGTGGCCCAGACCTACGTGGCCGTGGAGCCGCACGGCATGGACCCGTGCGACCTCCGCCTGGCCCGCGGGGATGTGGCCGTGCGGGACCTCGTGGAGACCCGCACCCCGCTGTTCGAGTTCGCGCTGCGGGCCACCATCAAGGAGCACGACGTCAACAGCCTGGAGGGGCGGCTGCGAGCCATGCGGGCGTGCGCGCCCATCGTGGCTCAGATCCGCGACCCCTCCCTGCGCCCGGCCTACGCCCGGGAGCTCTCCGGGTGGCTCGGCATCGAGACGGACGAGGTGATGCGCGCGGTGAGCGCGGCGGCGAAGTCCGCGCAGCGCGGCGGCTCCGGTCCCGCTGGCTCCGGAGCCGGGTCTGCCCCTGGGCCCCGGTCTGCCGGTTCCGGGCACGACGGCGCCCGGTCACGGCAGCAGGGTCACGAACCCGGGCGCGCGGCCGCGGGCGGCACCCAGGGGCCGGCGGGCGCTCACAGTGACACTTCCGAGGAGTCCCAGGGGCCGCGCCCCGTGGAGCTTCCCGATCCCCGGGAGCCGGTGTCCCGCATGGAGCGCGAGGCGCTGGAGATGGTGCTGCAGGTTCCGGACCTGGTACCGCTGTCCTACTGGGGGCACTTCGACTCCGCGGGGATGACGTACCGGGTGCACCAGGTGATGCACGACGCCGTGGTGGGTGCCCGCGCGGACCTGGGCGAGCAGGTGCAGGGCGGACGCGTGTGGCTGGAGGCCGTGCGGAACCACCTGCCCGAACCGCTGCACGGGTACCTGGCGCAGCTCTCGGTCACGCCGCTGCCCGCGGCCACCGAGCAGCAGATGCGCAACTACGCGGTGGGGGTCATCACCTCGCTCGTGGAGATGCACATCAACCGGGAGAAGTCCGACAAGCTCGCGCACCTCAACCGGCTCAACGCCCAGCGCGCGCCGGACCTCTACCAGCAGCTCAACCGCGAGCTGCTGGACCTGGAGCTGCAGCGGCGCAGCCTCATGGGGGTGTGACTCCGGCCGGCCGCCGGGGCGTGGGGCCGCCCGCCCGGGCGATTTGAGGAAGCCCGGCGGGGGCTGTAAAGTATCGTCTCGTTGCGCAGCAACATGTGCATTCCCCCGTAGCTCAATTGGCAGAGCATTCGACTGTTAATCGAAGGGTTACTGGTTCGAGTCCAGTCGGGGGAGCCACCGAACCGGGTCTGACCTGCGGAGACGCAAGGCAGGCCCGGTTTTTCATGTCCAGCATCGTGGAGAGCCGGCCGGTTGGTGGACTCTCACCTACGCGCGCCGAGGGCTCCTCACTTCACGTGACCCACGCGTTCGTGTGGTTCCACGCGGCGTCGGTGATCGTGGTGCCCACCGCCTGATGGGGTTCGCGCTGCTCACGTCGCTGGCTGGCATCAGGCGTGAAGCAGCGTCAGCTGGTCATGCTGGTGGATGACGCCCCGCCGGTAGACGGGTATGAGCGACACACCTTTCGCTTTCACGACGAGGTGAGGAGTCCTTGTGCGCGGGTAATGCGGTGTTCGGTTGGGAGGATGACCAGCTGCTCAACGCCTTGGCGGCGCCCCTGGCCCAGTTTGGAGAAATTGAGGGCGGAGCGAGCTGCATCAGGTGGGACAACCACCCGGAATGGGACATCGAGTACCGCACCAGGCTCTGGCCTTGACGGCGAACACTAAGAGCGGGAAGCAGAGTGTTTAGGTTAATGAGATAAAAGCCTACTGGTAATGAGGAAAAGTCCGGTCGTTTGGCTATTGACAAACTAGGGGGCGTGCTGGATATCCACACTGTTAGTGGCGGATGCTTGTGGTCTTTCTGGTGTTAGTGGCAATCTGGGATTGTCCTCATGGTCCGAGACATTAAGGAGCGAGTCATGAAGCGTGCATACACCTACCCGACAGGAATTGCCCTGGCCGCCGCGGTGGCTCTGGGCTCGTTGCCGGCAGCCCATGCGCAGCCAGCCCCGGCTGAGCAGGCCTCGGCGGCCGCGGTCTCGCAGGCGCTGTCGGCGGACGCTGCGTCCGGCAACGCGAGCGTCACCTCCGTCGAGGGGTTGGACGAGAAGCTGATCGCCAAGTACGACCCCTACGTCACCGTCGACGCACAGGGGGCATACACGCTGAACCTGCCGGCGGGCCAGGATTTCCCGGCCTCCGAAGTGGAGCTGGTGAAGAAGGCGATCTCTCAGGCCAACGCGGATCAGAAGCAGGCGATGGATTCCGGTGCTGCAACTCGGGACGGTGATGGCCACGTCGGTGCCCAGGCCTCCCACGGCGGGTTCAAGGCGCACTGGTGGGGGGTGGAGCTGTGGCTGGACAACTACGCAGTGGGCCAGGCCCAGAAGATCCTCACCGCTGGGGCCGGCGTCAGCGCCTTGGCCGCGGCAATCATGTCTTGGACCGGTTTGGGTGGGGGAGTCGCCGGTGTGGTTGCCGGAGCATTCGCGGCAGCCGGCGGCATCGCAGGACTGTGCAACTGGAATGACAAGGGGATCTCCATCAAGAAGCCCCACGTCGGTCCCGTTGTGTGCTGGCCCCGGTAGTTCCTGATTCGTCTGCTCGTTCACGACGGGTCGACCCTTTGGAAAGGCTTCTGGTATGAAGATCGGATACCCCATCGCCGTTGTTCTGGCTCTGCTTGGCCTGGCGGTGCTCTTGACGGAAGGTTTCGGGGCAGTGGGCAACCCCGTTCCCCTGGCACTGGCGCTAATCGTGGGGTCGCTCGTGGCCACCATGTGGCAGCGCCACCACGACCGCCGAAAACCCGACGAGGAGCACCACAAGCCCTGAGCTCGGCGTGGTGACCCGAGGTAGTCAACCAGTGAGCATCGAGTTCCGGTGGTGCCGGGAGCGCTCCCGTACTGCACACTGCAGAGAGATAGCGCCGGGCGCCACCGGAACAAACAGTCTTGGGCGCGCTTTGGTGATCGCGCGCTCACGACTCGGGACCATCCACGGTTGGTCAATGGACAGGAGAACGAGCATGGTCATCACCTACGGCATCATCGACGAGCACCGCCAGAATCGCGCCCGCTGGCTGGCTGACAAGGAAATTCACATGGTCAAGGCAAGGGGCATTGGCCGTTGGGATGATGCTGAGCACCGCGCTGCGCGTGCGTTCATGCGGGAACACAGCGCTGAGCTTCCCGCCGACTTCTGGTTCGGTGCATGGAGTGGGCGTGAGCTGATCGGCGTCGTCCACTCAGCACCTCCTGTGGGCAACGGGTCCGAGCTGATTTCTCGTGTGTCTCCAGACGCTCGTCTACCGAGGGCGTTCACCCCAAAAGGGCTTGTCAATTACTTTATGGGCAATGTGCTGCTCGAAGAAATTGCCGTTGACCCCGAATACCGGGGTCAGGGGATCGGGAAGCGATTTTTCGAGGCGGCATTGAGAGAGGCGCAGGACCGGTCCGTGCGAAACTTTTGCGCCGCCGCTACATCCGAGGGTGCCGCCGAGTTCCTCCGATCCATGGGCATGGATATCCAACCTGCGGGGGAGCCGCTGCATCCCTCTCACGCAGATGGGCTGAAAACCAGCATGAGGCCCGAGTGGGCACACGTTCGATGGGCGACGATGACATTGTGAGAGTCTTCGTCTCGAACGCCGCGGTGCATACGGTTGTGCACGGATGGACGCCGGCCCGCTAGTACCGCCTACTGCAAGGCTGGCGCCGCCCTGGCGACGGGAGCGGAGGTTGTCACCCTGGCGTCGTAACTCTTTGGATGCGGGCCCGGCATCGCTTGCCCTTCGGCGGAATGCATAAGTCCATGATTCCACATGGTGTCCGGGCGCACACCCGGACTGACAGCGCCCCGGAGGGGAAGGGCGATCCCTGTTGCCGCGATAGTCAGCTGAGCCTTGGGGGAGGCGCAGGAGACTGACTTACATGCTGTGTTTTCCTACGCCGTGGGTTTGGCGGCAAGGGTTGGGAATTGGGCTTCCCACAGGTCGCGTACCCGTGTGGGCAGGACGAGCTCGTCCCAGACCTCCACGAGCCGGTCGGCGTTGACCAGGGCTTGGACATCGGCCAGGGTGCCCTCGGCCAGCGCGGAGACGTAGACGCGCCATATGCCGTAGTCGTCGTCGAGGTTGAAGCGGCGTGGGCCCGGAGCCCAGTACAGCGAATGTGAAAGTTCCACCCACCCAGAGGATGGGCCGTGGAGCTCGTCCAGCGAATCGGGCACGGCGTAGGGCTTCACATGGTGGAAGAACACTCGTTGCTGGGACATGGTCATCACTCTCCTCGGGTTTCATCGTAGGAACGGGGCCGCTGGCGCCGGGAGGGGCGTTACTCGGCGGCGTTCGGGCTCGTGTCTCTTGGAAGCGCAGTGACCCTGGCCACTACAGGTGTGGGTCCAGGGGCACTGCGCTCATCAGGTGCTCAGCTCATGCTGGGGCCGTCAGGCGGGGGTGGGGGTGGTCCCTGCTCGTGGCCGGGCATCTGCGGCGGGGTTTCCGGGCGGGGTACTTCCCTCTGGAGCGAGGCATCGGGGGTCGCCCTCGACGCGCTCTCGGTGTCGGCCGGGGGGTGGCGTTGCTGCGTGCCCTGGCGCCAATGGGCGTCTTGTGCGCCTCCGAGGTCGATCTTTTCGACTCGTTTCCCGGCCCGCGCGATCTGCTGCTGGCACTCGCGGAACTCCGGCAACGTGCGAGAGAGCACGTCCACGATCTTGGCGTCGGCGAAACCGGGGCCCTCGGCGTCCAGCTGCATGCTCACCGCGCGCAGCGCCTGGCTGTTGCCGTACTGGGCGTAATGGGTGATTGCCGCGAGGCCGGCAATGGACTGCTGGTACTCCGGTGGCGCTTGCACGTAGAGCTGACGCAGCGTGTCAGCCATGGCCGGGGTGGGGGGGCGGTGCAGGCTTCCATCATCAGCCGGTCCGAGACCCAGTGATCGGTGGAGGAGCTGATCAGCCCTCCCAGACGTCGCTGGTCGCTTTGAACATTGCGGGAGTCACCCTTGGCGAGCCCACGTGCGAGACGCACGGCCTCGTCAGCGCGTTCGGTCGGTTTACCTCGACACACCGTCGAGTCTCCATTCCACAGGTGGAGCGGACAAGCCCGGCAGGGGAGAGAAGCGGTGGTGCGCGTCCACCCTCCCGGGTCTAATGTGTGAGTGCGCGACCGCGGGCGGACCCGCCCCGAGGCAGTGGATACCGCCCGGTCGCGCCCTCCCCGACCCTCCGGCCCAAGGACGTCCTCGATGACCGATTCCGGCTCCACCGCTTCCCCACAGCCCACGGCCTCCGCGCGCGGCACCGCCGCGACCCGGCAGAGCCCGGAGCAGCAGTCCTCAGCGATGCAGACCTCCTCGCCGCAGGCTCCGCCCCCCGCCCCCACCCCGCGTCAGATGTGGCGTGACGCCTACGGGCGGGCAGCCATCCGGGCCCTGCAGACCCTGATCCTGGTGGCGGTGATCGGGCTGGGCGTGTGGCTGGCCGTGACCTTGAAGATCGTGGTGCTGCCGCTGCTCCTGGCCCTCATCATCGCCTCGGCCATGAACCCGATCATGCGGTTCCTGCGCCAGCGGGCCGGCTTCACCCGTGTCTGGTCGGCCATCACCGGCCTCGTGGCCATCCTGGTGGGCCTGGCCGCCGTGCTGTTCGGCATCGCGCTGACGGTGCGCGCCGAGTGGTCCGCTCTCGCGGGGAAGGCCCAGGAGGGCGTGAACAAGCTGATGGAGATCCTCACCGGCTGGGGCATCCCGCTGGACGACACCCACCTGAGCGAGTACCTCTCCCAGGTCACCGAGTTCCTCAAGAACAGCGGCGCGGAATCCAGTGCGCTGTCCGGGGTCTCCGTGGCCACGGAGATCATCACCGGTGCGCTGCTGATGATCGTGATGCTGTTCTTCTTCCTGCTGGACGGGGACCGGATCTCCGACTTCCTGGTGGGGTTCCTGCCGGAGCGGCTGCAGGAGCGGGCCAACGAGGCCGGGCGGGCTTCCGTGAACGTGCTGGGCAAGTACATCCGCGGCACCGTGGTCATCGCCGCCTTCGCCGCGGTGTGCGACCTGATCGCGATGCTCGTCATGGGAGTGCCGCTGGCGTTCCCCCTGGCGGCCCTGATCTTCCTGGGGGCCTTCATCCCCATTGTCGGCGCCCTGGTCACCGGCATGGCGGCCGCACTGGTGGCGCTGGTGGCGGCCGGGCCGCTGGCCTCGGTGGTGCTGGTCGTCGTGGTGATCCTGGTCAACCAGATCGAGCACCACATCCTGCAGCCCAAGGTCATGGGCACCGCGCTGAGCCTGCACGGTCTCGTCATCATTGCTGCGCTGGCCATCGGCGCCCACCAGGGCGGGGTGGCCGGAGCGCTGCTCGCGGTCCCCCTCACGGCGGTGCTCTGGGCCAGCTTCAAGACCTTCCGGGACATGCGCGCCACCGCCCCGCGCCCGCTTCCCACGGAGGACGACGACGAAGCGCTCGCCGCGCAGGCCTGAGCCCCGCAACCACGTGTGGCGTCCGGATCGACCGTTGTCGCGGGGAGGGCTACATCTCCCTGAGCCGAATGGCCACACAGCCAGACCGTCTCTCTGCGCCGTCGGAACCAGCCGAGGTTGACGGTGGCGCCGTGCAGAGGCGGGCAGAGCAAGCAGGCCCGTTCCGCCAGCAGACCCCTTGGCCAGGCTTTACGAACAAGGTGATGGGATGACGACATGCGGTGCCCGCCCATGGCGCAAACGTACGTACTTGCGTACGCCTGTGGCATGACGACCATACGAGCCACCTCTGCCCGCTCAGCCCGCGAGGAGGTCGTCCAGCTGAGCCACTCGGTGCACGCCGAACCGGAGACCGCATACGAGGAAAGGCGCAACGACGACCCCATGGTCGCCGCGTACCGCGCCAACGCCGAGTCCCTGGGCCGCGTCTTCACGGACGCCCCCATGAGCCGACGACGCCGCATGGCCGGGTCCACGGGCATGGCGAACGTCTCGCTGCGGGTCCCCGCGATCCACCCCACCCAGCACGAACGCGTGGTGCACACCGCGGAGGAGCTGAAGCCGCCGCGAGCCTAACCCTGAGTGGCCCCTCGGGGCCATCCCCTCACTCACGTGAGAGCAGTGCACTGAGCAGGTGAAAGGGGGCCGTCCCAGGTGGCCGCATCACGGCGGCCTTCATCGTCGCGTCCTAGTACAGTGAACCGGTGCTACCTTCCGCAGCACCACGACGACCACAGGCGGGTGACCCGGTTCCCATGACCCTGGCTTCACGCCGGCTCTGCTCCGTGGTGGCGGTGGTCTACTCGGCGTGGCTCGTGGCCCCGCTGCTGGACCCGCAGCTGCACCCGTGGACCTCGTACGCGTCCGAGTACTTCGTGGCGGACCGCCCCGCGGCCACCCTGCTGCGCACGGCGGACGGGATCTGCGGGATGCTCCTCATCGTGATCGCGGTGCTCTCCTACGCGCGGACGCGCACGCTGTGGCGCGGGCTGCCCGGTGGTCTCGGCGGTGCCGCCCCCGCGCAGCGCACCGAACGGCGCGGACGCGTGGCCGTGCGCGTGTGGAGTGCCGCCCTGGCCGTGGCCGGTGCCGCCACGGTGGTGGACGCCATCAACCCCATGACGTGCGCCCCCTCCGTCTCCCCGGAGTGCGCCGCGGCGGAGGCCGCCGGAACGCTGCCCGTCCAGCACGAGATGCACACCGTGTCCTCAGCGCTCGCCGGCACGGCCTTCGTTCTCGCCATGGCGGCCTCCCTGGCCCTGAGCACTGCGTCCGACCGCGTGGTGCGGATCGCCAGCTGGGCAGGGATCGTGACGATCGCACTGTCCGGTGTGGACGCCGTCGTCACCCGCATTCCCACGGAGGGGATCACCCAGCGTGTGTCCATGCTGGCCATCGTCGTGTGGCTCGTGGCGGTGGCCGGGATCCCCGTGGTGGACCGGCTGGGGTCCCGGCGCGAGCCGGTGGCCGCATGAACCGCGACGCCACCCCGGAGCTGCGAGAGCACGTGAGTGCCCCCGTGGTGGCGGGCCGGCGCACCAGGATCCTGGACACCGGTTCCGGGCCCGTCCTGCTGTGCTCCTCGGGCGTGGCCTCCGTGCTGTGGGACTGGCTCCCGCTGGCACGCCTGCTCCGCGACCGGTACCGCGTGGTCGTGGTGGACCGCCCCGGCTACGCGCCGGGGGACCCCGTCACCCCGGAGCTGCCCACGCTCGAGGAGGAGGCCGCACGCCTCGTTGCCGTCCTGGACACCCTCGGCATCACGGAGCCGGTCACCGCCGTGGGCCACTCCTTCGGGGCGGCCGTCGTGGAGGCCACCGCCCGGCTGCACCCCGGGCGCGTGTCGGGACTCGTCCTGCTGGACGGCTCCGTCCCGGAGGCGGAGGGCACGGACCACGGGGTCGACGCCGCCCGGGCCGCCCGACGCTTCCGCCGCGCCACGCTCCCGGTGGCCCTGTCCCGCCCCGTCGGGTTGCTGTGGCGTGCCCTGGGCCCGGCCGTCTTCACGGGCTCCGTCCCCGCACGACGCCGCGTGGCCGCCTCCCTGGGGTGTCGCGTCCTCTCCGAGGCTGCCTCGCAGAGCACGATGGCGGCCTCCCTGCGCGATCTCGTGGGCTACCGCTCGTGCATGCACCACCTGGAGGAGCTGCGGGCCACCACCCCGCTGCCGCCCCGGCTGCCGGTGCTCGTGGTGGCCGCGAACGGCCGACTCCCGCGCCGTCGTCCCTCCGCGTGGGTGCGCCACGTGCTGCGCCAGGCCCGCGCGCTGGACCGCGAGGCCCGCGTGACCACCCGGGTGGTCTCCCGCTCCGGGCACTTCGTGATGCTCGACCGCCCCGTCCGCACCGCAGAGCTCATCACCGAAGCCACCGGACACTGATTCCCCGCGGCCACCAGCCGCCCGCAGGGCCCGCCCCGCCGAGCGCTGACGCATGTCCGTCCCCGACCGCCCTAGGGCGGATTTTGTCCCGCTATATGCGAATGATTATCATTGCGATGCCATGCACACCTCACCACGCCTGTCTCCCCGCGGCCACGCGCTCACCGTCCTGGCCCTGCTCCTGGCCCTGGGCGCGTCCCTTCCCGTGGCCATCTCCTGGGGCGCCGCCCCAATCCCCGTGGGGGACACCGCCCACTTCCTCCGGGCGGCCGTGACCGGTGGGGCGATCCCCGCTGCGGACTTCACCGACTACACCGTGATCCTGCAGATCCGCACCCCGCGGGTGCTGCTGGCCGCGGTGGTCGGCGCGGGGCTCAGCGCCCTGGGCATCGCCGCGCAGGCCATGGTGCGCAACCCCCTGGCGGACCCGTTCATCCTGGGGATCTCCTCCGGCGCGGCGGTGGGGGCGAGCGCCGTCGTCTCCTGGGGGCTGTTCGCCGCGCTTGGGGCACTGGCGCTCAGCGCGGCGGCCTTCCTGGGGGCCCTGGCGGCGTCGGTGCTCGTGTACCTGCTGTCCCGCACCCCGGGCGGTGTGGCCCCCGTGCGGCTCATCCTCACCGGGGTGGTGCTCTCCTTCGGCTTCCAGGCGCTGATGTCCGCGATCGTGTTCTTCGACGCGAGGGGCGACGCCGCCCGCACCGTCATGTTCTGGATGCTCGGCTCCCTGGGTGCGGCCACGTGGGAGCAGCTTCCCCTGCCGGTCCTCGCCACGGCGCTGTGCCTGGTGTGGCTCGCGTGGCGCGCCCGGGACCTGGACACCCTGGCCATGGGGGACGGCTCCGCCGCGAGCCTGGGCGTGGACCCGGACCGGATGCGGGTGCAGCTGTTCGTGCTCACGGTCCTGGGCACCGCCACGCTCGTGGCGGTCTCCGGCACCATCGGCTTCGTGGGACTCGTGGTCCCGCACGCCACCCGGATCCTGCTGGGCCCGGCGCACCGGCGCACCGTGGTGGTCGCGCCGCTGGCGGGGGCCCTGTTCATGGTCTGGGTGGACCTGCTCAGCCGTGTGGCCGTTCCGCCGCGCGAGCTGCCCCTGGGCGTGGTCACCGCGCTGGTGGGTGTGCCCGTCTTCCTGGTGCTGGTGCGCCGTGCCGGCTACGTCTTCGGGGGATCGCGGTGACCGCGCGCGAGCAGGCGGCGGCGGGGCGAGGCGCCCTGGTGCGTGACGCGCCCGCGGGGGCGCCCGCCGACGGCACGGCGCACGTTCCATGCAACGCCCCCGACGCAGGGCGGAACGACGGCCTGGAGCTGCGGGAGCTGCGCCTCGACGTCGCCGGGCGCACCGTGGTCCCGGACCTCTCGCTGGACGTGGCCCCGGGCGACGTCGTGGGGCTGGTCGGTCCCAATGGCTGTGGGAAGTCCACCGTACTGAAGGCCCTCTACCGCGCCCTGGTGCCGAGCGGCGGCGCGGTGCTGGTGGACGGGGACCCCCTGCACCGGATGCGCCACCGGGACTCCGCGGCCCGGATCGCGGCGCTGCCCCAGGAGGAACGGGTGGAGCTGGACTTCCTGGTGGCCGAGGTGGTGCGCCTGGGCGCCGCGGCCAACTCCCGGACACCACGCGAAGAGCTGGACCGCGCCGTGCAGGACGCCATGGCGCGCGCCGGGGTGCAGGAGCTGGCCCACCGCAGCGTGCTGGGACTCTCCGGCGGCGAGCGCCAGCGGGTGCTCATCGCCCGTGCCCTGGCCCAGCGGACCCCCTACCTGCTGCTGGACGAGCCCACCAACCACCTGGACCTGCGCCACCAGACGGACCTGGTGCGCACCCTGCGGGGCACGACCACCGCGCGCCCGGCCGTGCTCATGGCGCTGCACGACCTCAACCTCGCGGCCGCCCTGTGCGACCGCGTGGTCGTGCTGGCCGCGGGCCGGGTGGTCGCGGACGCCCCGCCGCACGAGGCACTGCACCCGGACACCGTGGAACGCGTGTACGGGGTGCGGCCCGTGAGCATCACCCGTCCCGACACCGGGACACCCCACCTGCTGTTTCCCATCACCCGAGAGGACCCCTCATGAGCACATCCCCTTCCCCGCACCCTGCCACGCACGGCACGGACCCCGCCGCGCGCTCCGGCGTGGTGGGCCCACCCGCCACGGGTGCCCGGCACGAGAACCGGGCGAGCGGCGTCGTCGGCAAGGGCCTGACGCGGCGCACCGGGCCCCTGGCACTCGGGGTGGTCGCGTGCCTGCTGCTCACCGGCTGTGGTGCGCAGGTCCAGAAGGATGCGGCAGCCGGCGCGGAGAAGACCATCGAGAACTGCGGGCAGAGCAGCACCTACCCCACGCCACGGAAGCCGGTGGCGTACGACGTCTCCGCGATCGAGAAGATGTTCGCGCTCGGCCTCTCGGACCGGATGCGCGGGATCGTGCTCCCCTCGACGGTGAGCAGCGTGATCGAGAAGTCCCCGTACCGCGAGGACTACGGGAAGACGGAGACCATCTCCGACACCGTGCTCAGCCAGGAGGCCGTGGTCAGCGCCAAGGCGGACTGGGTGTTCGCGGGCTGGCAGGCCGGGTTCAGCGAGACCCGCGGGGTGACCCCCGACTCGCTGCGTGACGTGGGCGTGAACTCCTACATGCAGCACGAGACCTGCAAGGGCTACAAGGGGGACACCTCCGAGCCCGATCCGCTCGACGCCACCAACCAGGACCTCCGGGACCTGGGGAAGATCTTCGACGTGGAGGACCGCGCCGAGAAGCTCGTGGGGGAGCTGGAGGACAAGCGGCGCGCGCTGCGGGAGGCACCGAGGCCCGAGAAGCCCGCACGCGTGCTCGTCTACGACTCCGGGACCTCCGAGCCCTACACCGCGGGCCACCGCACCGCCCTGAACGGCATGATCGAGCTGGCCGGGGCCGAGTCCGTGACCAAGGACCTCGACGCTCGCTGGGACACCGTGGGCTGGGAGTCCGTGGTCAAGAGCGAGCCCCAGGCGATCGTGGTGGTGGACTACAACAAGCAGCCCGTCCGGGAGAAGATCGACTACCTCAAGAACCAGTCCCCGCTCAAGGACTCGCTCGCCGTGAAGAACGACAGCATCTACGTCATGGACTACGGGGAGGCGGTCTCCAGCCCCCGCAACATGGACGGCGCGCAGAAGCTCGCCGACTACCTGCGCTCGAAGGGCCTGCGGTGAGCCGGCTCGGGGAGCGCACCCCGGAATCCGTGGCGGAGCTGCTGGAGCTGGCCCGTGAGCACCTGGACAGAGAGCATCCGGGTGCATCGGACGCTCCCGCGCCGGTGGCCCGCAGCGTCTTCGCCGTCCAGCACGGCACACGTCTCGCTGCGGAGACCGAGCTGTACCGCAACCAGTACATCCTCGTGAGGGTCGAGGGGGCCTTCGGCGGCTGCGCGGTGGAGGCCCGCGAGCTGACCCCGGAGATCCCGGAGCTCTCCGGCCTGCCCGTGCGGGAGCTGCTGGCGCACCCCTGCCTCCCGGTGCGCGTGGCCGTGCTGGACGCGTGGCTCGCGTCCAGGGCACCGCACTCCGAGGATCCGCGCGCCCGTCGCGTGCCCCTGCCGCCCGGGACGCCGGACGAGCGCGCACGGGCCAGGGACAGCGCCGTCGCCGACCTGCTGTCCGTCAGCCCCGGCCAGCGGATCGCCCTGATCGGCGTGGTCAACCCCCTGGTAGCGGCACTGCGCGCTCGCGGTGCGGAGGTGCTGCCGTGCGACCTCGCCCTGCGCGAGACCCTGTGGGGAGACCCCGTGAGCCGCGACATGGAGGACGTGCTGGCGGTCGCGGACGGGGTCCTCGCCACGGGGATGACGATCGGCAACGGGACCTTCGACCGGATCCGCAACCGGTGCCTGGAACGGGGCGTCCCACTGGGGCTCTACGCGCAGTCGGCACCCGCCGTGGCCCGGGAGTTCCTGGGCCACGGTGTCACGGCGCTGAGTGCCGAGCCGTTCCCGTTCTCGCAGTTCAGCGCCGAGCAGACGCACCTGCACGTCTACGGCGGGCCCGGCGGCGCCGGCGCGGGGGAGCCCGCACGATGACCGCGCGCTCCGGAGCCACCGCGTCCCACGGTGACGTGGCGCTGACCGACCGCCAGATCGCGGCGCGCATCCTGCCCCTGCTCGCGGCGTGCGCCCTGGGGCTGGTGCCGTTCACCGTCTACTCGAACTTCCTGGTCGACATCACCCGGGAGAGCGGCCAGGGCGCCCCGCTCATGGGCTGGCTGCGCGGCACGGGTGGTGTGGCGGCCCTCGTGGTGGGCGTGTGCTGCGCGCCCCTGCTGGACCGGGTGTCCCGCGGCGTCGCGGCCGCCGGGGCGCTCGCCGTGCTGGCGCTCGCGTGCCTGCTCGGCGTGCTCGGCTCGGTGTGGTCGTGGGCGGTCTTCTGCCTCCTGGTGGGGGCGGGGACGGCGGTGCTGAACCCCGCCGTCTCCGCGATGGCCGCGGACCGGTTCCGGGACGAGGCCACCTCCGGGCGCGCGGCCACGCAGGTCTCCGCCACCATGACGCTCACCGCGATGCTCGCGGCACCCCTGCTGGCGGGCCCCGCCCTGCTGTGGGGATGGCGCGGTGACCTCGTGGCGACCGCTGTGCTGGCGGTCGCCACGGCGTGGCTGCTGCTGCGCCACGCCGTGCGCGGGCCCGGCCGGGAGACGTCGACGCCGCCGAGTGCTCCCACGGGGTACGTGGCCGGGCTGCGGGTGGCGTGGACGCTACCAGGGGTTCCCGCGCTGCTGCTGGTGTCCACGCTGCGCACCACGGCGTTCATGGGCCAGCTCGCGTACCTCGCGGTCGTCTACTGGCAGCGTTTCGCAGTGGGGCCCGGGGTTTTCTCCCTGGTCTGGACACTGTCCGGTCTGGCGTTCTTCCTGGGCAACTGGTTCGGGGGTCGGGCGCTGCGCTCCCAGCCCTCCGCGCGCTGCGCCGCATGGATCGCCTGTGCTGCTGCGCTGGTGGGGACCGGGGCCGTCCTGGCGGTGTTCCTCGCGCCCGTGCTCCCCGTGGCACTGCTGGCGACGGCGGTGCTCGCCGCCTCCCACGCGGTGGTCGCCGCGGTGGTGACCACCGTTCTGGTCCGCGCCTCGTCGGGACACCGCGGCACGGTGCTCGGGCTGAACGGCGCGGGCCAGAGCCTGGGCGTCTGCCTCGGCGCCACGGTGGCGGGGGCCGGTCTCGCCGCGGCCGGCTGGGAGGGTGCGGGCACCGCGCTCGCGCTCGTGACGCTGCTGGCCGCCCTCGCGGCCGGCCGGGCAGCCGGGGTGCTCGGGGGACCGGCGCGTTCGGGGCAGCACGCGGGAGGCACCCCGTGAGCGCTCCGGGTCCACGACCGCCACTGCCCGAACGGACCGGGCGCGGGCGGTGCATCGCCCACCACGGTGAACTCGTGCAGGGCAGCTTCGCGTGGGGCACCCGGTCCGTGCCCGCGCTCGTCACCGTTCCCCTCCCACCGCTGCAGTCCCGAGTGGAGTTCGTGCCGAGCGCCCGGCCCGGCGTGCGCGCGGGCCACGGTACGGAGAAGGCTCGACGGGCGGCGCAGCTGACCCTGCGGCTGTGCCGGGAGCGGGGTCTGCCCCGTCCAGCCGGGGGGCAGCTGCGCGTGGAGAGCGCCATCCCGTCCGGCTGCGGCATGGGCTCGTCCACCGCGGACGTGATCGCCACCATCCGGGCCGTGGGGCACTGCTGCTCCCTGCGGCTCACCCGGGGAGAGGTCAGCGAGCTGGCTCGCCGGGCGGAGACCGCCTCGGACCCGCTGGCCTTCGGGTGCGAGCCGGTCCTCTTCGCCCAGCGACACGCGCGCGTGCTCCGGCACTGGCCCCGCGCGTTCCCACCCGTGCACCTGGTGGGCTGCCGCCTGCCCGGCGGCCCGGTGGAGACCCTGGCACTGGACGCACAGGGCTACACCCCGCACGAGCGCCGGGAGTGCCTCCGGATCCTCCACCTGCTCGAACGCTGCGTGGGGGACGGGGACGCCCGGGCGCTCGGCGAGGCCGCCACGCGCTCCGCCCTGCTGAACCAGACCCGCCTGCCCAAACCCGCCCTGCCCGAGCTGCTCGCCGTGTCCCGGGAGACCGGGGGAGTGGGTGTCCAGGTGGCTCACAGCGGCACGGTGTGCGCCGTGCTGCTGGACGCCCGCCGGCCGGGGGCGGCCCACCGGGCGCGCGAGGCCCGCACGGCCCTGGACTCCCTGGGCCTGGAACGCACCGTCGACATGATCTGGGGTGGACCATGACAAACGCACCGCACGACGACGCCGCCCTTCCGGACCTTCTCGAGCACGCCGCCCAGGCCGTGGGTGCGCCGGACCTGATCCGGCTGCGTCCCGGGCTGCTCGCGCTGCGTTTCGAGGTGATGAAGGTGCAGTCCGCCCGGGGCGCCGTGCGGCAGCTGCTCGCACAGGGCCGGATCGCCCCCGGGGACACCGTGGTGGACTCCTCCAGCGGGATCTACGCCCTGGCCCTGGCGCTGGCGTGCCACGAGGCAGGTCTGCACTGCGTGGTCGTGGGCTCCACGACCGTGGACGAGACCCTCCGGCTGCAGCTCGGGATGCTCGGGGCGCGGCTGGAGCAGATGCCTCCCTCGGACTCCCTGCGCGCGGACCAGGACCGGCGGGTGGCCCGGATCCGGGCGCTGCTCGCGGAGCACCCGGACTGGCACTGGATGCGCCAGTACCACGACGCCGTGCACTACCGCGGCTACCGGGACCTCGCCCTCGGTCTCGGACGACGCCTGCTGCGGGAGGGCCACCGCGCTGTGGAGCTGGTGGCTCCCGTGGGGTCGGGGGCCTCCAGCGGGGCACTGGCCCTGGGCCTGGCGGAGTCCGGACTGGAGGTCCGCCTCACGGGCGTGCAGCCGTTCGGCTCCGTGACCTTCGGCTCCCAGGACGTCCAGGACCCGGACATGCTGATCGCCGGAATCGGCAGCTGCATCGAGTTCCGCAACGTGCGCCACGAGCTCTACCGCGAGATCCACTGGGTCAGTTCGGAGGTGGGCCGGGCCGGGGCCGTCTCGCTGTGCCGGGACCACGCGCTGTTCGCGGGGCTCAGCTCCGGGGCCGCGTACGCCGTGGCCGGGCACGTGCTGGGGCGAGCACCGCACGGGGACGCCCGCCTGCCCGGGCCGGACGCGCCATCCGCGCCGGGGACCGGGCACGTCGGGGGCACCTCCCCGGGCCGCTGCGTCCTGATGGTCTGCCCGGACACCGGTCACCGCTACACCGGGCCGGTGTTCAGGGGTCACGAGGACGTCCCGCCGGTCACGGACTTCACCCCGCACCGGCTCACCTCCCGCGGGCAGACCCCCCGGCTGCCGTGGTCCTGCGTGCACTGGGGCGGAACGGTGCCCTCATCGCCGGTCACTGCCCAGGGGTGAGGTGACGGACCGGAACGGGCGGGCGCGTCCGCGGCAGACACCGACGGGTCACCGGTCGGCCCGCGGCGCACGACGGGCACCGCGGCACCGCGCGAGTGCAGCGGTGCAGCCCCGCGGGCGGTCCACACCACGGCGCCCGGCAGGACACGGTGACGTCAGATGACCCGGTCCTCCCGGGCACGGGTCACGGCGGCGGTGCGGTTGTCCACGCCGAGCTTGTCGTAGATGTGCACCAGGTGCGTCTTGACGGTGGCCTCGGAGATGAACAGGGACTTGGCGAGCGAACGGTTGGAGGCCCCCGTGGCGAGCCCCCGCAGGATCTCGATCTCCCTCGGGCTCAGCGAGGCCGCGGGGGTGCGCACCTGGTGCACGAGCCGCGCCGTGACCGAGGGGGAGAGCACGGGCCGCCCCGCGGCGGCGTCGTGCACGGCCTGCCCGATCGTCGCGGGCTGGGCGTCCTTGAGCAGGTAGCCGGTGGCACCCGCCTCGAGGGCGGCCACCACGTCCGCCTGGGTGTCGTACGTGGTGAGGATCAGCACGGGCGGCCCGCCCGCGGACACGATGCGCCGGGTGGCCTCGAGCCCGCCCATGCCCGCGCCCATCTGCAGGTCCATGACCACCACGTCCACACCGGGCTCGGGGCCGTCGAGCACCGCGAGCGCCGCCCGCCCGTCCTGGGCCTCGGCGCACACGGCGATGTCCCCCACGGACTCCAGCACGGCGCGCAGCCCCGCGCGCACCACGGGGTGGTCGTCCACGAGCAGCACTCGCGTGGTCATGGTGTTCCCCTGTCGTCGTGGTTCTGGGATTTTCCGGGCGCGGTGCCCACCGTGCGTGCCTCCGGGGGCGACGACGCCGCGGCGCCCGGCCGTGCGGCGTCGCCCGTCGTGGCGTGGCCCGGCAGCACCGGGGCGAGCGGGAGGCGGAGGTTCACCGTGGTGCCGTGGCGCGGTTCGGACTCCACCGTGAGCTCGGCGCCGAGCTCGGCCGCGCGGCGCCGCAGGTGGGAAAGGCCGTAGGAGTCGTCCGAGCCCCGGTGCCGCAGGGCGTGCGGGTCGAACCCCACGCCGTCGTCCACCACGTCCAGCGAGACGGAGTCCTCCCAGCCCGCGAGGGTGACCACCACCCGGGAGGCGCGGGCGTGGGAGACCACGTTCGCCAGGGTGGACTGGGTGGCGCGCACGAACAGCGTCTGCTGCGGGTCCGTGAGGTCCGGGACCTCGCCCTGGACCGAGAACTCGCACGAGAGGTTCGTGTCCGCGGCCTGCGCGGCACCCTCCGTGCGGCGGCACACCTGGGCGAGCGCGGTGGGCAGGGACTCCTTGAGCGCGGGGGAGGCGAGGTCCCGCACGAACCGGCGGGCCTCGGCGAGGTTCGCGGTGGCGGTCTCCTCGATCGTGGCGAGCCGGGCCGCGGTGGTGGAACGGTCGTCCCCGGTGAGGGACTGCTGGGCGGCCCGGGAGACCAGCACGATGGAGGTCAGCCCCTGGGCCAGCGTGTCGTGGATCTCCCGGGACAGCCGCTCCCGCTCGCTGCGGGTGCCCGCGCTGCGCTCCTGCCGGGCGAGCTCCGCGCGCGTGGACTCCAGCTGGCGGATCACCCGCACGTGGCGCTGCGAGTCCCGGTAGAGCGCGCGGTAGCCGTAGCTCACGAGCAGCGCGACCACCGCCCCCATGCTCGGCCCCACGGCCATGGGTGCGGTGAAGGTCCCGGCGGGCACATGCAGCAGCTGGGACAACACCACCACACCCGTGAGCCCGGCAATGGCTGCGAGCGCGACCACCGGGGGCAGCAGCACGGGGTAGAGGAAGAAGAGGGGGAAGACCACCCACGCGAAGTCCCGGCTCAGCAGGGCCAGGCAGATCCACAGCACGGTCACCGCGGCGAGCCACACCGGGGTCCAGCGCAGCCGCCCCGGGTCCGCCCGGCCCCGGGCCACCCTGCTCTCCACGGTGGTCCCGAGCACGTAGGTCAGCGCGAGCAGCCCCGCGAGCCCCAGGACCAGGGCGAGCCGCAGCTCGTGGCCGCCCCCGGTGCCGAGCTCCATGACGGAGCGCAGGCACGCGAGCCCCAGCAGCGCCGCGAAGCTCACGTGGAGGGTGACGCGCATGACCCGCAGCAGGACCGGGGTGGAGAGTTCCTGGCGCACGGTGGACCTTCCTGCGGTGGTGGGGGGCTTCCGGGATGGGGGTTCCGAGGGCCGGGGCACGGCGGACGCCGGGATCCCGTGGTGGCCGCAGGCGGGTGGGGGGCCGGAGGCGGGGCGG